>DATDGT010000001.1:0-50293 GCA_036521975.1 Bryobacteraceae bacterium
TCCCACCGGTCTCAAACCGAACCGCCGACTCATCTCATCGCTCGCTCTCAAACCCGGCAAGATATTGCCGCGGTGGAACTACACCATTGCACCCAATCTGTGAGAATCTGTGGAAGTTAATTTTGCGTGGACCCTAAGCACTGACTCCGGATGTGTACACTGGACCTACCAGGCATCCGCACCGGTTCGCGCCGCCATTCTGGCTGTGCCAATAGGAGACGGGCATGCGATTCTGTTCGGCGACCAGTACGGCTGGTTCTATTCCCTGGACGCCGAGACCGGCGGGCTGCTGTGGAAAAAGAGAGTGGAGCCGAATGAATCGGTACGATTGACCGCCGCGCCAGTGGCTTATCAAGGCAGTGTATTCGTGGGTGTCGCTTCCTGGGAAGAAGGCCGCACCTCCAACCCCGATTATCCGTGCTGCACCTTCCGCGGAGCGGTCGCGGCTTTGCGCATCAAGGACGGGTCACAGGTGTGGAAGACTTACACAATCCGTGAAAGACCAAGGCAAAGCGCGAAGAACCAATGGGGACCTTCGGGGGCCAGCGTCTGGGGAGCACCCACTATCGACGCTAAGCGTGGCCTTCTCTACGTGACTACTGGCGACAACTTTTCCGAGCCGGCAAGTAATTTGAGCGATGCCGTAGTGGCGCTCGAATTGGCGACAGGACGAATCGCCTGGTCCAAGCAGACGACGCCCGGGGATGTCTGGAACTCGTCTTGCAACCAAAAGAACAACTGTCCGGGACCCGACCACGATTATGGATCTTCGGTTCTACTTGAAAAAGACGGCAACGGCCGCGAATTGCTGCTGGCCGGACAAAAGTCAGGAATGGTCTACGCTCTCGATCCTGACAACAAGGGGAAGGTCGTCTGGCAGATTCGTGTCGCCAAGGGAGGCGTTAACGGTGGCGTGCAGTGGGGCATGGCGAGTGATGGGCAAAAGCTCTACGCCGCAAGCTCGGATGTGGTCCGGCTCGCAGGGTCCAATGCCGACCCTCTGGATCCTCGTCCACGACCTCTCGACCCGACGCAGGGCGGTGGTCTGACGGCGCTGCGCATCGGCACCGGCGAAAAAGTCTGGTACACTCCTCCAGTCGCGTGCGGACAGAGGCCGGGTTGCAGTCCAGCGCAATCTGCCGCGGTGACCGCGATTCCCGGCGTTGTGTTTTCCGGTTCGCTGGACGGCCACCTGCGCGCCTATAGCGCTGAAGAGGGCAGGGTCCTGTGGGACTTCGATACGGTCCGCGAGTATCAGACGGTGAACGGCGTTCCAGGCACTGGTGGGTCGCTCAACGGTCCGGGTCCAGTGGTAGTGGGTGGCATGGTTTTCGTCAACTCCGGTTATGGGCGGGCCGGCATCGCGGGTAATGTGCTGTTGGCGTTCGCGCCGGAGGAGTGATGGCATTGAGCCGGGTGGCTTTGAGTTTACACTCACATGTGATATCAGTAAGCATGTGATATCAGTAAGCATGATGCGTTTGCCGATGCTTTCTCTCGGATGTGCTGTTGCGCTTAGCGCCGCGCCCGCCGTGACTCAGCCGACCTTCAATAGAGACGTGCTGCCGGTGTTGCAGAAGAATTGCCAGGTCTGCCACCGTCCTGGCGAGGCTGCGCCGTTTTCGCTGTTGACCTACGAAAGCGCTCGTCCGTGGGCAAAGGCGATAAAAACGGCCGTGCTGTCTCGTAAGATGCCGCCATGGTTCGCCGATCCGAAGTATGGACACTTCGTAAACGATCCGCGGCTCGAAGACGCCGATATCCAAACCATCGTCGCCTGGGTAGATGCCGGAGCCCCGGAAGGCGAGGCGAAAGACAAGCCCGCTCCAGGCGAATGGCGTGAGGGCTGGAACATCAAGCCGGACGTCGTCGTCTCGCTGCTGAAGCCTTACACAGTGCCCACGAAGGCCGTGGTTCCGTGGCTGGATTTCGTGGTTCCTACGCATTTCACCAAGGACACCTGGGTGGCCGCCGCTGAAGTGCGCGCCGGCGCGCGGTCGGTGGTGCATCACTCCACGGTTACCTTCGTTCCGCCCGGGCCCTTCAGCAAGGAGTTAGACGCGCTGGCTACGGGCGAGCCTGTAAAGCTGCCTCGCGGATTGAACGCCGAGGCTCTGGTTGGACTTGGACCCGGCGCACCGGCGCGTCGATTCGACGATTACGATGCCGCTGTTCTCATTCCCGCCGGCTCCTATCTGATCTTCAACATGCACTACACCACCAACGGGACGGAAACTGCCGATCAAACCCGAGTGGGCTTGGAACTGGCGGCGGCGGAACCGAAGAACCAGTTGATACAAGTGTTGGCCGGCGATGCGGGCAGTACAAATGCGGGCAACCTGGCGATTATGCCGGGCGATGCGAACGCGCCCGGCCACGGATCTGTGACCTTCGCGAAGCCTGTTGTGCTTGCCTCTCTGAACCCTCACATGCACTTGCGTGGAAAGGATTTTGTCTATCGCGCGGTGTATCCCACCGGTGAGTCGGAAATCCTGCTGAACGTCCCGCGCTTCGATTATGCCTGGCAGCCCGGTTATCGCTTCGCGAAGCCTCTGCAACTTCCCGCCGGTACTCGTCTGGAGATGGACGGCCACTGGGACAATTCCCCCAACAATCCGAACAACCCCGATGCGTCCGCGACGGTTCGCTGGGGCCAGCAGATTTGGGAAGAGATGTTCGGCGGAGGCATAATTGTGCTCGTGCCGAGAGGCACGGACCCAAGAACGCTGGTCAAAAAGGAAAACCTGCGGGGTGCGCCCTCGGCTCGCACCAGCGCCGCGCAGTAAGCATATTTGGGTCGGGCAGGCCCTCGGCATGCGGCGGCCTCCCAGGCCGCCTGCACCGGGCGGGCCGAGGGCCCGCCGCAGCGCAGGGCGCTGCCCCATATTGCTCTCGAATACGTGGCCGGATTTTTGAATTGAAACGGAGTACTAAGCTAGCAGCGGCAAGAGCGAACGGCGAAGGGTCGCGTGAGAATTTCGTGCTCCAACCGGCACTAAATAGAGTGGCGTCTGAGCTTGAACGATCTAACGATGAATTGCGCGCGGCCTTGATAATAGCCGGGTGCTACGTCTCCAAATTCGGATACGCCAAGGGTAGTGAGCTCGTCCTGGCAATAATCCGCAAGGCTCTCCACGACGCTCGCCAAGCGAAAAAGAACGGTGGCATGAGAAGCATCGCCGCGGCGGATGCACTGTCGAGCGCCCGATTCAATTAGCCGCGGCGCGCACGCCAAACAACGCACGCGAAAAACGAGGGCAATGTGAACTTAAAAAGAATTCCGGAATTGAACGAAAGGTGGGCCGTACCGGAGCTCGAATCCTGGAACCTTCCGGACGTTCCCTTAGCCATCGAATGCTCGACTGTGGCCTTGGAAGAAATTCGATCTCAGGCGTGGGAGGGTTTCGGGAAGTTAGCGCATCGCGGGCGGGAAATCGGCGGGATTCTGTACGGAACGCGCCGGCGGGAGGCCATTCGCATCGAAGCCGTCCGGCCCATTGATTGTCAGTATGCGCAAGGACCTGGTTTTGTTCTTTCCCAGGCCGATCGTGCCGCGCTACGCGAACAGATCGCAGACTCGGAAAACGATCGAGAGCTCAAGAAACTGATTCCCCTCGGATGGTTCGTCTCGCATACCCGTGTAGGCATAGAGATGACGGCGCCGGATATCGAAATCTATTCGACTTACTTTCCCGAGCCATGGCAGGTCACGCTGGTGGTGCACCCACGGCACGGGGCAACAACGAGTGGAGCGTTCTTTGTCCGGCGGGATGGCGGGCAGGCAAAGCTGGGGTTCGAACTCCCTAATCGTCTTGGGTTCGGCGCTGGGCGGGCTGAAACCCATCGCAGGCTGAAGCCTGCTCCACTGGAACATGCCCCATTGCAGGCCGCGCCGCCCGAACCTGCGCCGCTGGAGTCTGCAAAGCCTGCCCCACGAAGGGCAAGGCTTGTTCGGCGGAGATTGGTTTGGGTGTGGTTGGCGGTGTGGGTTTTGGCGGTAGGCGGTCTGGGGTGGGCCTCGGTGCGACTGGTGCAAGGGAACCCGGCACCGCAGCGGCTGGGGCTCGATTTGCTCGACAAAGACGGGCAGCTCAGAATCGAGTGGAATCGCAACGTGCGTCCGGTGGTGAAGGCCGTAAGAGGATGGCTGTACATCGCGGACGGCGAGGACTCGAGCACCGTCGATCTGAATCCGCAGGATCTCGGGCGCGGCACCTTTGTCTATGAGCGCAAATCGGGAAGCGTCGAAGTTCGATTGAGAATGGAGAATGCCGTGCGGCGTACAGAGGAGGAGGCTTCTCGATTCCTGGGGACTGCGCCGTTGAAAAAACCGGATCCCGAAGAGCTGAAATTATCGGAGCAGCAACGGCAAGCTTTGGAAGCGGAAGGCGCGCGGCTGCAGGCGGAAAAGGCCGTGCAAGCCCGACGCATCGCGGAACTCGAGGCCGCCATGCGGGTGCTACAGGCGAGGGTGGCGCTTGCTGAGGGGCGCGGCTCAGTAAGTCCCGCAACATCAACGAATGGGAGCGATCGCTGACGAGACAAGCTGTTAGCAGCCTGTCGAATTGTCGTGGTACGGATACCGGGTCCTAAGCGGGCCGGTGTGCCCGGAGGAAGGAATGAATTTGGCGCACTGCCAGCGGAATCCGTTCCTTTGGCTCTTTCCACGGAAATATGCTGACTTCGGCTTGCGGAGCGAGCATTGCGCACTCCATGGCGGGAGCTAATGGGTGCGCTGGGACGTCGTCCGGTAGTATGAGGACCGGGTTCTGGCAACTCCGTACGAATTCGCGCGTCACGGTGAAGACGAAGTCCGGATTCGTTTCAAACATTCGTACGGTAAACTGTTCGGCCTGCGACAGAGGGATTTCGGGCCGCTTCGCAGTGATCTGCGCGGGCCAGCCTTTCCAAAATGCGCCTGGATACTTTGGGTCGCGCATCTCCGGACGCCAGCCCACGGGTTGTGCCACGACAGCGCCGGCAATACGATTAGGTGCGCGCTTCAGAAGACCCCAGATAAATGGGCCGCCAATGCAGAAACCCATCACCATGAACTTGTCGATGCCCAGATGATCCATCAGGCCGAGCTGGTCGTCGGCGTAGGATTCCCACGGCCGGTCAACCTCGACGGGGCCGGTGGATTGGCCGCCGGGGGCGTTGCGCAGGTCCGCAGCGATGCAGCGGTACTCTCCCTTGAACTCCTCGATAGCATTGAAGGGGTTGGCCAAGGCGGAGATCGTGGAGTTCAATCCGCCGCCCGGGATCAACAATAGTGGGAAGCCGGAACCGGCCTCCTCGTAGTAGATGCGAACAGGGCCTCTCTCATAAAACTTGCCCGTTCCTCTTTGTCCTGTCTGTTGAGCAAATACGCGTGGGATGGCGACCGCTGCCGCAGCTCCCACTGCCAGTACGGTGCGTCTTGTCGAAGCCATAATCGGCGTCCTCCTTGATCATTGATCGTAATCGCAGGTGCTGGGCGCGAAGCGTCAGCGTGCCACGCAGATGACCGTGATCGGTTTAGCGCGAAAGCATCATAGCACAGGTTCTCTTTGCGCTGAAGGGTCTGGCTGAAGCCGAAAATCGCCGAATTCTCCCTTCGCCACATTTGGGCTTGCCCAATCCGGCAGCGGTGCTAAAGATGTTGGATTGGGGTTCAGCCTCGCCGATCAGGGCTTCGCGAGAGCGGATGCCATCTTCGGTGGTATGTACCGCGATGGCCAAGTGTTCCGCCCGCTCAACGCTTGCGTGGCGTCGCGTACACCTCGATCCATGAGACGTTGGAGCATCCGGCGGTACCGTGTCCACCGCCGGGCATGAGATCGACGTAACCGATCTCGTCCACTCGGCTCAGGTCCGGGTTATTGACTTCCAGCTTTACGACGACCCTCTCCGGATCGAGCTCGAACCAGCGCTGATCGTCGAACGTCACCTCGGACACCACGAAATCGCCCGTGAAACCGTCCGAACCCACCATCCGCCTCTGTGGGCTCTGGAACGTCTGGCTGCCGACGAGCAGCTTGCCGTCGGCGAGCTTCACGACCGGATGCAGCACGTGCAGATTCTCGGTGCGCGTTCTCCAGCGCATCCTGGTCAGGCCCGTCAGATCGAGGTAGGCGTTCTTGTACCTCAGCGTCAGTGCCACGGGCGAAGTCGTGAAGCCGTTCCAGAGGTCGGGGATGCCGTTGTGCTCGGTCGCCTGTATGTCGCGCGCATCCGTGCCGTAAAGCCGCAGTTCCAAGTCCGGGTTGGTCAGGGCCTGCTGCGTGATGCGGCGATTCTCGTCATTTAGCGGTCCCGTATGGGGCGGCTGCTGCCAGATCTCGCGGAACAGCAGCGGCGGCGTCACCGCCGGATGCTCCAAAAAAGCGGGGGTTAGGGCGCTTGACTGCGCGAGAGCGTTACGCCCGCCGCACGCGAACAGCGCGATCAAGCCCGCGATGGCCCACGCACGAATACTGAAGCAGTTACGCGTGCTGAAGAAAGTCGAGATCATGGTGCCCTCCCTGTATCCGGGAGTTATCTTACCAAGGGGAGACTCCCCCTTGCCAATTGGGGCCAGGACTCTCCCGATCGCACGCTCGTCCCTATCTCTGTCAGGCTCACGGTGCGGGTAACACGATGCCATCCCATACACCGTTTCGCCTCGTGCCAACGACCAAGTCCTCTCCCGTTCCTCTGCTTATAGTCACGAGCGCACCGTTTTCAGACCAGATGGCACTCTTGCCTGCCGATATCCACCCTCCGGTCACGCCGCTATAGTTCGCCATCAAGATAGCCATTTTGTGATCCAACGCGTAATTTCGCAGGAGATCTGTGTCCGCTGCGTATCCGCTTTCAGTGATCAAAATACTGGCCGCATAGACATTCGCCCCACGCGCCACAGCGCGTGCCGCGTGCTGCGGGTGCGTGGTGTCCGCGCAGATCGCCAGGGCGACATTGGCATCCCCGACAGGCAGCACAGGTCCGCCCGACCCGGGAGTGAAGATCCGATGCGCGACGGCTGGAGGTCTGGGACTTTAGTTTTGCGGGGCGCCATTGCACAGCTCGGCGCCGGCGAGGCAAATGGTTTTGCCGCTGGGAGGAGGCACGGGAATTCCGCGCTCGTTCATGAGCTTTATAAGGAACGCTTCCGTCTCCGGGTGGGCGATGGCAGATTGCACGCCGACTCTCACCAGTCCTCGCGCGTAATCCACCGGCATCCAGGTGTGCCCAAATAAGGCTCCGGTGAAGGTATCGCGGCTGCCGTTGTCGCGGGCGTCCAATTTCGCGCCACGGTCCACCAGCAACTGCACCACTGCGTTGCGCCCTTTGTGCGCCGCGCCGTGGAGCGCGGTGCGTCCGTCTTTATTGGCCATATTGGGGTCGATTCCGAGATCCAGGCACATTTTCACCGCCTCCAGGTCGTCCGCCTCAGACCACTCGAACGTCACGCCCTCCACCCAACCGATTCCCGATGCGACCATCAAGGCGGTATCGCCATTGGACGTCTCAGTTTTCGGATCGGCTCCGTGCGCCAGCAACAGCTTCATCACTGGAAGATCGGCGGATTGCGCGGCTCGCAGGAACGCGGTCGCGCCCGCTTCATATAGCCATTGCATTGTGAAAATCGTTCGGGTTTCGGTGCTATCGCCCTTGCATTCCGCGGGCGTCGATTCCACTCCGCAAATTCTGGCGTTCACGTCCGCACCTTTGTCGATCAACAGCTTTATAAATTCCAGGTGATCCATATCGGCGCCGCGAACCGGATAGTCGCCGCCTTCAATGTTGCGATTATCCACGGCCAGATACAGAGGCGTCCAGCCGCCGTTATTGCGAATGTTGGGCTTGGCTCCGTGATCCAGGAGATATTTCGCAAGCTGATAATGGCTGTTCTGCGTAGCAGTGAGCAAAGGAGTCCATCCATAGCGAGTGGTCTGATTCACGTCCGCGCCGGCTTCGATCAAAAATTTGGCGCAATCAAAACAGTCCTCACGGGCGGCAAACACGAGAGGCGTCAGGCCGCCTCCGTTCGTGTTCTGCTGGTTGCGGCCGAAGGCAGCTTCCGCCGCCGCGGAATCCGCCGCCGCCAAGTCGTCCGGGTTACCTGGGGCTGCCGCTCCGCCACGGCCCGCCCCGCCGCGCCCTCCAGGATTTCGCACACCAAACCCACGGTCTTGAGCCGCCCGCTGCTGCACACTCGGCGCGAGGTATGCCGTGCCGCCCTTATTATCCGGATTGGTGATGGCCATCGTATTGGCTCCGCGATCCACCAGCAGCCGCACGGCATCGGCATGCCGCTGCTCCACGGCCCACATCAGAGCCGTTGTGCCGCGCATCGTTTCCTTCGCGTTGACATCGGCCTGGTGGTCGAGGAGAAGCTTGATCGCTGGGAGATTGCCGTTCCGGGACGCAAACATGAGGGGAGTTTCGCCGCGCGGTGATCGCTCATTGGGGTCCGCTCCAGCCGCCAACAGCTTTTCGATCATGGGAGCGCTCCCATTGATGGAGGCCAGTTGCAAAGCGGTGGCCCCGTCGCGATTGGGAGTCTTGACGTTGGCGCGTGCCAAGATGAGCAGGTCGGCCATCGCCAGGTCATTTTTATAAGCCGCCCACTGGATCGCCGTCGCGCCATCCGCCTGCGGCGCGTTCACGTCCGCCCTTCGTTCCAGCAAATTTGCGACAGCCGCTTTGTCGCCGCGCATCGCCGCATCTGCAATCGGGCTACCCGGAGCGGCCATGAGATTTGCGCCCGCAACGACGGCGCAGGAATAGATAATGACTGATACCCGCATGCCTTCAGATTACAGCAGCATGCGCATCAATGGGAAAGGGACGCACGCAGCCCAGGAGTAGTCCGGCGTCAGTACCACAGACAAAGTAGGCTCGTAGTTCACGCGCACAACGCATTCGCTGTGCGCTTGCCACACAGTCAAATTCCCAAGCGCTCCCGCACCGTCGTCACTGGCAGATCCTTCCAATGCCGGTTAAAATTCTCGACGCTCATGAACGAGCGCGGCTCCATTTGGTCAATGTAGAGGGTGCCGTTCAAGTGATCGATCTCATGCTGCAGGATGCGCGCGAACCAGCCCTGTGCCTCGATCCGTTGCGGATGCGCCTGGCCGTCGAGGCACTCCACTGTTACCGCGCGCGACCGCTTTACCAGAGCGTTAAAGCCGGAAAGGCTGAGGCACCCTTCAAAGAATTCCACCCGCTCCTCGGAGGACCACACGATGGTGGGATTGATCAGAACCAGGAACGGTACAGGTCGCCGCTCCCGAGAAGCCAGCAACTCGACGGGGATATCCTTGAGATACTCAGCGCGGTCCTCGATGACAACGAGTTGAAGCGGTAAACCGACCTGGGGAGCCGCCAAGCCGACGCCGGGGGCATCGTACATCGTCTCTTTCATCCACGCGATCAGTTGCTGCGTTTCGGCCGTCACGATTTCTTCTGGCGTCAACGGCCGCGCTTGCCGGCGAAGGACCGGCTCCCCGCCTTGCACGATCTTTAGACGCATAATGGATTCGATTCTAGCCTGCTTTGCGAAAGGAGCCTTTCCCGGCTAACGATAGGCGCCCATCCCTTGGACGCTGAGGCGGCAATTACAATGGTTCCGTCATGCCCGCCGACCTCTCTGGCGATTAGCTCAGTCGTGGCGGAGCGCGATAGCCGGATCGACGTTCATCGCTCGCCGCGCTGGTATCATGCCGACGATATCGGCGCGGCTGCAAAGCGGCTCACCCAAAAGCGATGGTTGAGAATCGCAACCATCGGCGCGCCGGGGAGCTCATCCGCCGGAGCGAAATCGCGTCCCAGCATCGGCTGAACGCCGAGAAGCCCGAACGTGTCGCCACCGCGTTGAGTTGAACGTGAACAGCGCGAATGTGCTCTCCGAACCCGAGGATGAGCGACAATGATTGATCGGGAGGTACCGCTAATGAACTCCATGGTTGATTCATTGTTTGACCAGTATGACCGCGGCCGGATGACGCGCCGGCATCTTGTCCAAGCGTTGGCGGCACTTGCATTGCCGACGTCTACCCTGGCGCAGGACGGCGCCCGGGCTTCCGGTCCAATCGTTCGCGGCTTGTCCATCAACCACGTCGCGCTAACGGTCAGCGATGTTCCGCGCTCCTTCGCGTTTTATGAACGACTTTTCGGGGTCACAAAAGGCTGGCCGGCCACGGACGCCGGTACGGGTATCCATATGGACTTGCCTGACGGGTACATCAGCATCGATTCAGTGGCCGCACAGAAGGGCGTGATCACACATTTCTCAGTGGCAGTCGAACATATGGATCGGGCCGCTGCAAAAGGCCTCGCTGACAAAATCAACAGCGAGTCGCCGGACGCCAAAGCGAGAGATGCGTATCAGGCCAATACCGGCGGCTCGACGGTCAATCTCAGGGATCCCGACGGCTTCTTCGTGCAAATCTCGTCGAAGGACGGGCGCTAATCGACGATCCGTTACCGCGCAGAAGAAGTTGCGGCGGGATGTGGACCGGCGGTCAGCGCACAGAGCCCGGCGCGGGACCGGGCGTTCACGGGAATCTCTGACTCCCCGCCGCGCCGGGCTGCGTTGTGCGCTGAGTCAGTGGAGAGCGCACAGCGCCCGGCGAGTCCGTTGTGCGCGAGTTTCTCCCGCGCTATAAAGGTTCAGGAGGAACGCTATGAAAAACCCTGCGCTCAGAGTTTTGCTTACGTCGGCGGTTCTGATTCCTGTGGCGGTCTACGCCCAGCCCAGGCCGGGAAACCCGACGACCGCTACCGTCATCACCAAGGCTGAGATCGACAAGATCAGCGCCACGGAACAATCTCAGCGGGTCCGTGACGAGAATGCGAAGGTTGTCGATATCGGCGACGGCTGGAGCATGGAGTTGGGCATCATTCATCGTGCCTCCACTCGGAACCCGCCGCCCGCGCCTGCCGCCGGAGCGGGCAAAGCAGCGGCCCAAACCGTCCCGTGCGGAGAACAGATGGCAAATCCGCCGGCGGATGCAATTCCGGGGGCCATTACGCATGATAATCAGACCGAAGGCTATTACATCGTCTCTGGCGGCGGCACCGCGTTCATTGATGGCCATGTCGTCAATGGCCGGCACAGCACGGCCAACCCCGACGGCGGACCGAACGGCCCGGGCTGCGGCGGCTTGGCGGTTGGCTCACGCAAAGTCGAGTTGAAGGCCGGTGACGTGCTGATCGTTCCGCCGGGTGTAATACATGGATGGGCCGATATTCCCGATCATGTGGACTATCTCAGCTTCCGTCCGTCGCACGACGTGATGAAGAACGGCTGGGTGAACCCCACCATCGCCTCGAAGTGACGCTTTTTCGCCGCGCTGGAGAAGAAGTCCAAAGACCAACGCGTTGATTTCAGAGCGGTGCCGAGATCGGTAGTTCGATGTGTACCTGCGTTCCTCTGGAGAAACTCGCGCGCAACGGACTCGCCGGGCGCGGGTACGAATGGCAACGTCCTATATCATTCACTACTTGTGCCGCCGTGAGCGGTTGTGGAAGTACTAAGCCGCAAACTGGGCTGCGGATTTGCGCGGTCGGGGGAATTCGAAGCAGAATAGCATATGGACAATCTACAAAGTACCTCGCCCGGTTCGGGGACCGGAATGAGGAAAGTAACTAGAAGAAACTTCGGAGGCAGCGCCGTCGCTGCCGCTGCCATTGCGCTCCGGCCGGTTCTGGGAGGCAAAGAGTCCGAGTTAGATGCCTCAGTCGTGTCTTACAACCCTAACAAGCGGGCGGAAGCCTGCCTCGACTACCGGACCGATACAGCTTCGGCAGAGCGGATCGCGGCGGGAGCGCAGCCGGACAATGGCGATGCGGAGCGGTTCACGGACTTTAGCGGCAACTACAGCAAAGCGCTGTTGCATGACGCCCTCGGCGTTCCTAACAAAGCAGCCGTACAAAGCCTGATTAACGCGCTCCAGACTGGCGAGTTCTCCGACTTTGAAAATATTTTGGTCGGGACGCCGGGAGGAGGACCAAATTCGAAAGAGAATGGACCGCAGGGAGCGCTGGCCTTCGACCTGGAAGGTCTGGACTCGCATGCGACGATCATTCCGGCGGCTCCGAGCGTGGCCAGCGCGCAGACCGCGGCCGAGGCGGTGGAGCATTACTGGGGGGCGCTGCTTCGAGACGTCCCGTTCACCGATTATCCCGTCAATCCAATGGCGGCGAAGGCCGTCGCCGACATGAATAAGCTCTCGTTTCTCCGCAGCGCCGGCAATCAACAATTCCCTTTCCCGGTAACTCCGCAGAACCTGTTTCGCGGGCAGTTTGTGCCTGGCGACGGCAACGTTCAGGGACCATATATCTCGCAGTTCCTGCTGCAGCCGGCGTTCCTCGGCGCTCAGCTACTCAACCAGCAATACCAGACGTTTCTTGCAGCGGACTCGGGTGGAAGCGACTTCATGACCTCGCTCATCGAATTCGAGCTGATCCAGAATGGCGGGGACTCGGGGCGGAAGCCCGCCTTCGACCCGACGCACCGCTTTATCCGCGCCGGGCGGGATCTGGCCGCGTATACACACGTGGACGTGCTTTATCAGGCGTACCTGGTCGCGACTCTGGTGCTGACGGGAATCAACACGCCATCGAACCCGGGCAACCCATATAACGGCTCCAAGACAGAAAAGGGCTTCGGAACGCTGGGCGGGCCGGACGCGGTTGGGACCCTCACGGAGATGGCGACACGAGCGCTCAAGGCTGCGTGGTTCCACAAATGGATGGTGAACCTGCGGCCCCGGCCGGAGGAGTATGGCGCGTTGGTGCATGCGAACTTGACGAAGTCCACGCCCATGCCGCAGGCGGCAGCGGCGCTGCACGCGGACGTACTGAACTCCGCCGTGCTTCCCATGATTTACTCGATGTACGACAGCTACCTGCTTCCGCAGGCCTTTCCGGAGGGCTCGCCCACGCATCCCTGCTATCCGACGGGTCACGGAACAGTGGGCGGGGCGTGTATAACCGCGGTCAAATTTTTCTTCGACTGCAGCCAGAAAATTCGTCCGCTGCTGATGGCTGCGAAGCAGGACGTGGTCGTGCCCGGCACGGATGGCACAGCGCTGGATGTCTATATGGGCGCGGACCGCGACGCTCTGGAGATCAACGGCGAACTGAACAAGCTGGCGTACAACATTTCATTCGGTCACGGAATCCATGCCGGGATTCATTTCCGAAGTTCGACTTACTGGTCGATTCTGCTGGGCGAGCAGGTTGCGCTAAGCGTGTTACAGGACCGCGCGAAGTCCTATAATGAGCCGTTTAGGATCAGCATCACTAAGTTCGACGGGACGACGGCAACGATAACGAACATGAACTGACGCTCTCGTTCGTTTTTGAGGCGCGCGTGAGAATCGAACCACGAACTTGACAAGATTTTCAATCCCTGCAACTTATTGATTATACAAAGTCGCTGAAGTCGTCAAAAGCCTCAAAAGCAGGTATCTGGTACAAAATCGGTACAAAAGTTCTCGCGTGGATCGCCCCTGCCTGCCTTCCACCGCAAACACTCAAGAGCCTGCGAAGAACCGACATTGTCGGTTTTGATTTTTACATCCCCCACTCGGTCCGCGCCACGCCGAAATCCTACGCGATTTGTGCGAACCTCTGCCGCGCCAACCGACCATACAGCGCGAGTCCGATCGCATCGCTCGCGACGATTGAAGCCTGAAGTAGCGTCTTGGCCGCCTCGATATCTTCAGGTCCTCCACGTTGGGCTAGCATGTCCGCATACCAGTAGCGGGCGATCGGCTGTGCCGTAACGTAGGGCACGGCCTCCATGCGCGCGATGGACGCGCGATGATGCTTTTCGGCAGACGTCCAATTTCCAGCGCAGGCTGCCGCGATACCCGCAGCCGTCAGAACAGGGAACCCCACCATGCTGCAATCCCATTCGGCGGCGATTTTCTCTGCTTCTGATTGTAAGCGTCCAGCCTCTTCGCGACGACCACTGAGACAGAGCGCTTCGGTAAGGCTGAGAACCGCATGCCACGCCCCGGTTCCGCGACTGGTTCCCGGCCGGGGCAGGAACCGCATCGCGGCGGTGCAGGCGTTCGCCGCGTCATCCCTCTTAGCCACAGTCATGCCCAAAGTCAGCAGTCCCTGCGGAAAGCCGCTGAAATGGGTTATTGGTCCGGAAGCGGCTTTAGTCAACAGCGAGAGGCTCTCCTCGGACTGGCCTCGATATAGGAGGACGCCACCCAAGCTCGTTTCGGCCGTGAACAGCCATCCGAAGTGAGAGGACTCCCCAAACGCCAAAGCTTCTCTGGCCGTTCGCTCGGCACTTTCCAAGTCCCCCTTGGCGAGGTCAACGACAGGTAGGGCGGCGAGCGCACAAAACTTCGCGACGTCATGTCCGACTTGCGTGGCGCGCCGAATGGTTTCGTGTATCAGCCTCTCCGCTTCCGCCGGCCGGCCGGATAGGAGTGGCGGAGAATAGACTCCTATTGCGATGTCAGCCAGTGACCACACATCGCCTGCATGTTCAAAGATCTGGGAGGCTTTACGGGCAACCGCCTCACAGAGATCCAATTGACCGGCGTCGTAGCGAGTATACATTTCTTGTTCAGTGACAAGACCAATGACGCCGGGGGGCAACTCATTTTCGGAAGTTCTGTGCAGTTCATCGAAAAGCTCAAGGGCTCTATCGATTTCACCAACCGTAGCGCCAGTATTGGCTTCGAGCGCCAACAGGCCGCATCGGATGGAAACCGGGGCATCCTTGGCGTGTCGAGCGGCCCGATTGACGACGGCCCTCGCGTCTTGCAGTTGCCCAGTTCGCACGAGGAAAATCGCGAGTGGTACGCAGGTTTCAACGAACCGAAGGTGTTCGCCCGATGCGTCGTAGAGCGCCAGGGCGCGCTCATACTCCTGAACAGCTTCCTGACTCCGCCACAGGCTTCCCAGCGCGCCTGCACGCCGCGCATGTAGATGGGCCACGCGTGCCGAGCGTTCGTCTTCGAACAGGGAGATAGCGTTTTCTATGTGATCCAGAGCCTCCTCGTGGGCGGCCGCTTTGCTCGCCTCCGTCGCAGCCTGCGATAGGAAATGGATCGTCTTTTCCCGATCCACGGACGATCCCGCCTGGTACAGATGATGCGCCAGCGCGGAGGTGTGCGCGTCGATGGTGGCTGCATATACCCGCTCCATCACTTGGGCCACCCGCGCATGCAGCCTCTGGCGGCGGGGGGCCGACAGCGTCTCGGAAAGCGTCTGCCGGACCAGCTCATGAACAAAGAGATAGCGGGTCTGCCGTCCGCGCCGTTCGGTTTCCACCAGGTGTGCGCGTTCGGCTTCCTCTACGGCCTCCAGTGCTGCGTCTGGCTGGGTCTTCTCTAGCTCCTCCAGCAGTTCCAGCGAGAACACTCGGCCGATCAGGGCGGCTGTTGTCAGAATTCGGCGCGCATCCTCACTCAGCCGCCCCAGGCGCCGGCCTAATACGAGCCGCACGCCTTCCGGCACTTGCAGTTGGTTACCCCGGAGACCCGGGCGGAAAGCGCCGTTTTCATCGAACAGCTTGCCTTCTTCGGCCAAATGACGGAATACTTCTTCGACGAAAAACGGATTGCCTTCGGTCCCCTCGAACACCACGCGCGTCAACGAAGGCGGCGGCTGCTGCGCGCCCAGCGCCCTCAGCATCTCCTCCACTCCGGCCACTGGCAGACGCCGCAGCAAAATGCGTGTGCCGAGCTTTTGCCGCAACAGCGACTCTAGCATCTTGGCGCACGGACGCCCGACCTCCAAATCCACGTCGCGATACGTGCCGATCATCAGCATCGGCATTGCCGCTACCGTCTGCGCCAGATGTTGCAGCAGCAAAAGCGTCGGCTCATCGGCCCACTGCAGATCTTCAAACAACGCCACCATGGGCGTGAGACGCGTCGAGCGTTCCACGAACCCGCGATACCCGTTAAAAAGAAATCGCCGCTGTTGTTCCGGCGGCAACTGCAATGCCGGGGGTATATCGGGAAACATTCGCCGCAGCTCGGGCATCAGCTTGGCCACTTCCGGCGCATCGTCGCCGAGGCCATAGCGGAACGTATCGGGCGGTACGCTCCGGGCGCTGTGTTCCAGCATTTCAATGAACGGCAAGTATGGAGGGGAACCCTCCATTTCATAGCAGTGGCCGGTAATTGCAAAAGCTCCACGCGAGCGTGCGGCATCCAACAGAGCGGAAGCCAGGTGGGTTTTGCCGATGCCTGGTTCTCCGCCGATCAGGATCAGCGAGCCGCGCCCGGCGAGAGCCTCTTCCAATTGCCGGGTCAACTGTTTCAGGTCCGCGTCGCGCCCGATTGGCCGGATGCTATCGGCCGGCCGCTTCTCCGCGGAGATCGGTGCGTCGGCGGTTTGCGATAAAGCGGCCAGCCGTGCAAGATCTGCGCGCATCTCAGCGATGGACGCGTAGCGCTGCGCGGCATCTTTGGCGAGCATGCGCCGGGCCATGACAACCAAGCCCTCAACCGTTACGCCCTGCTGGATATCGCCACCGAAATCAGGCGAATCGCGAAGCACCGCGGACAGAGTTTCCGCCATGGATGACTTGCGGAACGGATTCCGGCCGCTGATCATCTCGGCCAGAATCACGCCGAAGGAAAACAGGTCGGAGCGTACATCGAGCGTCAGGCCCTTCACTTGCTCCGGCGACATGTAGTCCGGCGTGCCGAGAAGGGTTCCCGGAACAGTTAATTGCGCGGACCGCATTTCCACAGAAACAGTGGAGTTGGCATCGGGCGGCCGATCCGCGATCCGTTTAGCGAGACCGAAATCCATAACCTTCACGTGACCCTGGTGGGTGATCATGATATTGCTGGGCTTCAGATCGCGGTGCAACAATCGCTTGATGTGGGCTTCCTCTAAGGCGTCTGCCATCTCCCCGGCTACTCGAAGCGTCTCGGAGAGAGGCATACGGCCGTTCTGCAGGCGGCGATGCAGAGTTACGCCCGCGATATATTCCATGACCAGAAACAGCGCATCGCCGTCTTCACCAATTTCGAAGATTTTGCAAATAAACGGATGATCGAGCGCGGCGGCGGCCAAAGCTTCACGGCGCAAGCGTTCGCGGGCTTGCGGGTCAGCGGCCATGTCGGGCAACAGGAGCTTTATGGCAACCTGACGATCAAGCCGCGGGTCGCGGGCTCGATACACAAGACCCATGCCACCCCGGCCAATGCAGTCTAGAATTTCATATGGGCCCAAATGAGATCCGGGAACTAGCAAGGGCGGAGCGAGGGCATCTTCTCTTGTATTCGCGGGTTCGGGAAAAGCATTCGACTCGTCCGTAATTTTCATCTCGTCAAGCATGGCCAGAACTTTGCCGGCGATTTCCGCATCGGGGGCCGCAGCGTGGACGTACTGCTGCCGTTCCGGTTCGGCGAGTGATGCAGCGGCCTCGTAGATCGCGTACGTTACCTGCCAGCGTTCGTCCGTCACGGTGCTGGCGTCCCAGCCAACGCTCCTTCGAGCCAGTTTCGGGCGAAGTTCCAATGGCGGGCGACCGTAGCCGTGCCGCAGCCCATCTCCTGGGCGATCTCCTCGCGCGTGAGGCCTTCGAAAACCCTAAGTTCCACCACACGACGGAGTGCCGGATTGATGGAGGCCAGACGATTCAAGATGTCGTCGATCTCAAGCAGCGAATATTGCGAGGAGGGATCGGGGCCAGCCAGATCCGGGAGCTCATCTTTCTGCGCTCGCTTCGAAAGTGGCCGCGCATGATGAATCAGCAACTGCCTCATCAGGTAGGCAGCAAGCCCCAGGAATGCAGCCTTTTCGTCCGCTCCGCCCGAACTGGCCGGGCGCAGGGCTTTGACTTTGACCAATTCGAGATAGAGCTGGTGTACCACCGCCGTGGGCTGTAACGTGTGATCTGGACGTTCCGCCCGCATGCGCGCGGCCGCGATCCGGCGAAGTTCTGGGTAGAAAAGCTCGACTAGTTGCCCCGCGGCCTCATGGTCGCCGCCGCGGAAGTTTCCCATCAGCCGAGCCACGGTATCCGGCTGGAGCACGGGTGGGTCTGTCATATCCATCGCCAAGCTTAGCGCTTCAAAAAAATCTCAAATGAGTGATACAAACCGGCGGCCTCCTCTCCCATTACGGGATGAAAGGAGTTCACACTCATGATAAAAGAAATCGTGGCGCAGGCAGGAACAGGACCGGTTTACCGGAGCCCTATCGATCAACTTCAATTTCTCATCACCGGGGAGCAAACCGGAGGGGCCTTCTTCATGGCAGAGCTATCGGTTCCGCCGGGATGCGGCAATCCACCGCACATTCATACCCGCGAGGAGGAGACGTTTTACTTGCAGCAAGGAACGCTCACCGTTCAGGTGGGTGGGAAGACCGTGACGGCATCGGCCGGGGATGCGATCTGCCTCCCCAAGGGCGTGGTGCATTCTTTCCAGAACAATGGCAACGTGGACGTCAAGGCGTTGCTGGTGGCTGTGCCCGGCGGGCTGGAGAAGTTCTTTGAAGAAGCGTTCTATCCCGCGGCTGAATATCCAGCGGTGCCTCCGACGATGGAAGCCTTTGTGGGCAGGGTGCTGACCGCCGCGCCGAAGGCCGGTTTGCAGTTTCTTCCGCCGGCACAGCAGTAGGAAGTCGCCTACCGGGAGGAATTTATGCCGCAACGCCCTAGACGCGAAACTGTCGATCTGTCCCAATACCCCGATCTTGTGGTGATTGTTTTGGGAATGAGAGTGAACACGCTTGCCGGACTGAAGACCCTGCTCGGCTTCGGCCCCAAGATTTCGGCGGCCGTGGAGGCGAAGCCGGACGGCCTTCTCCTCCACGAGAGTATGCTGTTCTCGCCTCGGCATTTCGGGATGCGTCAGTATTGGCGCGATTTCGAGGCGTTGGAGGCATGGGCCCGCTCCGAAACGCACCGCCTCTGGTGGCAGCGGTTTCTGAGGGACAGCGGCGGCACTGGATTCTGGCACGAAACGTATTTCCGGCGCGGGGGCGTTGAGGCCGTCTACATTGATATGGAATCGGAAATCGGGATGATGCGCTTCGCGCCCCTTGTACCGGCCAAGGGTGCGATGTTTTCGGCGCGGAAGAGGGCAGGCGTCACCGGCCAGCCCTCACTACCGGAGGCAGTGACTGAAACAGAATTCTATTCGCGTTAGTTTCGCGCGCGGTTAGTTAAACCAACCGCCGATCCTTCGGTCTACGCTGGCCGAAATCATGTTCCGCCGCAGCCTCAAAGCCTGGTGCTGGGAAATTTACTATGGATTCGATTTTCGAATCCATGCCGGTTTCGATATCTATCAGGCTATCAGCGAGTTACGTCCAAGTGGCTCTGTACAAAATCGGTACAGCGTTGCGAAAAACTCTTATAAACTATTGAAACAAAAGGTATGGCTCCCCGGCATGGGCTCGAACCACGAATCAAGGTTGTGTAATATCCGATCATGCCCAGCGTGGAAATCCCCTTCGCACCCACTACGGATTTGTGGCCCTAGGGCTGTGCATCAAGCAGGCGTAGCCGCGGGCGAAGGGCTCTGCTACACTCCCTGAGGAGCGCTTCATGTCCAATCGCAGGGAGTTTTTGAAAAACGCGGGCGGCGCGGCCGCGGGTGTCGTCTTCACCGGATGCAGTCTGTTGAACGCCGCGCAACAGTCTGGCGCGCCGCGGCGACGGCAGGTGGTGGTGGGCGGCCAGCGGGTGAAGACGATCGACGTTCACGCGCACTGCGCCGTGCCGGCGGCCGCAAAGCTGCTGAACCGCGACGTGTCCGGCCAGGACGCCCCGCTGGAGCAGAGGCTCAAAGCCATGGACGCCGAGGGCATCGATATGGAAGCTCTCAGCATCAATCCTTTCTGGTACGAGGCCGACCGCGACGTGGCCACGCAGTTGATCAAGGTGCAGAATGAGGGGCTCGCCGAGCTGTGCTCCGCGCACCCGGACCGGTTCGTAGCGTTCGCTTCGGTGGCGTTGCAGTTTCCCGATCTGGCGGCGCAGCAGTTGGAGGAAGGCGTGAGGAAGCTGGGTCTGCGTGGCGCGGCGATCGCCGGCCATGTCAACGGTGATGAGCTGTCCAATCGCAAGTTCGACCCTTTCTGGGCCAAAGCCGAGGAGCTAGGCGTGCTGATTTTCATGCATCCCATCCAGTTCGGGAATCCCACGGGCATTCCCGAATTGGACAGGCGGTTCGCAGGCAACGGAAGGTTGAACAACGTGATCGGCAATCCTCTCGAAACCACCATCTTCTTCTCGCATCTGATTTTCGACGGGACGCTCGACCGGTATCCGGGGCTCAAGATTTGCGGAGCACATGGCGGTGGTTATCTTGCCTCATACGTCGATCGCTCCGATCACGGTTGTTCGGCCGGCCCCGGTTGCAGCCCTATCAAGAAACGCCCTAGCGAGTATTTCCGGGAACAGCTTTACGCCGATTCGCTGGTTTTCACACCCGAGGCGCTGCGGCACCTGGTGGCGGTGTGCGGCGCGAGCCATATCATGATCGGCACCGATTTTCCGTTTCCCTGGACGACCACACCCGTAGACCACGTGCTCAGCACGCCGGGGTTGAGCGACGCGGACAAGCGCGCGATTTTGGGCGGGAATGCGGCGAAGCTGTTGCGGATCGCGACCTAGAGGTGTTCCTGACGAATTCCAAATTGGACGTGAAATCAGAGGTTTGGCGGAACACGCGCGCACTGCTGACGACGAGTACAACGCAATCGCTTCCGACTGGCGTGTCACCGGCCCACCTCATCATCGTGGCTCTGGCGTTCCTGGCGCCTGGATTGGTTTCAGAATCCAATCTGTTCGCGGTTACCGTCTCATAAATTCATTGACGGGACCGAACTAACGGAGCGTGGAAAGGCCTGGAGCCATCGAAGATGATTTGCGCTCCATGCTCCTCAGGTTTTAGCGAGCGCCGCTTCCCGGCCGGCGATGCGACCGAAGACAGTCACTCTCGGCAGGCCGTGCAGGGCAAATCCACCGGCCGATTCTCCGCAGCAATAGAGTCCGGGTATGACCTGGCCCTTCAAGTCGATGACTTGGCATTTGCGGTTGATCCTGAGACCTGCGAGGCAGTCGTGGAGGATGGGCGTGGACCAGGCGGCGTAAAACGGAGGCTTCTGGATTTTGTGCTGGGGGCCCGGCTTGCCGAAGTCCGCGTCCTTGCCCGCATCGACAAACGAGTTGTAGCGAGTCACGGCTTCTTCCAGGGCCCTGGCCGGAACAGGCTGGAGCTGGTAGGGATTGGAGATTTTACCGGCCAACTGAGCGAGGTTGCCGGCTTCAAAGAAATAGCCGTTGCGATCGACGTTGGGCGGTTTGGGATCCCATTCCTCCCGCTGGACAGCGTCTGCATCGAAGATCGCCCAGATGGGCCCTCCGCCATCGACTTTATCGCCTTTTCCCAGATTCCCGTTGGTCCCCAGGCAGGCATTGAGAAAATCGTAAGTGTTGTCCATCTCATTCCAGAAACGTCGACCGATCTGGTTCACCAGGATCAGGTCTTGAAAATCCTTAACGGTCATGCCCGACGCGCCAGCGCGGTCGAACATAGGGCTTTTCGGGTTCCACCTCAAATTCTGATAGCCGTACTTGCACCCGATATGTCTGGTCTTTGTGACAGTGCGGCCAATCTCGTTAGCGGTGTTCGAAGTAGCCCACAGCGATGCGCCGATGGCCATGGCCAACATCTCTCCTTCGGCGTTCTGCTTGGTCCAAGGTTCGCCTGCGACTTGGTATTCCTCAGTGAGGCGCGGGTCGAACATCCTACGGAACTCTACGTTGCTGGAATGTCCGCCGGTGGCGATGATGACGCCGCGACGAGCTTGGATATTGACTTCCTTGCCGTCAAAGCTTGCGGTAATTCCTTGCACTCTTCCCGCCGATTTGGACTGAGTCCGTAAGGTTGGGCTCTCGCGGATAATGTTGGTCATCTTGTGGCGCAGAAGGAAAGTCACACCTTTCGCCCGGGCGCTTGCCTCCAGGTGGCGAACCAGACCTGAGCCGGGACTTCCGTTGATGGTTTCATTGAGATTGTCCGAATAGGGCTTGGTGACAAAGAGCCTGGGAACGGTGCCGCCATTCTCGATCGTGGGCGGCTCTTCGTTGAAGATCACGCCGTTATCGAGCAGAAAGTCGAAGGTGGCGGCGTTCTCGTCGGCCCAGACGCGAATGAGTTCGCGGTCGCCGAAGCGGTATTCCTTGTTTCTGTGGTTGGTGTGATCTAGATAAACCTGATCGGCGGAATCGGTGATGCCGAACTTCTTTTGCAGCCTGGTGCCACCGCCGAGAGGGACTCTTCCGCCGCTCAGCATGGCGTGCCCGCCGATATCGTGGTTGGAATCGATCACGATCACCGTCGCGCCCTGGTCGCGCGCCATGATCGCGGCCGTCAAGCCCGAGGCTCCTGCGCCGGCTACGACCACATCAGCGACCCGGTCAAAACGAATCTGGCCGCCCCGGGCTTGTGTGGCGGATTGTCCGGCTAAGGCGGTCGCACCCGCGCCAACGGTGACGCCTCGTTTGAGGAAATCTCTGCGGCTCGCAGAACCTGGCTTTTTCTCAAGCATCTGCTTTGTCACCTTTCCTAAAGCTCGAAGCGAACTCAATTCTACTTTCCGGCGGCCGCTTCGCTTTCAACTTAGCTCCAAACAGGAACTCCGGGTGGCGTGTTGTCCGGCAATTCAGAACGTCAGGTTCGTCGTCGGCTCTGATTAGATCCTGTCTTGGTGGCCTGAACCCTGCGTACGACTATACACCGCTTCCCCAATTGGCCTTCGGGCCGCTCCGCCGGCGCGATAGCGGCTCTCACCAACCCGCGAACACCATGCGATTCGGGATTCCGTCTGCTTTGTCTAAACCGGCAAACTCTGCGCGCGCTTTCCGGGTGGATCGTAGGCATCCGCAGCGCCCCCGCAGGCGCCGGTCTTGCGGTCACATCGATCGGCGCAACCTACAAGTAGTGGTCCCGATCAGGGGCAAGCGCGGCGACATCTGCTGCTGTGCTGGCTCGCTGTTTTGCGGGTTGGGGCGGCGAACCGCCCGAACTCGATAGAACGCGGATGATCGGGGAACTGCGTGTGGTGGCGATTAGGTTGTCGGCTCCCTTTTTATAGGGGTGACAAAAAACGAACCGGGCGATAGTACGATAGAGGACGTATTATACTCTTCGTATAAGGAGATCCTATGACACCTTCCCATTGGCTACTGGGCGGAATGCTCTCTTCCTTGAGCCTGTTCGCGCAATCTACCGACAAATTCGAGGTGGCCTCCGTGAAATCGATCGCGGCGGATTCTGCTCAGCGCCCTCCCAGGATTGACCGGCAGAGCTTCGCCCTCACAGGGACAACCTTTGCACTTATCGCAGATGCTTATGGGATGCGCCCGTGCTTGCGAAAGGAATCATCGAGTTGCGCCTTAATCACAGGCGAGCCGGCTTGGACGAAAAAGGACCGATTCGAGATCCAAGCCACCTTGCCACCAAACTTTCCTGCTTTTACTCGCTTTCAGTTCGCAGATGGTGAAGCTCCGCAACTGGACCGGATGCTTCAGGTGCTCTTAAAAGATCGTTTCAAGCTCGTGGTTCACCGAGAGACGCGGGGAATACGGGTCTACGCGCTTACGGCGGTCAAGCGCGGCTCCAAGCTCAGGGCGGTTGCGGAACCAGAAAACAGGACGACGGCCGATGGGACCTCCTTCAAAATTCATGGCTTGGACGAGATCGAGAGCGTCAAATCAGAGAACGGCGCGCTAATTTCTCGACTTGGCTTTCGGTACAGCTCGATGCAAGAACTCGCTGGCACGTTCACGAGCTTTCTCGACCGCCCCGTTCTTGATCGCACAGGCCTGGGCGGAAAATTCGACTTCGCGCTGGAGTACGAGAATGCCCCGGATGCGCCGACCACGAGTGACCAGAGTAATTTTGGTCGAATGATCAACGCGGGCCCGTCATTCTTTACCGCTCTCCAGGAGCAGCTCGGCCTCAAGTTGGATGCAACCAGGAGTCCAGTGGAGATCCTTGTAATTGATCACGTAGAGAGACCGTCGGCGAATTGATGAATAGCGTACCGGCGCTGTATACGGTGACACTGTGGAGCGACGCGGGCGCGGCTTATTCGCCACCACTGGCTTCTGGCTCGCTGAGCGAAAGCATTCCGCTTGGTGGGTCCACGATTATCGAGACCGCCGACACCTCGTCTGCTCACAACTTTTCTCTTGACTTCATCCCCCCTGCGAATTGCGAAAGGCGGGGCCCGGGGGGCTTTCGGTAGGGCC
The DNA here is from genome assembly GCA_036521975.1 of Bryobacteraceae bacterium. Lineage (GTDB taxonomy): Bacteria > Acidobacteriota > Terriglobia > Bryobacterales > Bryobacteraceae > Palsa-187. Next base: position 24,233 of record DATDGT010000001.1, read on the forward strand.
GTTTGAAGCCAACTTCTGGATTTCCATCGGCGCGGCCCCGGTGATCCCGCGGTAGCACTTCGTTCAAGCACATTGCTCTACCAGGTGTCTCCTGGCCGCATCCGACCACCGCGCCGCTGCATCTGCTATTAAACGAATCCCTCCAGCCGGTAACACCTCGCGGCGGTACCCGCGAACAGGTCGGCTTTCTCTGCGGCGCTGGCGCCCTTCGCCATCAGCTTGCAGGCATTCCAGAAGACGTGATAGCTGTAAGAGATCTTGTCGACTGGAAAGTTGCTCTCAAACATGCAGCGCGACGCTCCGAACCCGGCGATGCAGGTTTCGACGTAAGGGCGGAAGCGGGCTGCCACCTTTTCCGACGATGGTGGTTCGGCGTCCCCATCGAAGCGCATGGCCGTGTAGCTCTGACCCAGTCCGCCGAGTTTAACGTACACATTGGGCCGGGCCGCGAGCGCCTTGATCGACGACGCCCAGCGGGAAAACACTTCCTCTTGCTTGCTGCGGTAAGAGCCAAGCCCGAGAACGCCGCCGACGTGATTGAGCACGATTCTGGTATTGGGCAAGGCTCCCGCGAGATCGGCAACTTCGGGGATCTGGGTATGGTAGAGCGACACATCATAGGAAAGGCCCAGACGGCCCAGCACCGCAACGCCTTCGCGGAACTTCTTGTCGGCCAGCATGCCGGCGCGCGTACTCGGATTGGGTCTAATCGTGGCGGCCTCGGCCTCCCAAGAGACGCCGTGGCGGATTCCGCGAAAGCGGTCGCCTCCCGCGCGCATCAGCGCGTTCAGGACCGGCTCCACACGGCTGCCCAACATCATGTCCGCATGCCCGACGATGCCTGCGGCCACTCTGGTCTTGCCGAAGACGCCGCTACTGCACATCGCCGCGACGCCATTGGCGAACTCCACCTCGCCGACGGGCCGCATTTCCTCCGGCCCCCGGTCGCGGTACATCGAACTCGCCTCCATGTACACCGTCGCGACAATATTGTGACCGCTGCCGGTATCGGCCAGCAGGTCATCCAGCAAATACCGCCACCCCGGACGCTGCCACAAATGGTGATGTGGGTCGATGATTTTCAGCTCGGGTTCAAGAATCGGCTCCTTACGCCGCGCAACCCAATCCAGGCGAGGCACGGGATTTGCCGGAGCGGCCTCCTTTTTTTGCGCGTCCTGCTGTGCGTATGCCCGTTGCGCCCACGTAGCGGCCGCGCCACCGAGGAGTACGGAAAAGTTGCGTCGATTCACTGGTCACCTCCGTTCACGGATAGCCCACGATGTCGAGGGGGATCGGGAACTTCTTCAATTTACCTCGTTTAGAAGACAAGAGTTTGGCTTCCCGAGCGCGACATTGCAGGAAATGGCGAATGCTCGACCGGGAACGACTTCCTATAAGACTCTGGTTCAACATGGGTTCGGTAAATTGCCTGACGAGCCGAAAGACCGGCCGCTGACAGTCCGGTGGCGCCTATGCTGGAAGGATGGCCCTGACGTTGCGCTACAAGAAAAAGGGTAACGGCTCCGCCGCGTTCACGGTGCGGTCTCAGTCGGCGGAGATTCCGAGTCTCTCGGCCGATGAGCTCGCGACCTTACGCCAACGACTCACCGCGCTGCGCGATCAATGGAACGCGCTCAATCCCGGCGACACCCTCGAATTGAGCATCGATCTTTGACTTCCGCGCTGCTTTAAGGAGGTTAGCCCGCGCTGACTTCGGAGAAAGGAACTTCGCCGGGCGTCAGGCAAAATAGAGTTTCCTAACGCGATGCTCCACGATCTTCGATACGCCCTGCGAATGTTCCTGAAAGCGCCTGGATTCGCTTTCATCGCGGTGCTATCGATCGCACTCGGAACGGGCGCGAATGTGGCGATGTTCAGCGCGGTAGATGCGAATCTCTTGCGCCCGCTCCCCGTACCGCACCCCAGCGAGCTCCTGACCGTGGGATCTCCATTTAACATCGACAATCTCTACATCAGCGCGTTGTTCGCTTCTTATCCGGACTATGTGGACATTCAGGAACGCGCGCGGAGCTTTCAGGGCTTGACGGCTTTTACCCATAGCTCGGTTGGCTTCAGCCGTGGCGCCGGGGAGCCGGCGCAGGCCAGACTGGCCGCCGTTGTAAGTAGCAACTTCTTCGACGTGCTCGGCGTGGCGCCTGCGCTGGGACGAAGCTTCCATTCCGATGAAGAGGGAGTAGTCATCCTCTCCTATGCCTTCTGGCAAGAGCAATTTCTCGGGAGCCGCGAAGCGTTGGGGCGCCGCGTCCAGATTGGAAACCAGAGTTTCGTCGTGGTCGGTGTGGCGCCGGAGGGATTCACCGGCGTGAACATCCAACGCCGGCCCTCGTTTTACTTGCCGCTCAAAGATTGGCCGCGCTTGATCGGCCAGCCCGGCCTTCTCGATGCTCGCGATTGGCGCGGCTTGGTTCTGAAGGGGCGGCTGAAGGCTGGTATCGGCGTCAAAGAGGCAGGCGCCGAGCTTGCCGCCATCTCCAGCGATCTCGAGCGCGATCACCCGGAGACGAATCGCAACCAGCGATACAGACTGCGCACGGAAACAGAGGAACGCGCCGGCGAGAATCCTATTCGCGTTTACGGCCTCGGCATTCTCAACATGCTGGCGATCGCGGTGTTGTGCGTGGCTTGCTTTAATGTCGCCGGACTATTGAGCAGCCGCGCGCCCGCGCGGGCGAAGGAAATAGCGTTGCGTCTGGCGGTAGGCGCCGGGCGTGGGCGGCTCATCCGCCAGTTACTGACAGAAAGCGCGATTATCGCCGGGGCGGGAGGCGCGCTAAGTCTGCCGGTGGGCTATGTGGGAATCACGCTGCTGTGCCGAATCCAGCTTGGGCGCGATCTGGTGCAGGTCCCCGTTCCGCAGCTAGATGAGCGCGCGCTTCTGTTCACGATCGCCGTCGCCGTTGCGGCCGTATTCTTATTCGGGATGATCCCGGCGATTCAGACCACGCGCACGGAATTGGCCGGCGCGCTCAAGGCGGGCGAAGTGGCATTGGCGCGGCGGCGTTTTCCTTTACTTAACGCGCACAACGCATTCGCTGTGCGCTTCACGGGAAAAAACATTCTAGTCGCGGGACAAGTAGCGATTTCGCTTGTGCTGCTGACGGTGGCGGCTTACGTCTACGGGATCTTCCGTGATGAGCTTCGGCAGGGGCCGGGATTCGTTGCCGAGCGCCGGCTGCTCATGAGTTTCGATACCGGGTTGGCTGGTTACAGCGATGCACAAACGGAGCGATTCTATGCGCGGCTCCTCGACCGCGCGCGAGCCACTCCGGGCGTAGTCTCCGCCACTCTCTCGTACACGGTTCCGCTGGGTACCAACGCCGTCGTGACGATTGTGCCTGAGGGTCATCCGCTCCCGCCGGGCAAGGAAAATGTCACCGTCTGGGTGAATCGGGTGGATGAATTCTATTTCGAGACTTTGGGCGTTCCCATCCTGCGCGGGCGCGCGCTCACGGAAACCGACACGGCAAGCTCGCCTCGGGTGGCCGTAGTGAATCAAACGCTGGCGGAGCATTACTGGCCCGGACAAGACCCGATCGGCAAGCGATTCCGGCTCACAAACGCCGGCGGGCCCGCGGTGGAAATCGTAGGTGTCACAAAAAACGGCAAATATCTATATCCGGGCGAGCCGCCGACGGAATTCATTTACTTTCCCCGCAGGCAAGAAACCTCGCGCATCCTGACTTTAATCGCATCTTCCGCGGGTCCTTCCGCGGCGCTCTCGTCGCCGCTGCGCGATGCGGCTCGCAATCTCGACCCGCGCGTGCCTGCCTTCGACATCCGCACTATCGAGGATTTCTATCAGAAGAAGGTTGTCGATATCGCCGACGTCAGCAGAGAGATCGTGGGAGCGATGGGGCTGATGGGACTTGCGTTGGCGATGGTGGGGCTGTACGGGCTGATGTCCAACACGGTGAACCGGAGGGTTCGCGAGATCGGCATCCGCATGGCCGTGGGCGCGAATCGCGGAAGCGTGTTGAGCATGATCCTTCGGCAGGCGATGACGCTTGCGGCCGCCGGCGTGGCGGCTGGCCTCCTGTTGAGCGCGGGGACGGCCCGTCTGCTGCGGCTCTATCCTCTGAATCACCCAATCGAACCCAGCCTCTATTTCTCGATTACTTCCGTCCTGCTGGGTATCGCGCTGCTCGCTGCCTATTTGCCCGCCCGCCGTGCCTCGCGCCTGGACCCGATAACGGCGCTGCGTTACGAGTAGACCTACTTTCGAATCTTCCTATAGATGAAATCCTGGCGCGTGTCCTACTGCGAGGTCGTTCTATACAGGGCGGGCGCATGCGGCTTCGGCGCCGGAGCGACACTCCGCACGATGGGCCTACATCGCGGAGCTACGCAGCCTTTCGACTTCGATCCCGAGCTGAGCGCACTTCTTATAGAGATGGCTCCGTTCCAAACCGAGCGCCCGAGCGGTTTCGGCCATGTTGTATGTGTGATGCTTTAATTCCGCCAGAATTGTTTCCCTCTCGAAAGTTTCCACCCGCCCCGCCAGTGTTCCGGCGCCGCGAACGGTTTCGTTTGCCGTCGGCAACACGAGCCGAACCGTCTCCGAATCCACTTCGCCGTCGGCGAGCAACAGAAGACGTTCTACGGAATTGCGCAGTTCTCGAACGTTGCCGGGCCAACCGTAGCGTTCCAGAGCCTGAATCGCTTCGGGTGTGAAGGCCTTCGGCTTCCACCCATTCTGCTCGCTCACGTGCCGGGCGAAGTGCTCCACCAGGAGAGCAATATCGCCGCGACGTTCGCGAAGAGGAGGCAGCATGATCGGAAACACAAAGATGCGGTGGAACAGATCCTGACGAAAAACTCCCGCGCGCACCTGCTCTTCCAGGTTGCGATGCGTCGCGACCACCACGCGCACATCCACTCTCATGGGCCGGTCCGCTCCCACGCGCTCGATCTCGCCCTCTTCCAGTACTCGCAGAAGCTTGGCCTGCATAACAGCGGGCATGTCGCCGATTTCGTCGAGAAACAGCGTTCCGCGATCGGCTTGTTCGAATTTTCCGGCGTGGCGCGAAGCTGCGCCCGTGAACGCGCCCTTTTCATGTCCGAATAACTCGGATTCGATTAATTCTTGAGGAACCGCGGCGCAGTTCAGAGTTACGAAAGGACCGGTGCGCCGTGGACTTTTCTCGTGCACGGCGCGCGCGATCAGTTCTTTTCCAGTGCCTGTCTCGCCCAGGATGCATACCCGTGATTCGCCGGCCGCCACGCGGTCCACTTGCGCCAGGACTCGCCGCATGGCATCGCTGACCCACACGATTTCGTGCCGCCCAACGCGCTTGCGCAGCTCGCAATTTTCCGCCTCCAAACGGGACAGGCGCACCGCGTTCTCCACCGTCAGCAGAAGCTTTTCGGTGGAGAGCGGCTTTTCCAGGAAATCCAAGGCGCCCAGGCGGGTCGCCCGAACGGCCATATCCACGGTGCCCTGACCCGATATCATCACGACCGGCGTCGTGATTCCCAACCTGCGGATCTCCTCCAGCAGCGCGATGCCGTCCTTTCCGGGCATCACCACGTCTGAAAAGATCAGATCGAACGGGTGCTCGCGGATCAGCGTCAGGGCGCGCCCCGGGTTATCGGAAACCTCGGCTTCATGTCCAGCCATGCGAAAGGCGCGGGCAACAGAGGCCAGCGTGCTAGGGTCGTCGTCGATGATCAGAAGGCGGCTCATCCGCTGTTTCCCTCAGAAGCGCACGGAAGATCGAGAATGAAGGTTGCTCCCTTGCCCGGCTCACTGGCCACGGAGATTCTTCCGTGATGATCGCTCACCACGGATTGCACGATCGCCAGCCCCAAACCCGTTCCATGCTTCTTGGTGGTGTAGTACGGGGTGAAGAGGCGCTCGCACTCCTCTGCGGTGAGACCCTGGCCCGAGTCCGAAACTTCGATTTGTACGCCCGCCGCGCCGGCGCGCGTACGAACGCTAAGCATACCGCCTTCGGGCATGGCGTCCATCGCGTTGAGCACCAGATTACGGAGCGCGCGCCCGAGTTGCTCCGGATCGGCCGGAACTGGCGGAATGGACGTTTCGAGCTCCGTACAGATTTCAATCGTCCCCGCTCCATTTCGGGAGATCTGTGCTTCGAACAGCTTTATCACGCCGCTGACGACTTCGTTCACATTCACCGGTTCGAGAACTGGCGCCGGCATGCGAGCGAAGTCGCTGAAGCGGCCAATAATCGTTTTGAGCTGCGCCAGCTCGTTCAAGAGCGTGCCCGTGCTCTCGCGGAAAATCTCATCGAACTGCGCGGGATCGCCCGCGCGGGCGCGCTGCAGATTTTCGACCGTAATCTGAAGCGGGAACAGCGGATTTTTCAGCTCATGTGCAAGACGGCGAGCCAGTTCCCTCCACGCCGCTACGCGCTCCGCTTGAATGGCGCGATCGCGCTGCGCGATCAACTGTGCTGTCATCTGATTGAAGGCCCGGGCCAAATCCCCGAGTTCGTCGGCTGTCGCGGCCTCCACGCGGACATCCCAGTCGCCGCTCGATATCGATCGAGCTCCTGCGGCAAGCCGCTCTACCGGCCGCGTGACGCGTTCGGTTACCCACCAGCCAAGCAGGACACCCAAGAGAATGCCGGAAGCCGCAACGATTAATCCGGTTTTCAGAATCGACCGCTCCAACTCGACTTGCTCTCGCAGGGAATTGCCCACCAGCAACACGCCCATGACCGTGCCTCCGCGGGCCAGAGGCAAGCCGTAAAAATTTTCGGAGCTGGCTCGGTCTCCGATCCACTGAATAACTGAAGCGGCTGGCTTTCCGGAGCGAAATATTTGCTCCACTAGAGGCGCAAGCCGCTGCGGCTGGCCGAGCTCCTGACTGGGCCCCTGGCCTGGCCCTAGAATCTCCTGCGGCGAAGAGGCAAGAAACACGCGTGCGCCCGGAGCGAGGTGCAAGGAGGAGAGAAAGGCTGCGTCCAGGCGCCTGCCGCCTACCGCGAATACTTTCGCGTCCCCCGCGGCATCCCCGGCATATTGCGAGCGTACAGCGATCAGACCGGTGGCGACCCCTTCGGGCGTGGGAATATGCGCCAGGAACGCGCTCATCTCTCCCGCATCGGCGGGCAAAGAGACCCAATCGGTTCGGTATCCAAATCGTGCCGGCCAATGCGCGGACGAAACAATTTCGCCGCTGGGCGCGAGCAAATCCAAAAAATCCAACGACAGCGTCTCCGCTTGCGTCTGCGCTTCATTCAGCCATGCCGAATAGTCGGGTTCGGCTCGTGTCGCTTCGATCGCGATCTGCGTCATCGCCGGGGAGGACGCCACGCGCTCCACCTTGCGTGCTATCTCACGGCCCTGGTTTTCCAATTCCGCGCGGAATTGATCCAGCAGGGCATCCCGCCGGGTCTGGCCGGCACGATCAAACGCGCGACGCGCGGAAATAGAAACGGCTCCCGTGACCAGCGCGACCGCGCCCGCGACCGCCAGGCCGGAGATCAGCAGAAGCCGGGTACGAAATTTCATGGGCCCAGCCGTGTTTCACAGGCTAAAGCCTGTACTACTAACCACAGAAATCTTTGTGTGCCGCGACGATTTTGGAGGGCGGACTTTAGTCCGCGCGGCGCTTTAGCGCCGCTCTTCGGCAGCGAGGCTAAAGCCTCGCGCGGGCTGAAGCCCGCCCTCCCTGGTGTAGAGACTCCGGTCATGGTCCCAGCCACGTATCTTCCAAGCGCCATTCCGTGCTCCATGCATGCACCTTGGCACTGAGCTGCCAGGCCAGGGGTATATGCACCAGCGGAATTACGCGAGCATCGCCTAGCAAGGCGCGCTCGGCATTGACGAGACTATCAGCTAGGGACGGGGCGGGGAACTGGAGTTGGTCCGCCAAATCTTCCAGCGCCGTTCGCGGATCCCGACTGGAAATCCGCAGCCGCACCACGCGCGCGCCTGCATTACCGCCTGCAACGGCGCGAACGGAAAGCGCCGCTTCGCTGGCGTTTACCGCAATGCGCTCCGCGATAGCCCGCGATAATGCGTCGGCGCCGTCGTAGCCAATGGTCAGCATCGGTGCCCCCGCGCCGAGTTGACGAGCTCGGCTGAGATCGCGCGCCACAGGGAACACAAAACTATAGCCACTGATCCATTGAGGCAGCAAGGCGCCGGAAACTTCACCTTGGCGCTGAAGGAGAACGGTGTGAATAGCCGACCGATCGATCGCTAGCGCCAGAGCCTCTCGGACTGAGGGCGGGGTCGCGCCATCGAAAAGCAGCGCGAGCACCTCCACGGGAGCGCCGACGGACAAATTCGCATTCTGCTGGCGCAGGCGTCGAAGATTCGTGATGTCAACCTCGACTGCGTCGGCCTTCCCGAGTTCGAGATCGATCGCCTGCTGCCGCACCGGCTCGCCCATGACGATTTCAATCGAGCCTAGATAAGGCCTGCCACCCCAGTAATCGGCATGAGCGGTGAGAGTCGCGGATTTGCCGGCTTCCCACCGCGCGATCGCGAAGGGTCCGGTGCCCGCCAGCGTGCCATCCGGCGAACGGATCGCAATCGCATTGCGCGGGCGCGCCAGATCCGCGAGGATTCTCTCGATCGGGCGGTCGTCGGGAAACGTCAACGATGCTTCGGCCGGTTCCCAGCGGGCGCCGTTATGCAATACCACGTTGGCTCGGGGCGTGAACAACCACCGTTTCCGCGCTGCGTCATGCGTCCAGGAAACGGCAAGCCATGGACGCGGGCGTCCCCGCTCATCCAGACGCACCAGCGTTTCGAATACCAGCCCGGCTAGTTTCGTTTCACTTGAGTCAAGCGCTTGTATGGATTCCGCAATTTCGATACGCAATACGCCGCCGTATCTCGGCCGGGTTGCGGCTGACAGGGGGGACAGCAGCGCGATTCCGCTAATTGCCGCAATCGAGCGACACACTATACGCCGCATACGATCCCGCCGCCGTTTCATGCACCACCGCCATCGCGCTGCCAGAAAACGCCCCGCCAGAAATCGCCCCGCCAGAAATCGCCCCGCCAGAAGCCGGCCAGAGCGCCGTGACGACGCCCTGCACAGGCAGCGGGTCGGCCAGCCGGCGAGGGTTCGTGCCGGCTATCTCGTAGGCCGTGAGACTTTCGGCCACCGCCCCTGCAGTGGACGACGAACTGGACAGAACCGCCGGGTTCGCGGAGCAGGGTGCCGCGAGAGACACGATGTCGCTGCCCCAACCGGAGATCGCAAAGGTCTGCTGCCCGCGGGTGGCATAGACATTTCCGTCGAGCGACGCTGCGAGCGTGAGATCGCCCGGGCGGCTCAGCGAATAGAATTTCTCGCCGCTCGCGGTTTCCAGCGTATTTTCGCCGGAAGTGAAACGAAATTGCTCGCCTTCGATTTGAAATTCTCCAGAATTGCGAGCGCAATTTAGCTCTAAGGCAGGCGACCAGGCTCCCGTGCAGGTGAGATCCGGAAGGAAGACTGTCAGGGATACGCTCGAAATCGCGAGCCGCCCGCGCGGGTCTCGCGACGGTTGCGCATCGAGGACAACGGAGTCCGCAGTTTCCCAACCCCCGCCTGCGCGCTTTAGATCCAGGACTTTTGTGGGACTCAAAACCAGCATTTGATCCCCGGCCAAGAAAATATCCAGAACCGGCTCTTCCTGCCGCCATAAAAGCTTGGCCACCAGCGACGGCCGCGATTGTCGCGCAGCCGGCTGCGAAACGTACGCAGCCGTCTCCACGAATTGCTCGCCGCTTTTGTTGATCTGCACTACTAACAATGGACCGTTGATGTTCTCTGTAGCCGTCACAATCGCTTCCACCACGGGAGTGTCGCGCGGCGCCGTGCGGCGCAGAGAACGTTCGAGCAATGTCCTTGCGCGAGTCGTCTCCGCTGCGAACTCCGGCGCTAAGCTGCGCTCGGAAAAATGATATGCCTCTCCTATCGGCTGAATATTTTTGGCGATCTGACGAACTGCGTCTTCGAGTGTCTGGCCGCAAGCCAGACTCGCCAGAAGCAGAGTAAGAAAGGGGAGAAGTGGTCTCAAGAGGGATCATAACAAAAAAATCCGTTCGGACACGCGATCCCAGCGCCACACGGCATTCTCACCCGTCAGGTGAACACCACCGAGCCATCGATCGATGCCGTTTAAGTGAATGTGGTCTGCGCGACCTTCAAGAACCTTTCGTCCTGTTTCTGTTATCGTGACGTCACCCAGCCTGTGTTGAAGTGAATCCGATATCCGAACGAGGGGATGCCGAGCCTCGGCCAGATCGGCGACTATTTTGTAAAACGACACATCCCCCATGAAGACCTGTTCCTCCAGATCCCGGACGGCGACGAAGAGCCTCGGCCCAGAGAGGGGACCCTGATCACGAAGGACCGAAAGCGCCTGGCGCTCTGTACGAGATAAGCCGTTGTCGGCAGACGGGAACTGTTCCAGATGACGTCGCAGTGATGCAGCAATAAAAGGCAACGCAGAAGTGTCGGTCGCAATAAAACGCTCCATCTCGGTGGGATCGGGTGATGTGAATGCATTCCAGGCCGCTCGGGCGGTGCGATACTGCCTTTCATCGATGGGAAGCCGCGTGTCGGCCAGCGACACGAGTTGGTTTGCGTGCAACTGTCCAAGCCCGACAAAGCGATCCATGCCGGCGTAGCTCCCGACGCAAATGAGGCTCAATTTTACGGCGCCTGAATCCCGGCGGCTGAACCAGTCGAGCAGCTTAATAAGGATCAACTGGTTGGATAACGTGTGGGAGAGCCAAATGACCACTTCTTCATAGAGGGAGAAAGCAGCGAGTGTGTCTTCAGACGCTTTCAGGCATTGCCGAGCCTCTTCCAGCCTTTGGCCCAGACCGGCGCCGGCCATGAAGCGGGCGCGGGTCTCTCGCCATGTCTCCGCGTCAAGGCCAGCCGGCGCCGGTCCTTCGTACATCAAATCACCACAAATTGAGACGACACCAGGTATCCCTGATTCCCTCAGCGTTCCTGCTACCGACTCACCATCAGTGATATGAAGCATGGTCGATCCCCCAACGGTTTGTTCCCTGAATACGGTGGACGAGTTCGGCATCGTTCTTCGACTTCATCCGCTCCTCACAGAGTAGTCGAGTCGCGCCAACAAAACGCTGCAGGAAATCGTTCCATCACCTGCCGAGAGTCGACAGCCCGATGCCGAAGCGCTCTTTCGTTATTGCTCAGCGTTCGCCAGTCGCCGTGGATGGGAGCTGTCCCGTGGTACGCCCGGTCACAAGATGCGACGGTTAGATCCAGCCTAACGGCGTAGCGGTTATCAGGGTGACGAGGCATAAAAAAACAGGAGGACGGCCTGAAGCCGCCCTCCTGCAGACTTTTTTTCGCACACTTGGGCGAAAGCATTATTGCCCGCTCACCCCCTTCAGCACATCGTTGGCGAAGAAGAATTTTCCATCATTCGGCACCATCATGATCTGGACCTTGTCGGAAAGCTTCTCCGCGATGATCTTCTGGATCAGCAGGGGATTCTCTTTCAGGACGTCCGCCTCCAACTTCATTCGCTCTGCGTTGGCCGAAGCCACGTGGCGAATCCGATATTCCTCCGTATCGGCCATCAACTTGCCTTTTTCGATCTCAGCTTTGCTGTCGATAACCTTGGCCTCTGCCATAGCCTCCGCGTTCTTCACAGTAGCTTCTTTTCGGGCCTCCGCCTCCAATTTCGATTGTTGAATTTGCTTCTCTTTCAGCGGCAGCGTGTACTGCATCGCGTCGGCTTGAGCCTTGGCCTGAAGGACCGTGACCTGCCCGAGCCCTTCTGCCTGTTTCACCTGGCGCGCCTCATCCGCTTCGGCTTCGAGCTCGGCCTGCTTCACTTGCTTGGCTTTCACTTCCAGTTCGACCGAGAGCCTCTCGTTCTCCTGTTCTTTTAGCAGCAAACCCTCCAGACTGCGGGCGTATTCGGCCGGAAGTTGCACGTCGCGCAGCAATACTTCTTTCACAACGACGCCGTCGCCGGAAAGCTTCTGTGCAATCGCGGCTGCCGCCTGTCGCCGAATTTCCTCGCGCTTATTGGCGAACACTTCGCGCACCAGATAATTGGGGCCCAGTTCCCGGAACGCGCTCGCTACCACCGGCGGCACAATTTGGGACTCCACGGGTTGCGGCAGGTTCGCGTAGATATAGGCGAGCTTCGAGGCATCCAAACGATAGCGAACGGTGACCGCCAAGCCGACCCCCAAACCTTCTTTGGTTTGAATCTTGAGGACCTCGGGATCTTTCTCCGCGGCGCTGGTGGAAAAAACGCCGTCGCGAATGTTATACAACTCCACTTGATCCACTAACGGTACGATCCAGTGAACGCCGGGATACAGCGTCCGCGTTAACGGACCGTACATTTGGCTAACTCGCACGCCGGCGCTCCCGCTGGGGATCACCACGATGCTCAGGCCGGCCAGCACCGGGAATACTCCGGCTATCGCCATTTTTCGCGCGGCCTGCCAGCGCACTTCGCGCCAGGCTGGCATAAGCAGTCCCCAGGGCGCGGCGGGAGACTGCGGCGCTAGTTCCGGCGAGAATCCCGGCGAGTCGTTCTGCGAACTCCCAGCCGCTTCGCCGGGTAGAGGCTTGCGGCCCCGGAAAATCAAGTACAGGTCGTAGACGAGGATTGCGGCGGCTCCTGCAAAGAGGCCGAATCCTATAATCAGCAGCAAATAACGAAGGAACAACATTGTCATTCTCCTTTCAAGTTTTGCGGAATCTGTTCCGCGAAAATTCGAGCGAACACCTGTGGGCGCTGTTCCGCGAGCTCAACGCTCAGCCCGGGTCCCACGAGTTGGAAAAGCTCCTCTACGTCGCGATTGCGCATGCGAATGCACCCGTGGGAGGCGGCCTTGCCAATGGAAGCCGGGGCGTTCGTGCCATGAATGCCGTAGCCTTTGACGCTGAGGCCGAGCCAGCGTGTGCCCACCGGGCTGTTGGGCCCAGGGGGAACGCCCTTCCAGACTGGATCGATGGCGCGGGAGACAATCTTGAATTCGCCGTGGGGGCTCGGCGTGGCCGGTTTACCGACGGCGACATCATAAACTTTTAGAACGCGCTCGCCTTCGAGCAGCGCGAGCTTCCGGTCGGGAATACTCACCACGATCCGACGCGCGGTTTTGTCGTCTTGCGCGCTCGCCTCGGCAATCGCGATCGCCAACAGCGCGGCGATTTTCGTCAGTCTGTTTGATTCATTTGGGCGTTTCATGCCTTGGGAAACGCATGCCGCCCACCACGCCGTAAGTCACTGAGTGTATTGGGCTTCGAGCCGATTGCCCATGTGTCTCCAGAGACGCATGCGTCAAACCGGACACGCCTTATCTCTCTATCTATCTGGGCGTGCTGCGCCACCCGTTATAATCGACGGTTTGAATCAGTCTCCGCTGTTTGAGCATGAGTTCCGCACCGCGCGGCCTCCTCGTCCGGTCTATTGCCATCAGGAATTCCTGGACAAGCTGGCAGCGCGCCGAAATGAGCCGGTGGGTAAGCGGACGGCGATGCTGCTGCAGCGTATGGCGGTCGATATCGCACGGCTGCACTACAAAACCACCAGCGGGATTAATCGGGGATGGCGGCGATCGCGGCTGGGTGGGGGTTCCGGTTCTCACTTCTACGCCTGGTGGGCCCCGGCGGGAGCGGCGCCGCTGCAACACGAGGCCGCCTTTCAGGGCGGCACGCAAGCGATTTTCTTGCGCGATATCCGCCACCACGACGATCACGCCCCTCTCTCGGGCGGCAGCTTTGCGAACGATTACATGCCTCTGAGCGTTCCCGATCTCCGCGGCGGGGAGTACGCGCCCGAGCCCTGGACCTCCAACCAGTCGCGTTTCGCGCGCGCCCGGGGCGTGGTAAGGACTCTCAAAGGCCATCCCGGATCGGGCAAGACCACTGCGCTGCTGCACGCCGCCGATGCATCGCTCGCCGAACGGGTATTGTATTTGACGTTTTCGCAAGACTTGGCCGGGCTGGCACGCGATTATTTCGACCGGTTCTGTTCCGGCTCGCGGACGTTTACGGTGCTGACCTACTCGGAATTCCTGCGACAACTCCTGGATGGGTCTGTCGTCCAGGCCGATGTCTCGGCAAACATCGGGGAAGGTCGCGCGCAGTTCCGGCGGGATCTCTGGAACCATCAGCGCTCGCTTGGTCCGTGGGCGAACGAGTTGGATGCCCTCTACGACGAAATTCATGCGCATGTCGTGGGCGCCGCGGTACCGGAAAAAACCGGGAGATTCCCCAAAGCGGAGCGCTTGCGGCTGCCGGAGGAAGCATACCGCGCGCAACGGCTGCGCTACCTCGGGCCGGCCAGCGCGTCTGTGTTCGAAGCAGTGCGCCGGCTGGAGCGCGCCGGCGACGCGCCTCTGGCAGATCGCTATTTTCCGGAACTCGCGTTGGCGTGGCGCGCCGCGCACGCGCTCGCGTCCGAGGCGCACAAGGTCAACCGCGCATTTCTCGATTATGGCTGCCTCGCGGTGGATGAAGTCCAAGACCTCACGCCTCTGGAGGCATTCGTAGTGCTGGCTCTCGGGCGGCTGCTAAATAAAGGCGGGCGGCAGGCGCCGATACTGTTGGCGGGAGACGAAGCCCAGACTGTGCGGCCCACCGATTTCGAGTGGGCTTGGTTGAACGACATGCTGCACGCGATGTTCGGCCAGCCGCAGGAGTTCAAGTTGCCGGTAAACCTGCGAAGTCCTCGCAGGATTGCCGAGCTGGTGAATCGCACCTGGGATTTCTACGACTTTCTGCACAAGCAGGACCGGCCGTCCGGAACTGGCTACGCGGAGATCGACGACGACGCGCCGGATCAGATTTTATACGCCGCCCTTCCCCCGGCCGAGTTGCTCCCACTGGTCACAGAGTTGTCCCAGCGGGAAGGGCTTGCGCTCATCGCGTTCGATAAATCCAAGCTGCCTCAGGAAGCGGCTTCTTTCGTGCTCACGCCGGCCGAGGCTAAAGGGCTGGATTTCCACTCTGTGTGCGTCGTCAACGGGGGGCTTCTGGTGCGCCGGATCGTGGATAACAGACACGATGGCGCCGCGGACACGCTGGCGAAACGGCTAGCCATCGATCAACTCCGCGTGGCGCTGTCGAGGCCAACGGAGCGCCTGATTTGGATGGACACCTCGCCGGACAGCGCGACCGTCCAGGAAGTCGGTCGGCTGCTTAGCGCGTATGGGGAAATTTCGCTTCCTCCGATGACCGGCGAGGCGCTGCGCGCATCCCTGCAAGAAGAGGAACTCGATGTGGAAGAGCGGATCCAGCGCTGCCAGAAAGACGCGCGCCAACTGGTGTCCATCAAGCCCGATCTAGCGTGGTCGCGTGCGCATCAGGCTGTAGCGTTGTTAGGGACTCCGAGCGACATTACCTGCGTGCTCGACCCCTCCACGCGCGCTGCCGCCTATATGACGCTAGCCGAAGTGTGCTGTCAACTGGCCATTCGCAAGCAGAAGCTGTCGGGGGAACTGGGGGGCCCTGACCTCTACGAACAGGCCACCCAAGCGGCGCGCTTTGATGGCAAGTTTCGTCTTGGGAGTGCCGTTCAATCCATAGGCGTAGCGGAGCGAGGGCACGGCGCGGAACGCCTGAATCAGATTGTCTCCGCCGTACAGTTGGTAACGGAAGCGCGAGCGGAGCTGCCTGGGTGGCTCTTGGTAGAACTCATGCCTCGCGCCAGCGCGTGGCTGGAAGAATTGGATCGACACCTGGATGCGGGCGATAACGCTCTTCTGGCCCATCAGATTTTGCCGCCATTTTTCGACGCGGTTGGTTTCCCGGATGCGGCGGCGCGCAAAGAACGGCTGGCACGACGTTCGGTGCAGATATTGATGAGTCGCGACCGATATCCGGCAGCGTTGTCGATACTGGAGAGCCTGCCGGGCGCCAACCAAAAGCTGATGGCCGAATGTTACGAGCAGACGGGGCAGTTCGCAAAAGCCGCGGAGATTTATTTGGAGCAGGGCGAAAGCGAGAAGGCGTTGAAGTGCTACCGTTCCGCACCCGACTTCGCGTCGGCCCTGAACCTGGTGCGGCAGATGGAAAATCACGCAGCGAAACCATCGCTGGAATGGTTGGCCGAACTGGAAGCCGTGCTCGCCCGGCGTCCCGACAACTTCAGTCGCGTGATGACCCCGCCGGAGAAGAAGCTCCTGGAAAGCTTGCTGGAGCGAGGCTTGGGCGTACAGAGGAAAAAGCCGGCGGCGCCGAAGAAGGCCGCCGCGAAAACCGCGCAGAAAACCAGCGCGCCGAAAAAACGCGCCAACCCTCCGCGCCAGAAGGCGCGGGAAGGAACAAGACAGAAAAAAGTCTTCTGACTTCTTCTGACTCCTGACTCCTGTCTCCTTCGAAGCAAGCGGTTCCAGTGACGAACTTCGGCTAGGGGGCGCGGGACTGGGGATCAGACGTTCGTGTGGTCGGCTACGGGATCCGTCGATCGGCTGTAGTCGCAGCGCGGCGACCGACGGCGCTCGTTCGTGGGACACTAGTACCAGCGAGACGGACCATGCCCATTCAAGACAAGGGGATTGATTTCATCGCATACGACGATATTGGCCGGGTGATACTTCTCGGTGAGGCCAAGAGCAGAGTCGGCACCTCGGGAGAATGGGCAGCGCGCTTCCGCCGGAACATGCTCGCACACGGGGTTCTGCCCAAGGCAACGTTTTTTCTGATTGCCACTCCCGAGCGAATGTATTTCTGGAAGCAGGACCAAATGGGCCTCGCTGAAGAACCCCCTGGGTTTACCGTCGATGCAACGAGGGAGTTCAAGCCATATCTGGAGAAGATGAGCCAAACAAGTCGAGCCGTTGGCGAACGGGCACTCGAACTAATGGTCTTCTCATGGTTGAAGGATATCGCTCGAACGGGGGACGAGCGCGTCAAGCACGATCCTTCAATGAAGTGGTTGGCTGAATCCGGTCTGATCGACTCACTCGAAAACGCTCGCATCGAAATGAACCCTGCATAATGACGGTGTACGTCGAATCGAACTTCGTGCTGGAGCAAGCGCTGCAGCAGGAGCAGTGCGATGCGTGCGACGCGATTCTCGATCTTGCCGCCTCGGATAGCATCTCTCTCGTGGTGCCTGCGTTCTCCCTTGCTGAGCCGCATCAAGCACTCGCACTGAAGGAGAAGAGCCGAAGCAGATTGAGCAACGAATTGCAGACACATATTTCGGAGCTGGGCCGGTCAAAAGCATATCGCGCAATTCCAGATGATTTCGGCGCACTCGTTTCGATATTGATTCGAAGTGCCGAGCGCGAACGCGAGAGTTTGCAGCATGCGATTGCCGGATTGCTCAACACCGCTGCGGTCATACCGCTCGACTCGACTATCCTCAGCTCTGCCAGCGAGCTCCAGGCGGGTTTGGGCATGTCCGGACAAGACGCAATCGTTCTCGCGTCTGTGCTTGGACACCTTAACGACAATTCCCCCGCCGAGAGTTGCTTCCTTAGTCGTAATTCCAGAGATTTTGATGATCCGGATGTCCGCGATAGACTCGATCGGTTTGGATGCCGGTACTTTGCGCAGTTCGATCAGGCGCTACAGTTCATCAGGGCACGGCTGGGTATCGGCGATTCCCGATCCGCCTAGCACGACCAATGCTCCCGTCGATCATGCCGGCGGCTAGGGCTTTCAATCTCATAGTCTTGCTTCCGGCACGACGCGTCTTCGCAAATCCAAGGTAAGCGGAAAGTCGGGATTGCGCTCGCGTGGAGGGACGAGCATGGGGCCGGGGGTGTGGCCGAAAGCGTGAAAGCGCGCGGCGCGGCGGGCTTCCGCCTCGTTTGCGTTCACGGGGAAGGTGACAAAATTGCGGCCGGCGGGATGAGCCACGTGATACGTGCAACCCCCGACCGAACGGCCGGACCAGGTATCGAGAATATCGAAGGTCAGCGGCGTGTGAATGGGAATTGTGGGGTGCAGGCAGGAGGGCGGCTGCCAGGCGCGATAACGAACTCCCGCCACCCATTCGTCTTGCTTGCCGGTGAAATGGAGCGGCACACGACGTCCATTGCAGGCGACGATATACCGGTCCCCAGTGAGACCTTGCGCTTTCACCTGCACGCGCTCCACAGAAGAATCGACGTAACGCGTCGTTCCACCAGCCGCGCTTTCTTCGCCCAAGACATACCACGGCTCGGTGCCTTGGCGGATTTCGAGGCCAATGCCGGCATGATAGGCACTGCCAAAAACCGGATAGCGGAATTCAAAATGCGGCGCGAACCAGTCCGGCTCAAAAGCGTAGCCCGCGCGGTTCAAATCCTCCAGCACGTCGCCAAAATCGCGGGCGATGAAGTGCGGCAGCATGAACTGGTCATGTAGCCGGGTGCCCCAGTGAACCGGCTTGTGGGTGTACGGCTCCCTCCAAAACCAGGCGACCAATGCCCGCACCAGCAGTTGCTGCGTCAGGCTCATCCGCGCGTGCGGAGGCATTTCGAAGGCGCGCATTTCCAGTAACCCCAGGCGGCCGGACGCGGAATCGGGAGAGAATAACTTATCGATACAGAATTCCGTGCGATGCGTATTGCCGGTTACATCGGTGAGCAGATGACGGAAAATACGATCCACGAGCCATGCGGGACAATCGCGGCCGGGCTCGGGGATCAATCCGAAGGCGATCTCGAGCTCATAAAGGCTATCGGCGCGGGTCTCGTCGATTCGCGGCGCTTGCGAAGTTGGCCCGATAAAAATGGACGAGAATACGTAGGAAAGCGAAGGATGATTCAGCCAGTATCCGATCATGCTGCGCAGCAGATCGGGCCGGCGCAGAAACGGACTGTCTTGCGGAGTCGGCCCACCCAGCACAAAATGATTGCCGCCGCCGGTGCCGGTGTGACGCCCATCTAACATGAACTTTTCGGTGCCCAGCCGCGCCTGGCGCGCCTCCTCGTATAGCGCCGTTGTTTTGGCAACCAGCTCCGGCCAATCGCGCGAGGGATGAATGTTCACTTCGAGTACTCCCGGATCGGGCGTAATTTTGATCTGCTGAAGCCGAGGATGCGGAGGCGGAGGATAGCCTTCTAGCACCACCGGAATTTCCAACCGCCGGGCTGTGTCCTCTACGGCCGCCAGCAAATCGATGTAATCCGCGGCGCTCTCGACTGGCGGCATAAACACGTGGATCCTGCCCGCGCGAGGCTCGACGCACAGAGCGGTGCGTACGATCCAGGGGGCGGATTCGCCGGGTTTGGGCGCCCTATCACGTTCGGACTTATCACGGTCAGAAAAGCCGCGCTCCGGCCCGCGTTCCGGAGAAGTCCGGCGCTGCATTACCGGCGCATCGAAAGGAACTTCAAAGGGAACGTTTCGCGGAGGATTTGGAAGGGGCGACTGATTCACCATGGGATCCACCGGATAAAATTGCGGCGCCTCCGATGCCGCGACCCAAGGAAGACTGGGAAGCGGGAGACGCAACCCGACGGCCGAATCGCCCGGAAGAAGATAGAGATGGTGGCCGCGTAACATCCAGAGTCCGGTTTGCCACTCCGGACCATTCTTCCCCCAACCTCGCTGAAGCGGAAGCACCATGCCTGCGGGAGTCTCCAAACCGCGCTCGAAGACTCGACGTAGCCGCTCGCGCTCTTCCGGGTTGTCGAGGCGGTTATCCACGGGATCCACATTTACAGGTAACTGGCGCTCTTTCTGGAGATGATAGAAAGGATCTTCGAAAGCCGCGTTGACATAATCGGGATCCAATCCGAGCCGCTGCGCCAGGGTCCGAGTGAAGCGTTGCGCGTCGGAAGGGCCAAACGAACGTTTATTCACTTCAGGGTCGGGCGTGTCTTCGTCCGCGAGGAGCGAACGGTTGAGCCATAGCGGGATGCCGTCGCTGCGCCAGTAACAGGTCAGCGCCCAGCGAGGCAATGGCTCGCCCGGATACCATTTGCCTTCCCCGTAATGCAACAGCCCTCCAGGCGCGAAACGGTCGCGGAGACGGTCCAGCAAGCGCCCGGCGAATTCGCGCTTTTCCGGTCCCAGCGCGGCAGTGGTCCACTCCTCGCCATCCATATTGTCGATGGAAACGAAGGTTGGTTCGCCGCCCATTGTCAAGCGGACATCGTCGCGGAAAAGATCGGAATCGACGCGCGTGCCCAGCGACTCAATCCGTTGCCACTGTGGGCCGGTGTAAGGGAGCGTGACGCGCGGATCTTCGTGAATGCGCGTCAGCGTCATCTCATGCGAGAACCGTACTTCGCATTCATCCACTGCGCCGGAGATCGGAGCGGCGGAAGGCGGATCGGGCGTGGCGGCCAATGGAAGATGACCTTCGCCCGCCAGCAGCCCGGAGGTCGGATCGAGGCCAATCCATCCCGCTCCCGGAAGATACGCTTCGGCCCAGGCGTGCAAGTCGGTGAAGTCCTGCCCAGGACCCTCCGGGCCTTCCAGGGGCTTCACGTCCGGCTTCAATTGAATCAAATAGCCCGACACAAAGCGGGCGGCGAGACCGAGATGACGAAGAATCTCCACCAGCAGCCAGGCGGTATCCCGGCAGGAACCACTTCGACGATCCAGGGTTTCTTCGCTGGACTGAACGCCGGGTTCCAGCCGGATCAAATAGCGGATCTCGCTCTGGAGCTTCTGATTGAGCTGCACCAGAAAGTCGATGATATGTCGCGAGGACGTATCGCTATTTCGAATGTATTCGCAGAGTCTTGGCCCAGGTTCGGATACCTCGCGAAAAGGCGACAATTCCCGTTCCAGCCAAGGCTCATAAACAAAAGGAAAATTTTCTGCTTGAGGTTCGAGAAAGAAATCGAAGGGATTGATGACGGTCATTTCCGCGATCAAATCGACCGTCACGGAAAAATGCGTCACGCGCTCGGGAAATACCACGCGAGCCAGAAAATTGCCTTGCGGATCTTGCTGCCAGTTGAGGAAATGCGGCTTGGGCTCGACGTGGAGCGAGTACGCGCTGACCGGTGTGCGGCAGTGCGGCGCGGGGCGCAAACGAACAATCTGCGGCGAAAGCCGGACCGGCCGGTCGTAGAAGTAAACGGTCTTGTGATTCAGGGCGACGCGTACAGCCATAACAGCCGGATTTTCTTGGGGCTACGGTGCGCCCGTCAAGGCCGTCGCACGGGGAAGCGGCCAATGTTCGATTGTAGCCTAGCGCGCTCCCGGAGGCGGCTGTAGTATCCAAGAAATGGCTGGACATTCGGCGAGGCCTTCAAACAGAGCCGCGACCGTCAGGGAGCGGTGTCGCTACGGACGGATTACGGACGAAGGCCGACCGAATGCGCCGTTGGAAGATGAAGCGTTCCGGGAGGGGGACCCTAACAAACAACCGGTTATCGCCTCGCGAAGGTTATCCATGAGTTCCTCCACGGTCTCGCCTTGGCTCGCGCATCCGGGATGCTTGGCACCTCTGCCCAGTACCCGCCTTCTTCTGCCCTGTGAACAATAGCCTGAATCTTCATCCGTGGCCATTTTCCCATACCGGCTCACGCGCGCGGCAAACCGCTCCCGGCCCAGCGGGCACCCCGTCGCGGCTGGGAATCGAATGTTTGCGGTGAGGCATTCAAGCTACTCCGAGACCGTTCTTCAGTTACCCGCGCGCTCGAGAACATGAAATCCTTGCCGAAGGCGGAACGTTGCCACTGGCTCAGGCGCGCGGCGGCGGGGCCCCCAGCCCGGCGTTGGCCCCAGGGGGGCAGATTAACATTCATCACTTTTGCCCGCTTTCCGCAACATCCGGCGACGTATGCCCATTGTCTTTGACTGCTAAAATATGATCCAATTTGTTGAGTAGCGTTCGCGCGCGGCCGCCACACCGCGGAAAATGCGCGATTCGCCAATAAAGCCAGGGTTCGCGCTACATCGGGATCCTTGTTTGGGTTCTGGAGATTTAGATGAAACGACGGCTCAGCCTCGGCAAGGTTTGGGTACTTGCGCTGGGTTTGGCCGCCTGCGCCGCTGCTCAGCAGTACAGTTTCCGGTTCTACGGAGCGGCTGAAGGGCTCCAGAACCTCGTCGTCCTGTCTCTGGCTCAGGATCGCGCGGGTTACATTTGGGCCGCAACCGAAGCAGGTCTGTACCGTTATGACGGCGTCCATTTCCGTCTGATGGGGCAAGCGGAGGGACTGCCGTGCTCCACGGAGGCCCACAGCCTCTTCGTTGCTTTCGATGGCGCTCTATGGGCCAACACCTGCGCCAAAATCTTTCGTTTCGATGGGCAACGCTTTGAGCCAGTCTCCGGGATAGACAGACTGGTGCGCGGCTCGCAAGTGATGGCGGACGGCCCGAATGGCAGTCTATTAGTTGCGACGCCAGTCGGCGTCTTTCAAGTACCTCGCCGCGCCGGCAGCTCCTTGTCGGCGCAGCCCCACCCGCTGCCTGAAGGCCTGGCGGGTAAGCCGATGCACGGCATCCTGAGGCAGGGGGCGCTCCTGTGGTTTGGCTGTAACCAGAACATTTGCCTCGAACAAGATGGACGGGTCTCGATATTCGGAGAGAAAGAGGGTCTGCCGGAAGATTCATGGGACGGACTTCAGATCACGCCGGATGGATCGGTGTGGGCTCGCAGCCCGACAAGAATTTATCGTAAGGCGCCCGGACAGGCAAGATTCTCGCAAGAGAAGCCGGATATCGCACCCAGCGGATTCTGGGGCGCGATTGCGCCGGGACAAGACGGCTCCCTCCTGGTCCCTACGGATCAGGGCTTGGCAATCTACACCACAGCCGGATGGAGCGTCATAAACCGGCAGCGGGGATTGCGAAACGAGAAGGCCGCGTCGGCTCTTGAAGATCGCGAAGGCTCCATCTGGATCGGGTTAACAGGCGGCGGTATTGCCCGGTGGCTCGGGCGCGGCGTCTGGGA
Organism: Bryobacteraceae bacterium; assembly: GCA_036521975.1. Classification (GTDB taxonomy): domain Bacteria; phylum Acidobacteriota; class Terriglobia; order Bryobacterales; family Bryobacteraceae; genus Palsa-187. The sequence continues at coordinate 47,029 of DATDGT010000001.1, forward strand.
ATTCTGGAAGACGTCCGATGGGCTGCCGTCGGACCTGATCTGGAGCATCCGGAGGGACAGGAGAGGAGCGCTTTGGGTGGGGACTAGCTTGGGGCTGGCGCGCCTGGATGCAGGACCCACGCGGATCTGGACCAGAGATAACGGGCTGCCGGGCGATGATGTCCGGTGGTTGGCCGAGACCTCCGATGGTTCGATATGGGCCGCTGTGAAACCAGGTGGCTTGACTCGGATTAATCCTGTTACTGGAACGACTCGCTCCCTCGGCCTGGGGGACGGGCTCCCCTGCGATCCGGAAGACGTTTTTGTGGATCGGCAGGACAGAGTTTGGGCGCCGACCAGGTGCGGTTTATTTCTCAATGATCGGCCGTCTGCATCCACCCGTTTTATCCAGGTCAAAACGCCGGAGTCTTTTGGCAGCGTTGCCTGGAAAGTCATGGAAGACAAAGAAGGGACCATTTGGGTCGTTACTGCCAAAAATGGTTTGTGGAGCCTGCGGGAAGGGCAGTGGCGGCAGTTCCGCCGTAGCGAGGGGCTGCTTACGGACAATCCTTACGTGATGGCGCTGGCCCCTGATGGATCGATCTGGATCCGGCATCGCTACGACGCGGGCGTTGATCGAATCGAGGTTGCGAATGGCCGGGTTCTGCGGGTTACATCTGTTGTATCTCCGAATGCGGCCGAAGCGGAGGTAACGGCTTTTCACGGATTCGACGCTTTTGGCAATTTCTGGCGGGGAAGTACAAAAGGCGTCATGGTCCGGCGGGGGAACGCTTGGACTACATTCACGACGGAGGACGGCCTGGTCTCGAACGACTGCGATGGAGAGGCGTTCTGGGCGGCTGCGGACGGAAGCGTCTGGCTGGGGACCGGCAGCGGGCTGGCGCATTATATATTCCGCGGTGCGAGTTCAACAAGTGCGTTGATTGCGACTCCGATAATCGCGCGTCTGGACATCGACGAAACGGCCCGGCTTCTACGGGCGGAGTTTTCGACTCTAAACTACAAGGCTGAGCAACTGGTGCGCTTCGGCTACCGGTTGGACAACGGTCCGTGGGTCGATTCCGTGGAGCGCTACGTCTCGATCTGGGGACTCGGGCCTGGCGGGCATCGCTTGGAAGTGCGATCCCGGATTCGCGACGGCCCGCCCGCATCACAGATCGCATCAACGGAATTCCGGTTGAAGCCGAGGTGGCCGGAGACTTGGTGGGCTCGCGGGCTGGCATTTGCAGGCTTCGCAGGCGCAATCGTTCTCTTTATACGTTGGCGGCTGAGCGCGGCCTCGCAAAGGCGGATGGAATTGGAGGCCATGGTGGCCGCTCGTACTGAGAAACTGAGCGAAGCGAACCGTGCGTTGGACCATCAAGCTCGCCAGCTCCACAGCAGCGAAGACCGCCTTAAGAATGCGGAGCGTCTCGCTCATCTGGGGCATTGGGACTGGGATATTAAGTCCAATCGCATTACTTGGTCCGAGGAAATGTTTCGAATTTTCGGCCAGCCGCGCGAATACACACCCAGTTATGAAGCGTCCTTGCAAGCAGTGGCATCCCAGGATCGAGTCCGGGTGGAGCGCTGGGTGAGAGACTGCCTTGCCGAGAAGAATGGGCACTCCATCGAATTTCAGATTGCCCGGCCGGATTCCGAGCTTCGCGCGGTCAGCTATACCTGCGAAGTTGCGCTGGACGACCAAGGCGCGCCGCTGAGGATGTTTGGCGCCTGTCTGGACGTTACCGAGATGCGCCGCGCGCAGCGAGAAACGTTCGAACGGCAAAAGCTGGAAAGCGTCGGCACGCTTGCCAGCGGCATCGCGCACGATTTCAATAATCTGCTCGGCGGTGTTTTGGCTCAGGCGGAACTGGCGATGGGAGAACTTGCCGGCGGAACGCCGCCCGAAGGGGAACTAAGCGCCATCCGGGAAGCGGCGCTTCGGGGCTCTGAAATCGTTCGTGAATTGATGATCTACGCGGGAAAAGAGAGCGCCATTATTGAGCCAGTCGATGTCTCCAGAGTCGTCAGAGAGATGCTCGAGCTGCTCAAAATTTCGGTTTCGAAACATGCATCGGTGGAAACGGATCTTGGACTCGATCTTCCCGCCGTTCCGGCCAATCCGGCGCAGCTCCGCCAAATTGTGATGAATCTCGTCATGAACGCGTCGGACGCGATTGGCGGCCAGGACGGATTCATTCGGGTGACCACAAAATGCGTCAAGGTGGACAGCGATTCGTCCGGGCTGGCCGCCGAGGGTCTGGCCCGCGGCGATTACATTGAACTTCGGGTTTCCGATACGGGCCGCGGCATGCTGCCGGAAGTTCAGGCCAAGGTTTTCGACCCGTTCTTCACTACTAAGTCTGCCGGCCACGGTCTGGGGCTGGCCGTCGTCCAAGGGATTGTTCGAGCTCTGGGCGGCTCAATCCAAGTGTCGAGCCGCATCGGCAAGGGCACTACCTTCGAGATATTGCTGCCCGCCGAAGCTACGACTGAGCGAGTCCCTAACGGCAAACCCGGCGACAGCAAGGCGAAGAATCCCTTTCAAGGCGCCACCGCTTTAGTAGTAGAAGATGAAAGTCCGTTACGCATCGCTGTCGCCGCCATGCTGCGCAAAACCGGCTTCGAGGTAATCGAAGCTGGGGATGGCTTTGCAGCCATCGACCTTCTTCGCGCGAGCGGGAGCAAGATCGATGTAATCCTACTGGACTTGACGATTCCTGGACCTGGCAGCAGCGAGGTTGTCGCCGAGGCCGCGAAAATCAAGCCGGATGTGAGAGTCATTCTCACCAGCGCTTACAGCGAGGAGGCGACTGCGGGCGAAATGAACGCGCCCCAAATCCGCAGTTTTATTCGCAAGCCGTTTAAGTTTGCGGAACTCGTGCAGACGCTCGGAAAAGCGTTTTCCTCCTAACTCACACGGGCGCAGGGTGCGCCGCTGGCTTGGGCAAGATGGTGGCACAGCGCGGCTTCGCCGCAAATAATGGAGGGCGGGCTTCAGCCCGCGCGAGGCTTTAGCCTCGCTTCCCGCCAGCGGGACTGAAGTCCCGCGCGGACTAAAGTCCGCGCTCCAAAAATCGTCGCGGCGCGCAAAGATTCCTACGAAAATGGAGACACGGCTCTGCGGAATCAGGCTGTTGCGGGACCCCCTTTGCGCTTGCGGGTTGCGCGTGAGCATTGGGGCTTCGTGGGGGGAGCAACGCGCACGGTGATGCCCAGTTTCCCAAGGCGGCGCACGTGATGCTGGATGAGCCGCTGTCTCTGCTGTTCGCTCATCGGCTTA
>DATDGT010000002.1:0-14138 GCA_036521975.1 Bryobacteraceae bacterium
TCAATGCCCTCGGGCGGTTGGTCTGCCGCGGGTCGGCCGATTGGTCTCATCCAACCCTACGGTAGCCGAACCCGCGTCATTTGTCCAGCAAAATCTTCAGCAGGGAGAAATCAGCCGCGGTTCAGGCCGGTAAACAAATACTATTTATCTAACGGGCCAAATCGCAACCAGCCCTTATCCCGGCACTCTCATCGGACCGGTCCTCACCGGCGGGGGCGTAGCCGCGTTTTTAGCCAAGATTAGTCCGTCCGGCGCGCTCCTTTCCACGACTTACATCGGCGGCGCAGACGACACCCAGGCTCGCGCCTCCGGAGTGGCTCTGGATTCCAATGGCAACATTTATCTGGCGGGCGAGACCGACTCCGCCAGTTTCCCTACCTTGAACGCGATTCAGAAGACCTATGGCGGCGGAGTCATCGACGCCTTTGCCCTGGAGCTTAACAGCGCCGCCAATGCCCTCATCTATTCCACCTATCTGGGCGGCAGCCTGGGCGATTATGCGATTGCGATGTCCGTCGATAGCGCCGGCAACGCCTACGTGAGCGGCACCACGCAATCCGCCAATTTCCCTGTCTACAATGCCATCCAGCCGCACCTGGCCGGCTCGAACAACAGCTTCGCGGCCAAGATCGCGCCGGGAGGAGGGTCGTTTGTTTATTCCACTTACTTCGGCGGCAATGGCGGCGATTTCAGCAACGGCAGCACCATCGACTCGAACGGGAATTTCTACATCTACGGGGATACCTCCTCGACGAGTTTCCCCGTCCTGAACGCGTTCCAACCCACATTCTGTGGGTGGTCACAGGGACAGACAGTGACTCTCAATCACGGCTGGGTGGGCATGCTTTCGCCCACTGGAACCGAAGTGTACGCGACGTACATCTGCGGTTCGGTTGAAGCCGACGCGGTTCGCGGCGCGGCGGTGGATCAATTCGGCGATCTCTTCATCACCGGCAACACCGCTTCCACTACTTTCCCGACGCTCAATCCGATCCAAGCGCAATATGGCGGCGGCGCGTCCGATTCGTTCGTGATGGAGCTGAGTCCTGGCGACGCTCTGCTGTATTCCACGTATTTGGGCGGAAACGGCGGTGACGTGGGCCTAAGTTTGAGGCTGGATTCGCTGGGAAACATCTACGTCGATGGAGTCACCGGTTCCACGAATTTCCCCGTCATGAAAGCCATTCAAGCGCAGAACGCCGGCGCCGACGACGCATTCCTGACAAAGATCAACGCCGGCGGCAGCGCGATCGTCTTTTCGACATATCTGGGCGGGAGCCAGAACGATTCGGCAAACGGCTCGGCCGTGGACGCTCTGGCAAACGTATACCTTGCGGGCCAAACCGCTTCCACCAACTTCCCTACGCTGAACGCCTTGCAACCGCAGTACGGCGGAGGCGCGGACGACGCGTTCCTGGCGGTCATCGCCACGTGCTCCTTCACGTTTTCTGAGCCGTCCGAAGCTTCCGCGGCGGGCGGATCCGGCAACATCACCATCACCACGACTCCGGAGTGCGGCTGGAATGCCACCAGCAACAGCGCGTGGATCACGCTGACCTCTTCCACCTCGGGGCAGGGGGACGGATCGGTGTCTTATTCCGTCGCGGCCAACACGGGAGCGACGCGCAGCGGAACGTTGACCATCGCCGGCAACACGATTACGATCGCGCAGGGCGGCACGGGAAACACTCCCGTGGTGAACCTCTCCGCGTCCAGCCTCGCTTTCGGCAATCAGGCGGTCGCCACTGCCAGCGGCGTTCAACAGGTAACCCTAACCAACAACGGCCCCGGCGTTCTGACCATTTCGAGCATCGCCGTGACGGGCGCCAATCCTGGCGATTTCCCGGAGAACAATAATTGTCCGATCAGCCCCGCCACGTTGGCCGTAAGTGCCGCGTGCACGCTGAATTTGACGTTCTCTCCCACGGCGGCGGGCGCCCGTTCGGCGTGGGTCACGATCATCGACAACGGCTCCGCCAGCCCCCAGTCGATCACCTTAAGCGGCACGGGAGTAACTCCCGTGGTGACACTTTCACCCACGAGCCTCTCGGGATCGTTTGCCGTCGGCGCCAAGATCAGTGGGACGGTGACTTTGACCAACACCGGGCCGGGACAGTTGAGCATCTCTAGCTTTGCCATTACCGGCGCCGCTGCGGGCGATTACAGCCAAGACCAACAACTGTCCTGTCAGCCCCGTCACGCTGGCGGCGAGCGCATCCTGCGCCATTACCCTAACCTTCGCTCCGTCCGCCGTGGGACTCCGTTCGGCTGCGCTGACCATTACCGACAACGGCTCAGGCAGCCCGCAGTCGGTGACCTTGAGCGGTACGGGAACGGGAGGGCTGCCGGCCGTAGGACTTTCGACGGGCAGCCTGACGTTTGCGAGTCAAACCGTCAGCACCACCAGCACCGCTCAGACCGTGACGGTGACCAATAACGGTCAAGGGACGCTGAGCATCTCGAGCATCACGATCACGGGCGCGAACTCCGGCGATTTTGGGCAAACCAACAACTGTCCGGCCTCGGTCGCGCTGAACGCCTCTTGTACGGTCAGTGTGACGTTTACGCCCACCGCCGCGGGGTCGCGGACGGCCTCCCTGACGATTACCGATAACGGCTCTGGCAGTCCGCAGTCGGTGAGTTTGAGCGGCACGGGAACGGCAGCGGTGCCGGCCGTAGGACTTTCGACGGGCAGCCTGACGTTTGCGAGTCAAACGGTCAGCACCACCAGCACCGCTCAAACCGTGACGGTGACCAATAACGGTCCCGGGACGCTGAGCATCTCAAACATCACGATCACGGGCGCGAACTCCGGCGATTTTGGGCAAACCAACAAAACTGTCCGGCCTCGCTCGCACTGAACGCCTCTTGTACGGTCGGTGTGACGTTTACGCCCACCGCCGCGGGGTCGCGGACCGCCTCCCTGACGATTACCGATAACGGCTCTGGCAGTCCGCAGTCGGTGAGTTTGAGCGGCACGGGAACGGCAGCGGCCAGCCCCGTAGTGAATCTCTCTCCCTCCAGTCTCTCGGTCAACGTCTCGGTGGGCACAGCGGGCATGCTGAAGGCCACGCTTACCAACCAGGGGCCGGGGGCGCTGACGATTTCCAGCATCGCGATCACTGGACCGCAAGCAGCCGACTACAGCCAGACCAACAATTGTCCGGTGACTCCCGCCACGTTGCCGGCGAGCGCTTCCTGCGCCATCACCATCACGTTTACCCCTTCGTCAACGGGGCTTCGCAGCGCGGCAGTCACCATCACCGACAACGGTTCCGCCAGCCCGCAGTCGATCACCTTAAGCGGCACGGGAGTAACTCCCGTGGTTACGCTTTCGCGCACGAGTCTCTCGGGATCATTTGCGGTCGGCACCACGATCAGTGCGGCGGTGACTTTGACCAACACCGGACCGGGAGGGTTGAGCATCTCTAGCATTGCCATTACCGGCGCCGCTGCCGGCGATTACAGCCAGACCAACAATTGTCCCGTCAGCCCCGCCACGCTGGCGGCGAGCGCATCCTGCACCATTACGGTAACCTTCGCTCCGCTGTGGGACTCCGTTCGGCCACGCTGACCATTACCGACAACGGCTCGGGCAGTCCGCAGTCGGTGACCTTGAGTGGTACCGGGGAGACGCCGGTGGTGAAGCTTTCTACAGCCGCCCTAACGTTCGCGGCGCAAACGGTGGAAACCACCAGCCCCTCGCAACCGGTGACCGTAACCAACAGTGGGCCTGGAACCCTGGTGATCAAAAGCATCGCATTCACGGGCGCAAATCCGGGCGATTTCGCGCAGACCGGCAACTGCCCCGCCGATCTCGCCGTCAACGCCGCTTGCACCATCAATGTGACGTTTACGCCCACCGCCACAGGGTCGCGGACCGCGTCGATGACGATTACCGATAACGGCAGCGGCAGCCCGCAATCGGTGAGTCTTACGGGGACGGGACAATAGGGCGAGGATTTCCAGTCAGGCTCCGTAATCGACGGGATTCCGGTCGTCAATCCGTTTTGCGAAAACCCGCGCCGATTAAACCAGGCAGCGCTCCCGCTCTCATTTCGAGAAATCTTGACCGAGCCGCACCATGGTCGGCTTATGGAAAAGACAGCCCGTTTCTCCAATGATTGGCGACCAGCAGTAGGGCCCGCCGTGGCCGGTGATTAATCCCAGCCCGATGGCGTCCGCGGGGACCCTGAACGTGCGCGAGGTTGTCACCGATTCGCCGGGGTCGAGCCGCACGTCCAACGGAACCGCGGCAGGATCGGGTTGCGGCTCGAAACGATGCCCGTGCGGGTCGATCAAATAGATCCATGCGCCCTTGGCCCGCTGCGAGACGCGCTTCGCGCGGCTGAAGATCCGGAGCGAGACGCGGTAAACATCGTCCGGTCCAGCGGCGGTGCGTCTCACGTTTTCAACGCTCAAACACCAGTCGTCGAAACACCAGGGATCGCCGACGTTAAGAATCCGCTGAGGCGCCGCTATGCCCACAATCAATCCCAGCGCCAGGTATGCGACCACACCCATGGCCAGGCGCTTTAGAATCGATGCGCAGTGCGCCCATTGCCCGCGAATCGCCGCCACCGCCGCCATTAGCAGCGTCGCGGCTGCTGTGAAGAGACAAGCTAAAAACAGCAGATCGAAGACCGTCATGCCTCACTCCTCCAATACAAGTTCTTTTCATTATAAAGTAATTTGAGGCAGAACTCTACGGCGCAGGTGAGTGGAAACGCGGCCTCGAGGGTCTTTATCTGCACAATGTGGTGCACCAGCCATCCACCCCGCCAGTCGAGCGTCTTGCGACCTCGGCCTACACGGTTCCTACCGAAGCCCCGGAATCGGATGGAACCTTGGGGTGGTCCCAGACGACGATCGTCGTCGTGGAAGCCAGCGCCGGCGGGACCGCCGGCATCGGATATTCCTACGCAAACGGCGCTACGGCTTATCGATTCCGCGTTGAAGCCCGTCGTGTTGGATCAAAGCGCGCTGGATGTGGCCGAAAACGCGGGTTCAGATGAAATAATAACATCGGATTGTTTCGGCGGGCATCTTATACAATTCGCCTGTAACGGGAAAAGTCTCGCGTTTCGTTTGGGGGAAAGTGATGCGTTACGGTTTCAACCCGAGAACGATAGCGGTCGCATTCGCAGTTGTCCTAGCGATGTCCGTCCTGTTCCCATCACGGCTGGCGTCGCAAAACGTCGCCGGCCGGATCGCGGGCGAAGTTTTCGATCCTTCACACGCCGCCATTCCCGACGTGAATCTTAACGCTGAGAATTTGGCGAGCGGCCAGATCTTCAAGGCTGCAAGCAACAGCGTTGGTCTGTACACATTTCCGGAACTCCCCATCGGGGAGTACCGCGTCACAGCCGAGCATGCCGGCTTCACCACACAGGTCTTCGAAAAAGTCACGGTGGACGTTGGCGACACTGTCCGCCTCGAGGTCAACATGCCCGTCGGGCCGATGGAGCAGCAGGCGGAAGTGACATCGCAGGCTCCCGTGCTCGACGCCTCGGGCGCGACCGCAGGCGCAACCATGCAGAACGACCAGATCGTGGGTCTTCCGATCAACGGTCGCGATTATGGACGTTTCAGTCTGTTAACGCCCGGCGCAGTACTGCGCGGCGGTTATATCGCGGATCTGACGTTTGACGGTCTGCAATCCGGCAACAATCAGTTTTCCATCGACGGGATCGATGCCACACGCGTGGATGAAGCCTACATGTCGAACGGCTCCGAGCGCGGCGCTCGACTGCTGACCGGTAGCCTCGATACGATTTCCGAGTTCAAAGTGCAATCCGGAGATTACTCGGCCGAATATGGCCGCGCCTCCGGCGCCTACATCAATATAGTGACGAAATCCGGCACGAATCATTTTCACGGTACCGCGTTCGAGTTTCTGCGCAACGACTCTCTTGACGCGCGCAACTTCTTCCAGCTCCCGGGGCAACCCGCGCCGATCCGCTTCAACAACTTCGGTGGCAATCTCGGCGGTCCGATCCGGCGCAACACGACGTTCTTCTTCGCGAACTACGAAGCATCTCGACAGTCAGTCGGGATCGTTGGCAGCGGCACGGAGCTCAGCATCCAAGGAATGGCGCAGGCCGCGCCCGCCGTACAGCCGGTTGTCGCACTTATGCCTACTCCGGGGAACAAATCGCAGTTCCTGACCGATGTCGCGCTCACGCCGACCAGCAATCCCCTGGTCGACGCGGTCTCGTTCCTCGGCGTGAATCATGTTAACGAAAACACGGGCAGCGCCCGTGTCGACAAAATATGGAGCGATAGCGATACTTCGTTTATCCGTGCAAACATCAACGGCTCCTCCGTGACCGGCCCGCTAATCGGGGTGTTTCCGACCGCGTTCGGAATCCTTGATCATCAAGCGATCGATACGCAGACGACGAATCTGGCCCTGGGCGAGATTCACACGTTCTCGCCTCGCTTGGTCAATACAGCGCTGATCGGCATGCAGCGATACTCGACGAGTCTCGACGAATCGGAACCGTTCCCGGTCATCATTATCAGCGGGCTCAACTTCTCCCCCGGCAATCGTGGCCTCTATGGCCGAGAGCCCACCGATATTCAAACCGGCGACTCGATTACTTTCATAAAAAGCAGACACACTATCAAGGCTGGCGTGACCGTTTGGCGAATCGATGAGCCCTATCATGGTTTCAACGGAGGCTCATCCGTTACGTTCACGTCGATTCAGAACTTCTTGAACAACGTGGTCGCGACGGCTGTGATCACTCCGGCCGTTCCAGGGAACACGACTTTCATGACGGAGGCCGGTCCCTACGTATCGGATACCTGGCGGATCAGACCCGGCTTTATTGTCAATCTTGGCCTGCGCTGGGACTGGAATCAGGTACCCCACAGCAACTGGCCTACCCGTGTTTGGACCAATTTCACGAACTCGCTAACAGATCCAGGCGCGCCGTACTTCAGCAGTTGCCTTTGCAACTGGGCTCCGCGAATCGGAACGGCCTGGATGCCGGCTTCGAAGCTGGTATTGCGTGCGGGCTATGGATTCTTCATCGAAGCGTTACCTATCGGCAACTTCTATAACCAGGTCGTGAATACACTGCCTGGAAGCGCGACGTTTTCCAATGTGAACATCCCCAACCTTGCATTTCCGATCACGCAATTCATATCTTCAGGCGCGCCACCGCCGCCCAGCCTGAACGGATTTGACTGGCATACACGGAATCCGAGGACCATACAGTGGACCGCCGGCCTCGGCTACCAGTTGTCCTCCAGCACCGCTCTGTTCGCCTCCTATGTCGGGAACCATGCATTCAACCTGGACGTGGACAACGGCGTGAACTATGTGAATCCCATCACCGGCATTCGTCCGTTTTCTCAATATTCAAACATCACACTCGATACTTGGACCGGCCAGTCGAAGTACAACGCCGTGCAAGTGTCAATGCGCCGGCGGCTCGCCGCGGGTCTTCAATTCAGCGGGGAATACTCCTGGGCTCATGCGACCGCGAATGTTCCTGATGATGGTTTTTACCCAACTAATCCTCAGCAGCCATTCGATATGAAAGTGGAATGGGGAAATTCCGACAGTGACACCCGCCATAATTTGAGTTTCAACGTCCTGTATGCGCTTCCGATCGGACGCGGCCAGAAGGTTCTGGGCTCATCGCCGAGAATCGTTAATGTCCTGGCTGGTGGATGGAGCCTCGCAGCGCTCGGCCTGATCCGAACAGGTGTCGCAAATACGGTTTATCTCGGCACGAACACCTACGGAAACGGCGATACGACGAACCAGCGACCAGACTACAATCCCGGCGTGAGCCTCTATGTTCCGCGCAACAGTCCGGCTCCGCCGGACTCAGTGCCTTATCTCAACTTCAAAGCCTTTTCGCTCCCACCTCAAGCGGTGGCGCCGGCCGATGGCCAGCCCGGAGTTCCCGGCATGTTCGGCACGGCGCCGATCGGGGATTTTGTGGGTCCAGGGTTTGCGCAGATAGATGTTTCGCTGATCAAGGACATTCCGATTCACGAAAACTTCAAAGCGGAATTTCGCGGAGAAGTCTTCAATATCTTTAACCATCCGAACTTCGATTCCCCGACGCTAGATGGCGACGCGAGCAATGTCTGGAGTCCGACCGGCGCGGCTTCCTTCGGGATCATCCAAAACACCGTGGGCCGCACCATCGGCTTCGGAACCGCGCGTCAGATCCAGCTTGCATTAAGGTGCACCTTTTGAAGCACTCCGTTGCGAAGTGAGGAACGCCGCGAACAAAACGGAGCGCCGGGCAAAGGCATGTTTAGCTCGCCGCGAACCGATCGAATTCATTCGCGCAGGTCTGGCGGATAACGTAAAGTAGCTCTTTGATTTGATACGGCTTTCGAAGATAGGGTAGGGCAGGTTCCCCGCCGATTTCTGCCAAGACCCTTCCCCGTCCATACGCCGAAGTGACGATCACCTTGACAGCAGGCGCCATTTTTCTTAGTTCCGCGAAGACTTCCCGGCCAGACAGCCCGGGCAGCGTTAAGTCGAGCACCACAACGTCGACTTGCGTAAGGTGAGATCGAAACAGCTCCACCGCCGCCGATCCCTCGCCGGCCTCGAGCACGGAATAGCCTCTCGCACGTAACATGGTTGCGACGGCGCGCCTCAGGATTTCTTCATCGTCGACCAGTAGAATCGTCTCGGCGCCGCTCTGCTCGCTAGCTGGAGAGCTCTCCGGTGCATCACCACTCCGAAGCTCTGCACCCAACAGGCAGGGGAACAGAATTTCAAAACTGGAGCCACGGCCAGGAGCGCTCTCCACGTTGATCTTACCTCCGTGGCTGCGAACGATTCCTTGTACGCTCGCCAGTCCCAGGCCCCGGCCGGCGCCTTTCGTTGAGTAGAAGGGATCGAAAATCCGCGCCTGAACCTCTTCGCTCATTCCAGTCCCCGTGTCGGAGACGACTAACCGGAGGTGGTGGGGAAGAATCCATTCCGACGCGTGGTCTCCGTCTGGATGGACGACGTTCAATACGACCGAGACACTGCCTTGCGTTTCCCGAAGGGCCTCCGATGCGTTTGTAATCAAGTTCAGGACGACTTGCCTGATCTGGGTCGCGTTCGCGCGAATCATAGGGACACGATCCGGCAAATCCACTCGAAATGTGGCCTTCTTTGAGGTCGATACCTTCACCAGCGGAAGCATCTCGCGTACTATGGCGGCTAGGTCAACCGATTCGAGCATGGCGCTTTCGTGACCTGCGTAAATCATCAACTGGCGCACCACTTCGGAGGCGCGATCCGCGACCGTGTTGATTATCGAAACTTTGTTTCGCGAAGCGCAGTCCTCGTGTAGCTCTTCGGCTAGCAGTTCCGCTTCCGCTCTAATGCTTCCCAAGAGATTGTTGAAGTCGTGCGCGATTCCACCAGCTAGCACTCCTAAGCTCTCCAGCTTCTGTCGGGCAAGTGCCTCTTCCTGCGAGCGCTTGAGGTCTGTAATGTCAATACATGAGGCGATGTAGCCGTCAAAAGTCTGGTCCAACTCAAACCGCGGGACCCCGTGACACAACACTAACCGGTATTCCCCATCCGAGCGCTGTAAGCGATATTGCAAATGATATTCCCTGCGCTCTGCGTACGCGGTACCCAGGTTCGTCAAACATCTCGATATGTCGCTGGGGTGAACCCCTTGGGTCCAGCCAGCGCCCAGTTCATGTTCAAGGGAGCGGCCGCGAAAATCCAGCCACACTTTATTGAAAAAAGTCGCGTTCTGATTGGCATCGTGCGCCAAGATCATTACTGGGGCGCTATCCGCGGCGCTTCTGAATCTTTCCTCGCTCTCACGCAACGCTCGCTCGGTGCGCCTGTGCTCGTCGATTTCGATACTCAGGCGTTCCGTGATGAGGCGCGATTCATGTTCGGCTCTGTGTGATTTGGTTAGAGCAAAACGCAGGTCCCGAAGGATCTGTGCGACCGGCGTCGCGCCGATCAGGCAGGCAACTCCGAAAGAGCTGAAGGCGCCGAATGCCGTGCCGGGCGCTTTGGGCGGAAGGTACACGCTGGCTACTTCCAACAGGGCAAACAGGAGCGCGCAGCTCACACATACGCCCGAAACCCACAAAGCGGCTTCGTATCCAAGCAGCCAAGCCGCGGAAATTGGCAGCGTAACGTAAAACACCTGGGCAGGACTGCGAATGCCACCATTCAGCGCCATCGCGTGAGTTGCGGAAAGCCAGATACCAGCCAAATAGGTAATGCTCGCGGCACGGAACTGCCCACGGTTGAGGAGAACCAGGGCGCCGAAAAGCGCCGAGAAAGTTACTACCAGAGTCTGCATGCTCCAAAAAAGATCTGCCGAGTGGAAAGGTAGCAGGACCGCGGACCAAATCCCCCACCAGCCTGTCAGCGCCCAGAGCAGGACGTTTAGGAGCCGAGCCGTCGGATCCGCTGCGAGTGGCCCACGCAGTCGAAATTTGTGAACGGCAACAGACAGAACTTTCACAACTAATGATTTGGGGGCGACCAGTTCATCGCACCCAATTCCCTGATGGTATCACGCAGGGCCAGCGTCAGTAGAAAATTGTAGACACAACCAAAGAGATACAGGCCGCGGTCCGCAAAAATTCCGTCCGTCGTTACGCAGCCCCTTTTTCAAGCGATTTATCGCGTTAACCCGCCAAGGATTGGATCGACCGCACTGGCCAGAATGTGGCTTGAGGTTGGGATTCCTACAAACTCTCGCATTTCTCCTACCGCCCCAACAACTTGCGCAAAGATATACCCTATGATTGCCTCCTTCGCCGCTATTACTCAGTCAGCCCGCCCGTCACGGTCGCGGCTCGGAAGCATTCGTTGACGTTGCGGGACCCACTGAGCCGCGCCCGCCAGCAAGCGGTTCCGGTGGCGAACTTCAGTTAGGCGCGGTCTAAACTGGCCTTGGAAATGTTTTCTTGTAACAGATACCCGCTTTCGATTCTCATAACTCCGATAAGTGGAGATGGCTGTGTCTTGCCTGAAGAAATCGTGCTCCCTCCCCGATACATCGAGACCGGCGGAATCGTCAAGGCCGCTAAGATAAAAGTGCGGAGCATAACGGCATGACAGGCAGCGCTCAAACTATATCGGCTCTTGTAGCGGGCGGCTGTCTCACAGATAGTGTTTTCCGCGAGATGGTGGACGCTCTCCCGGTGGCTATCTACACCACGGACGCCGAGGGCCGGTTAACGTATTTTAATAAAGCGGCCGTCAAGCTTTCAGGTCGTGTCCCTGAGCTCGGCACCGATCAATGGTGCGTCACCTGGAAGATTTTTCTTCCCGACGGCGCTCCCCTGCCTCACGACCAATGCCCCATGGCGCTGGCGCTGAAAGGACAGGACGTTCCCACGGGCATCGAATGCATCGCCGAGCGGCCGGACGGCACTCGTTTCTGGTTCCTTCCCTGTCCTGCCGTTTTGCGTGACGACGAAGGGCGGATCGTTGGCGGGATGAACCTGCTGATAGATATTACCGATCGCAAAGTATCCGAACGCGACACCTGGCTGCTGAGCGCCATTGTCGACTCCTCCGACGATGCCATCATCAGCAAGGGTCTTGACGGTGTGATTACAAGCTGGAATAAAAGCGCCGAACGGCTCTTCGGCTTTAGCTCGGAAGAAGCGATCGGCAAGACGGTGGCGGAGTTGCTCATTCCCGCCGATCGGCAGGATGAGGAGCCGAACATACTCGATCGGCTCCGGCGCGGCGAGCGCGTCGATCATTTCGAGACGGTGCGCCGGAGAAAAGACGGCTCGCTGCTTGACATCTCCCTGACCATTTCCCCTGTGAGGGATGCCAACGGCAGGATTATCGGGGCTTCCAAAATCGCGCGCGACATTTCCGGGCAGAAGCGTGCGGACCGGGCCATCCAAGCGCTAAACGCCCAACTGGCAACCGACCTCGCGGCCATGAAACGCCTGCAGCGGATCAGCACGCGCATGATGGAGGCTAAGAATGTCCCACGGCTGCTTGATGAAATTCTCGCCGCCGGTATCGAAATCACGGGGGCCGACATGGGCAACATTCAACTGCTCGAGGACGGCGTGCTTAAGATCGCCGCGCAGCGAGGTTTTGAACCACCATTCCTGGAGTTCTTCAACAGCGTCCATGGCGGCGACACGGCCTGCGGCATGGCGCTGGAACTGCGCGAGCGCGTGATTGTCGAGGATGTGGCCAGCAGCCCCATTTTCGCCGGCACGCCCGGGCTCGCAGTAATGCTCGGAGCGGGCGTTTTGTCCGTGCAAGCCACGCCGCTGGTCACCCGCGACGGCCAGTTGCTTGGAGTTTTCTCAACCCATTACCGCACTCTGCGCCGCCCTGCCGATCGCGATCTCCGGTTGCTGGACGTTCTCGCTCGACAGACCGCCGACCTCATTGAACGCAAGCGCGCCGAGACTGCCCTGCTTGCCAGTGAAGCCAGATTTCGGCAGCTTGCCGACGCCATGCCGCAGATCGTATGGACGGCGCGTCCGGACGGATATGTCGATTATCACAACGAACGCTGGTACGAATTCACGGGCTCTAACCGCACCGTGTTCGGAGACTCCAGTTGGGAGCCGATCTTGCACCCGGAAGACCTCCAGCCCACGAGAGAGATCTATTACAGTTCCATCCATTCAGGGCAGCCTTATAACATCGAATACCGTTTGTGGGATCTCCGGGAGGAACGATTCCGATGGTTTATCGGCCGCGCGCTTCCCGTCCGCGACGGGCAGGGTAGGATCGTAAAGTGGTTCGGAACCTGCACGGACATCGACGAGCAGAAGCGAGTGCAGGACGAGCTTCGGCGCATTAATCAGGATCTGGAGCAATTCGCGTATTCCGCGAGCCACGACCTTCAGGAGCCGTTGCGCAGCGTCAAAATCTACACTGAGCTTCTTGCAAAACGCTATGGGGACGAGCTGAACGACGAGGCCCAGAAATTCATGGGGTTTGTCCGCGGTGGAGCAACCCGTATGGAAACGCTGGTGCGCGATCTTCTCGCCTATACGCGGGTGACCAGCATAGATCAGCCCATGGAAAGCGCGGATGCGGCAGAAGCGCTCAAAAGCGCCCTCTCGAACCTCGGAGTTGCCATTTCTGAAGCAGGCGCGAAGGTAATCGCGGAGTCTCTGCCTCGCGTTCCCGTACACGCGACGCATTTGCAACAACTATTTCAGAATCTCATCGGCAATGCGATAAAGTACCGCAGCCCGGACAGGCCGCCGGTGGTTCACATCACGGCCACGCGCCAGAAGGCCCACTGGCTCTTCGCCATTCGCGATAACGGTATCGGCATCGATCCCAAGTACAGGGAAACGATTTTTGGCCTGTTCAAACGCTTGCACACCACCGAGGAATATTCCGGGACAGGGATTGGGCTCGCCCTCTGCCAGCGGATCGTGAATCGATATCAGGGGCGGATTTGGGTGGAATCCGAACCCGGACAAGGATCGACCTTCCGTTTCACGCTCCCCGTTTGACTTGAACGCCCGCGGCGCAATCACAACGCCCCGAAATAAACAACTCACCTGTTTTCTATAACATCCTTGTTCATTCACCTGAGTTCCCTTCTCTAGTGCGGCAAAACAATAGGGAGATCCTTATGAACTCTCCAACATCCATCGATCGCGCCGAAATCAACCGCCAAAACGCCGCCCATTCCCGCGGGCCCGTAACATCCGAAGGTAAACGCCGGGTATCTCTCAACGCCCTTCGTCACGGCCTAACCGGCCACACCGTCGTCCTTCCCTCGGAAGATCTCGCCGCCTATCAAAAGCACTGCGGCCAGTTCCACACCGAGCTGAAGCCTCAAGGTCTGATCGAATCCAGATGCGTCCAGACCATCGCCGACACCTATTGGCGCCTCGACCGCATCCGCGCCATGGAAAACAACCTCTTCGGCCTCGCCGTCTACGAGCGCACAGGCGAAGCTGTTGACGAAGAGCCGGCCGAAATGTCCCCCGACCCTCTCATCCATAGCGCCCTCGCCCAAGCCAAATCTCTCGAGCAGCATAGTGTAACGGGTCACATTCTTTTCCATCCACCGCTTCACAGTCATTTCGAGCGAGATTGTCAAACTGACCTGCTTCCGATTGCATCGCGACGGGAAGGAGCGGGGATAGGATACTCACTTGTGTAGACAGAGGCAGTATCC
>DATDGT010000003.1:0-25137 GCA_036521975.1 Bryobacteraceae bacterium
GCAGCAGAATGCCAGAATTCCCGCGTTTTGAAAAGAGGTCGAAGTCTTCACCCAAGGGGTTTTCGAACTACCCGCGTTGACACAAAAGCGAATTCTCTTCGGAATTTTTTTAAATCGGCGCGAAGTGCGAAAGTCAGGCTAAGGGCCGTGCCACCATCTCGCCCGTCCCAACTGCTCGAAGTGTAGAAACTCCCCGAACAAACTGAAGCTTGTTCTACTTCTTCCGCGCCCGGATCTCCGCGAGGCGCTCCGCAATGCGCTGTTCCAGCCCGCGTCCGGTCGGTTCATAGAACACCATTCCTCGGAGGCTCTCCGGTAGGCATTCCATCGTATTCATTGCGTCTTCGAAATTATGCGCATGCTGATAGCCTTCGCCGTACCCCCACTCCTTCATCGATCGGGTGGGGGCGTTTCGAAGCTGCATGGGAACCGGCTCGGCCGTCGCGTTCGCGACGGTCTCCATCGCCTTGTTCAACGCGCGGTAGGCTGCGTCGGATTTGGGCGCGACGGAGAGATAGATGGCCGCCTGTGCGAGCGCCTGGTCGCCTTCCGGCACACCCAGAAAATGCACCGCCTGCTGCGCCGCGATGGCCTGTTCCAAGGCCCGCGGATCGGCCAGGCCGATATCTTCGATCGCCATACGGACCAGCCGCCGCGCGATGTACATGCGGTCTTCGCCCGCTTCGAGCATCCGCGCCAGCCAATACAGAGCGGCGTCGGCGTCGGACGAGCGCACGCTTTTGTGCAGCGCGGAAATCAAATTGTAGTGCTCTTCGCCGCCCTTGTCGTAAAGCAGCGTTTTTCGCTCCATCGCGCTCTCCACGCCTTCGCGGGTGATGGAGCCTTCGCGAGCCACCGCCGCCGCCAACTCCAAAACGTTATAAGCGGCTCGGGCGTCACCGCTCGAAAAGATCGCGATTTGCTCCAGAAGCTCGCGCGGGGCCATCAGTTGCAAGACTTTCAGCGCGCGCTCCAGCAGCGCGACGATCTCTTCCGGCGAAAGAGCTTTCAGCGCATAGACCTTGGACCGGGAGAGCAGCGCGGAGATCACCTCGAACGACGGGTTCTCGGTGGTGGCGCCGATCAGGATGATGTCGCCGCGCTCGACGTAGGGAAGGAAGGCGTCCTGCTGAGCCTTATTGAAGCGATGGATCTCGTCGACGAAAACCACGGTGCGGCGTCCCATGCGGCGCAGCCGTTCGGCGTCCGCCATCACTGCTTTGATTTCCTTGATCCCGGCGAGCACCGCGCTGAACGGAACGAATTCGCAGTGCGTCAACCGCGCGATCAGCCGCGCCAGCGTGGTTTTGCCCACGCCCGGCGGTCCCCACAAGATGATCGATTGAAGCTGGTCCCGCTCGATCTGCACGCGCAGTGGTTTGCCGGACGCGAGGATGTGGCTTTGGCCCACGAAATCCTCAAGCCTTTGCGGCCGCATTCGCTCCGCCAAGGGGCGCGACGGATCTTGTGCGAAGTCCTGGGAGGGCTGTATCGGCGATGCATCGAACAGGCTCATGCAAGTCTCTGGCGGCTGGCTTCGTACAGGAAAATGCCGGCGGCGACGGCGGCGTTCAGTGATTCCACTCCTTGGGTCGGAATGCGCACGCCGCTCGCGATGCGCCGGACAGTTTCGCCGACACCGCGCGCTTCGCTCCCAATCGCGATCGCACAACCCTGCCGGAAATCGGCCTCGGCGATCGACCGCTCCGCGCGAGGCAGAGCGGCATACATGCGCACGCCCTGGAAACGCGCCTCCAGCGCGTCCCCCTCGATCCCCGCCAGCGCCGGTAGTCGGAAAATCGACCCCGCCGACGCGCGCACGCACTTGGGATTGTAGGGATTCACGCTGCATTTCAAAAAAATCACGCCGGTGGCGCCAAAGGCCTCGGCCGAGCGCAGCATGGCTCCTGCGTTGCCGGGATCTTGAATCCCATCCAGCACCAGCGCCAAAGCTCGATCTCGCAGCACGTCCTCGAACGTCCACTGCGGAGGCCGAACCAGCGCGATCACCGGCTGGGGAGTCTGTGTGGAGGCCAAACCGGAGAAGGTCCGCTCGCTGACGGGCACGATTCTGACGCTGGCGGGAACGCGCTTCTTCACCGTGCTCAAAGCCGGTTCCGCCGCGATCACCGCCGCGATCGCACAGCGCGCGCGAATCGCCTCTTCGAGCAGATGGAAACCCTCCGCGACGGCGAAGCCATCCTTCGTCAGCGATCCCGCGGCCACGGCGTGCCGCACGGCCTTCAACAGGGGGTTCTTTTCACTGGCCAACGTTTCAGGCATTCTGAAAGAGGGAGCCTTTTCCGCACGTCCAGAATAACCGATGAAACGCCTTGGAGCGCTCGCCGCCGCTTTGATCCTTGCGCTGTGCCTGGCGGCCGCCGCGCTTAAAGTTGCCGCCGTCGCGCGGGACATTCAACGCGAATCCACCATAGACGAGACCCATCCCGCCGATATTATCGTCGTCCTGGGCGCGGCCGAATACCGCGGCCATCCTTCGCCGGTCCTGGAGGCGCGTCTGAACCACGCGCTGTTTCTGTATTTGCAGCGCTTCGCGCCGCGCATCCTCACCACCGGAGGCAAAGGCAACGACCCAACCTATTCGGAAGGCGAAGTCGCGCATGCCTATCTCAGCCGCCACGGCGTGCCCTCGGAAGCGATCTTCGTCGAGTCCCAAGGCGACAACACCGTCCGCAGCCTGGAGGGCGCGCTCGAGATCATGCGCCGCATGAACCTGCGCTCCTGCATCGTGGTCAGCGACGGCTACCACATCTACCGGGTGAAAAAGATATTGGAGAACGAAGGACTGAAAGTCTATGGTTCGCCGCGTCCTGTCGACGCCCGTCCGCCCGCCCACGGCTGGCGCGCGGAGTGGGTCTACACCCGCCAGGCGATCGCGTATGAATTGTGGCGGGTGGGAATTCCTGTATAGGCGGACAGCATGGGTTGGCAACGTGGACAGCCCGAGCACTGGTTTCGGGGTGACGAGCACAGTGGATGTGTCGGCGAATGCAACGTCGCTAGGCGCTTTCACCAACAGTTGCACGACCTGTACGACAACGCAGGCATGGCAGATGTTCGCCACCACGTTCACAGCGGCCAGCGCCTCGACGACGCTGCGGTTTCTCAACGGAGACCCGTCCAACGACAACAGCAACGGCCTCGACAACGTGTCTTTAGTGGACAATGGCCCTGTGGCGGCAGTTCCAGAACCTTCTTCGATCGTGCCATTAGGTTCCGGACTGCTTGGTCTGGCCGGCTGGCTTTTGGCCCGGGGCCGGCGCACGGCCTGAGCCAGGACGTCGGGTCTCAAGGCCAATACTGATCCACACGCCTGTTGGACCCGACGGGCACTTCTCCAGATCCTGCAGCCTCTGTCGGCAACAGCAGTTTATTGGAGGGGGAACTCTTTCACCCCCGCCGGTGTCCAAGGTATTAGTCGCGGTAGAATCGCATTTAGGAGCGCGGAAAATCCGTGGCAGATACCGCCGTCGGTTTCGAATTCGACGCTGGGCTTGCGCTGGCTGGCCCGCAGGAGCAGGATTGCCTGCTGGAAAGGCTGCGGCGCGGCGATGAAGCGGCCTATGAGGCCTTAATCCAGCAGTATGAAGAGCCGATATACAATCTTGTGAGCCGCCTGGTGGACGATCCCGCGGACGCCGCCGACGTGACGCAGGAAGTTTTTATAAAAGTTTTCCGGAAGGTGGCGTGGTTCCGGGGAGAGAGCTCCCTGAAAACCTGGCTCTACCGCATCGCGGTGAACGAGGCCCGCAACCAGAAGCGCTGGTTCAGCCGGCACAAGGGCCGGGAAGTGACCCTGGAACCGGAGGCCGGTCAGTGCCAGGGATACGGCGATTGGCTGGAAGATGACGGGCCTTCGCCGCTTCAAATCGCGCTCGACCGGGAAACGCGGGACTGTATCGAGGCGGCTCTCACGCAAGTGAACCCGTCTTTTCGCGCGGCTCTGGTGCTGCGCGAGGTGGAAGGATTGAGCTACGAACAAGTGTCCGAGATTTTGCAGATTTCACTGGGAACGGTGAAGTCCAGGATTCTGCGGGGCCGGGAGGCGCTGAGGAAGCAGCTTGCCGCGGAATTCGATCGACGTTCGCCCTCCGGCTCCGTTTGCCAGCGGGCTCTGGATTTAGCGCGTTGAGGGCCTTGCGCTCCGTCGCGCGGCTTGGAGATGTATGTTAAAGAGTTCGAATGACGAGACTCTGAGCAGGTTGCTCCGGGCTCTCCCCAAGCGCATTCCGCCGTCTTCGCTCCGGACAGCGTTGCGCGTGCACGCCTCACGTGAGCGGCAGCGGCCGGTGGAGGGATTGCTGAGCGCACCCCTGATTGCGTGGTGTGACCGCCTGCGACTGCTGATGCACAACGCCGTATGGCCGGTGGCGCTTCCCGCTACCGGCGGAGTGTTTTCGGCGGTTGTGCTGCTGGGCATGTGGCTGATCCCCTATTATCCCGTCCGGGCCAGCAGCGATCTCGATGTGCCAACGGGATTGACGGCCAACAACTGGACGGGAACCGCGACCTCCGCAGCGCTGAGAGGCACTCGCGCGTTTGGGGTGCTTGGCGCCGACGTGGTCGTGGATGTCACCATCGATAATCTAGGCCGCATGATCGATTACAGGATTGTCAGCGGCCCGAACACGGTTCAAGATCCCGACTTTCGGAGCAGGCTGGAAAACCTTCTATTATTCACGCTGTACGTGCCGGCGACCACATTCGGCCAACCGGGGCTCAGCACCCTGCGATTGTCGCTCACGGCGTTTTCCAGCGCCGTGGATGTAAGGGGCTAGCGCGGTCTCCCTCGTTGCCGCGCCGCCTCGGACAACATTTTCTATCGCGCCTGTCCATTGCGGAACGCATCGCGCGCGCTGTCTGCGGCGATGGCGCGGCTCTGGCGCTCGAAATCGGACCGGGCAAGGGGGCTCTCACCGCGCCGTTGCTCGAACGAGCCTCGAAAGTCGTCGCGATTGAGGTGGACCCGTATTTCGTGCACTATCTCCGGTACAAATTCGCCGGACCGATCGCCGCGGGCCGCCTGGAATTGATCGAGGGCGATATCCTCAAGACCGATCTGGCGGCCTATGGACCGGCGGCAATTGCGGGCAATCTGCCGTATTACATCACCTCTCCGATCTTGGAAAAGGTCTTCTCGCTCGAAGGTTGCCGCCAAAACATGTGGTCCCGCGCGGTGTTTCTGGTACAAGCCGAAGTGGCGGCGAGATTGGCGGCTGCGCCGGGCAGCCGCGATTATGGGTATCTCAGCGTGCTGACGCAGATCGGCTCGTGGCCGGAGATCTTGTTTGAAGTGCCGCGCATCGCCTTCCGCCCCCCTCCGAAAGTCGATAGCGCCGTGATTCTTCTGGAGCCCCGCGACGGCGCCGCCGAATTCCAGCTTCCCGACAAATCCCGATTCTTGCGCTTCGCCGCGGCTTGCTTTCGCCAAAAGCGCAAAACCCTCCGGAATAATCTGGCTCCGATTTACGGACGGGCGCGCATGGACGCGATCGAGGAAGGGCGATTGCGCGCCGAGCAGTTGAGTCTTGCGGAGTTGGCCGGCCTGTATCGTAAACTGCATCCATGAGCGCGGCCACCATCCAGAGCCTTAATGCGCTGGCGGGCGAGGTGATCGCCTGCGAGCGCTGTCCCAGGCTTCGCGAATACTGCCGGCGAGTGGGGGAAATCAAGCGCCGGGCCTACCGCGATTGGGAATACTGGACCAGGCCCGTGCCTCCATTCGGCGACCCGCGAGCTCGCGTGCTCGTGATCGGGCTGGCGCCCGCCGCGCACGGCGGCAATCGCACCGGGCGAATGTTCACCGGCGATTCGTCCGGCGATTTTCTGTATCGCGCGCTGTTCCAGACCGGCTTCGCCTCGCAGCCCGAAAGCCGCTCCCGCGACGACGGATTGAAACTGCGCGACATGTACATTACGGCCAGCGTGCGGTGCGCCCCGCCCAACAACAAACCCGCGCCCCAGGAGTTTCGCAATTGCCGGTCTTATCTGGAGCGCGAGCTGGACTTGCTCGAAAACGTTCGCGTGGTGGTGGCGCTGGGCCGCATCGCTTTTGATACGTATTTGGGTATTCTGCGCAGCCGCGGAACGATCTCGAGCCGCGCCGCGTTCCTCTTCGCGCACGATCGTGTGCACCGCGTCGCGCCCGGCTCGCCCGTGCTGATCAGCTCATTTCATCCCAGCCAGCAGAACACCTTCACCGGCAAGCTCACGCCCGCCATGCTGCGGAAGGTGTTCGCTCGAGCCGCAAGGCTGGCGGCAAGGACGTAAGCTGTTAAGGACGCAATGCATGCTTACCAGTAAGGTGACGAGCAAAGGGCAAACCACTCTTCCACGCGAAGTTCGGGAGCGTTTGGAGGTGCATCCGGGCGATTATATTGCCTACCGGAATTCTGAATCTGGGGTCGTCATCCGAAAGGTCAGACGCTTCGACGCCACCTGGCACGCGGGTGTGCCAAAGACGCTCGAAACGGAGTGGAATTCTCCCGAGGACGATGAGGATTTCGGTGACCTGTGACGCTTGGAGTGTGGTCGTGGTCCCCTTCCCGTTTTAGCGACTCCGCCGAAGCAAAGTCCAGGCCTGCTGTGGTGCAATCGACGCGGAGCTTCAATCGCGGGGGGCTGTCTGTCATGGCGATGGTGACATCCGCGCGCCATTCCAGAATGTCCGGGGACATTCAAATCGAGGCTGGCACGGCCGGGCTGCCGAAGGACAGCGTGATTCGGATGAAATTGTTCACGCTCGACAATCGTTTGATTCGGGCGAAGATCGGGGATCTGCCCTATCTCGTAGGAGAACGCCTGGGAGCCCAAATCCGGTCTGTCCTGCGATTGGGGTAGAAATCGATCTTATAGGAGGAAATTCGTTGCAAAGGTAAGGCTGAATGTTGATATACTTCGGAGACAAGCCAGCTATCCAGGAGGAAATCGCGTGAGCCAGAGCGGCTTCGAGCTGCGGCCCTTGTCGATCGGAGATATTCTGGATCGAACATTTCTTTTGTACCGCCGCTACTTCTCCCTGTTCCTGGGAATCACGGCGATACCTCAGGTGTTTATTCTGGCGTGGAATCTGGCGCGGACGTTGGCTTTCAGCGGGGGCAACCCCACGTTGACATCGGCTCTCAGCGCGGGCAATCTCGCGCTGACGTTTGTCGGCCTGATCCTCACCCTGATCGCGTACTTGTTCGCGCAAGGCGGCTCCGTGCTGGCGGTATCGGAGCTGTATCTGGGGAAGTCCACGTCCATTTCGGCATCTCTGAAGCGCGTGTGGGACGATTTCGGTCCACTGTTCGGAGTGCTCATGCTGAACGGGCTGGTCGTGGGCTTCGGGTATCTCCTGCTGTTGGTCCCCGGAATATACCTGACTTGCCGTCTGTTGGTGTGCGTCCCGGCAGCGCTCATCGAAAACCGCGGGCCGCGCGAGTCGCTTGATCGAGCTTTCGATCTCACCCGGGACAACGCCGGCCGGGCGTTCGTCATCCTGTTGCTTTCGGTGGTTCTCACCTACGCGGCGAGCGCTCTGTTCGTGCTTCCTCTCACTATTGCAACTCTTACCGCGGCTCACGATCCCAACAAGCTCCGCCTTTACACAGCCCTGACCCAGATCAGCACCACGGTAGCTGGTATTCTCGTGACGCCCGTGGCGCTGATCGCCACATCGATTTTCTATTACGACCTCCGCGTCCGCAAGGAAGGGTTCGATCTGGAGTTCATGATGAACCCCGATGCTCCCCAAGCGCCCCGCTCCAGCGGGACGCCTTACCGCATCATCACATGACCATCTTGTTGCAACGGTGATTTCATGAGGATCCCTCTTTCATGAAGGGCGCGGCGCTCGTTTGCTTCGCGGCTTTGGGGCTGATCGGGCCCGCCGCTTTCGGCCAAACGCCAAGTCCCACGTTCGACCCGGATTCGCTCGCCGCCGAATTGCGGCGCATTGAAATAGCCGTGGCGAACGGCGGTGATGGGGAAGTACTGGCTGCTTTGCCGGCCGCCTGGAACGTGACTACACCGGAGCGCCGGTATTCCATCTCAACCGAACCGCTTCGAGTGCTGCTCACGCCCGATCCATCACAGCGGAATTTGAGCCTGGAATTGGCGCGAAGCTGGTTGGACCAACTGGCGCAAAACCTCGAAGTGTATTCGGCGGGAGCCGCAAATTTCCCATCGGATGCGCGCGCCAAACTGGATCGAATCCTCGCCCGTTCCGAGTTCGCCGGCGTCCGTCCGCCAAACGCCTGGGAGCGATTCCAGGAATCGGTCCGCGCCTGGATTCGAAGGATCCTCGACAAGATATTTGCGATTGCGGGGGCGCATCCGGTCGGCAGCGAAATTCTGTTTTGGCTCGCGATGGCCGCCGCCGTGGGATTCGTCGGTGTGTCACTGCTGGGCTTATGGACGCGGGAGGCGAACTTGGGGCTCGCAGCCGTTCCGCTCGGACCGTTGCCCGAGCGATCGTTCCAGCAATGGCTCAAAGCGGCGCGCGCCGCCGCCGATAGCGGCGATCTTCGGCTGGCGATTCGCTGCGCCTACTGGGCCGGGATCTCGCATCTCCAGAGCGCCGCTCTGGTCTCCAAGGATCTCACGCTCACTCCGCGGGAACAGCTTCGCGGGGCCGATCCGAACGCGGTGTACTTCGGTCCGCTTTCGGCTCTGACGGCAGCTTTGGAGCGGTTCTGGTACGCGGGCCGGAAAGCGGCCGCGGACGATTTCCTCGCATCGCTCCAACAGGTCGAGAAACTGGGATGCCGGCTGGACTGAACGCCGCCGATCGCAAGCTCTTATGGGGCGCGGGCGGCGCAATGATTCTGATGCTGGCCGCGACAGCAGCCTTCGCGCCGCCGGAGGCCGAACAAGGCGAAGCCGTTCCTTCCAGCTATTCTTCCGCCTCGGGTGGAGCGCTCGCGGCCTATCTTCTTCTGTCCGATTTACGCTACCCCGTGCGGCGTTGGGAAGAGCCGCCCGGCGAATTGCCGGATCCGGGGCGCGGCGCCTTGCTGATTCTGGCCGAGCCAACCCAGATGCCCTCCAAGGGTGAGAGCGAGGCTCTTCGGCGCTTCCTGCGCAGCGGGGGCCGGATTCTCTTTTGCGGCGCTTCTATTAAATCTT
Source organism: Bryobacteraceae bacterium (assembly GCA_036521975.1). Lineage (GTDB taxonomy): Bacteria > Acidobacteriota > Terriglobia > Bryobacterales > Bryobacteraceae > Palsa-187. The sequence continues at coordinate 9,130 of DATDGT010000003.1, forward strand.
TCTTTCCGGCAGCCGGGTCTTCGTCCGCTAGCGAATCGGCGTGGAAGGAATTCCCTGCCAATCTTCCAAGCGGCATCTCGCGCGGGGCCGATCGGATTGCGATGCGGCCGCAAGCGTACTGGCCCGAAATCAGCTCATCGCAGTTTGCGCTGTATGGCAATAAGGAACACTCAGTGGTGGTCTCGTGGCATTTCGGCGAAGGGCAGGTGTTGTGGTGGGCGGGCGCGACGCCCCTGACCAACGCCGGTATTCGCGAAGCCGGCAACCTGACGCTCTTTCTCAACTCGGTTACTTCGTCTTCGGGCTATCCATCGTCCATCTATTGGGACGAATATTTTCACGGCGAGAAAGGCGCGCTCTGGAGCTATGTCGCCGGCACTCCGGTGGCGTGGGGCATCGCACAGATCGGCTTGATCGCGCTGGCCGTATTGTTCACTTTCAGCCGGCGGAGCGGCCCCGTCGTGGCGCCCGCGGCAGTCTCGCGGCTTTCGCCATTGGAATTCGTGGAAACGATGGGCGGGCTGTACCAGCGCGCGGGCGCGGCGTCTATCGCCGTGGAAGTGTCCTACCGGAGAGTGCGCCTGGAGCTATCCCGGCGCTTGGGATTGCCCGCCGCGGTCTCCGATCCGGAACTGGCTCAGGCTGCCGCGGACCGTCTGGGTTTTTCAAAGACTGACTTCGCGGGCAGTCTGGAGCGCGCCGCCGGCGCGTTGCTCGATGCCAAACTTTCCTGGCGCCGCGGCTTGCGCGCCATTCAGGATCTGGAGCGCTGGCTTCCCGCTGCTAAGCCAGGCGCTGTGCGTTGAAGATGGAACATCCTTCCCTGGAGTCTCTGCATTTCGTACAGTTGGGTTGGACAAGATGGTGGCGCAGGCTTTAGCCTGTGATGAAGGATGGAACATCTTTCCGCGCTCGCCGGGCACGTACGCGCGCAGCTTTCGAAAGTTATCGTGGGCCAGCGCGAGATGGTGGATCAGCTTCTACTGGTGCTGCTGTGCGGCGGCCACGCCGTCGTTGAGGGCGTTCCGGGAATCGCCAAGACTCTCGCCGTCAAATCGCTGGCCCGCATCTGCGGCCTGGGGTTTCAGCGTGTGCAATGCACCGCCGACTTAATGCCGGCCGATATTACCGGAACCAACGTATTCGATCTGAGATCAAATGCGTTCGAGCTGCATCGCGGCCCGGTATTCACGGATCTTCTGCTGGTTGACGAAGTCAACCGCACGCCGCCGCGCACGCAGGCGGCCCTGCTGGAGGCGATGGAGGAGCGGCAGGTGACGATCGACGGCGTGCGCCATCCGCTGCCGGAAAGCTTCACCGTGCTGGCGACCCAGAACCCCATCGAGTTCGAAGGCACGTATCCGCTTCCCGAAGCCCAGCTTGATCGCTTCCTGCTGAAGATTCGAGCCGGCTATCCCTCGGCTGAGGAGGAAATCGAAATCCTTTCCCGTTATCAGTGCGGATTCGATCCCCGCAAGTGGGATCGCATCGATCTGGAGCCGATCGCACCTTCGCTGCTGGCCCAGGCGCGCCTGGAAATCGAAAACGTTAAAACACAGGATGCGCTATACCGCTACGTTGTGACGCTGGTGCGGCGCACTCGAGATTGGCCGTCCATTTCGCTAGGCGCGAGCCCGCGCGCCGCGATTGGACTGTTCTTTGCCGCGCGCGTCCTGGCCGGAATGGAAGGCAGAGATTATCTCCTTCCCGACGACATCAAAGCGGCCGCCTTTCCGGTTCTGCGGCACCGGATCCTGCTCCATCCCGAGGCCGATCTGGAGGGCCTCACCTCCGACGCCGTCATTCAGCAGATGCTTGCCGTCGTGGAAGTACCGAAGTGATGCCGGCTATCGAGTCCTCCGAGTCGAAGACCACGGCTTTTCTCGAAGGGCGCTCGCGCAGCGCGCTGTCTCCTCTCGCGCCGCCTTCGGTACACGCACAAGGGCTCCCGCACGGCCGCCTGCCATTCGGCTTTGGGCGCCGTTTCCTGCTGGCTTTGTTGCTCGGTTTGATATGGCTGATTCCGGCGTGGTGGTCTCCGAGGCTCATTGCGGCGATGTTTTTGTGGGATGCGGCGGTGATTGCCGCTTGGTGGGCCGATCTGCTTCGCCTGCCCGCTCCCCTGCACCTTGAAGCGAGTCGCATTTGGGGATTGCCGCTTACGTTAGCCCAGCCCAGCGCCGTGGCGATCGAGATGCGAAGCTCCGGACGCGTCGCGGTGAGCGCGGCTTTGATCGACGAGATCCCATTGGCGCTCCGTGACGAACCACCATCGTTGAATCTGACGGTTTCTCCAGCCGAAACGGTGCGGCAAAACTATGACGTCCTTCCGCGCGAACGCGGGGACCTGGAAGTGGGTCGGCTGTTTGTGCGTTATCAAACCGCGCTCGGCCTGGCGGAGCGTTGGGCGGTGTTTCCGCTTTCTCAAACGGTGCGCGCGCTCCCCGCCTTGCCGCGGGCCACTGGGCAACCTTTGCATCTGATTCGCAGCCGTCAATTCGAGATGGAAAAGCGGCGCAAAAGGCAAGCCGGCCTGGGCCGGGAATTTGAGGCTCTGCGCGAATACCGGCCGGGCGACGACTTGCGCGACGTCTGTTGGACCGCTACCGCGCGGCGGCGCCAGTTAATTACTCGCACGTTCCAGGTGGAGCGCAGCCAGACGGTCTGGCTAGTGGTGGACGCGGGCCGCCTGCTACGTGCGCGGGTGAAGGAGGAAGGCCGGACCTTCCGGCTGACCAAGCTCGATTACGCGGTCAACGCGGCTTTATCGCTAGCGCAGATAGCCACGCAATCGGGCGATCGCGCGGGCCTGGTGGCCTATGGCCGCGCCATTCAGCAAACGGTAGGCGCCGGCCGCGGTCCTCTCCATATTCGCGCTTTGATCGAGGCGCTGGCGCAGATTCGCGGAGAGGCGGCGGAAGCCGACCACGCTCGCGCCGTGCGCGTGCTGCTCCGCAAGCAGACCCGCCGCGCGCTTATCGTGTGGATCACCGATTTCGCGGAAACGCCCACCACGCCCGAAGTGATCGAATACGCGACGCACATGAGCGGGCGCCACCTGGTGCTGTTCGCCGCGCTTAGCCAGCCCGATCTTTCGGCGCTCGCCAGGGCCATTCCTCAAAGCGAGGAGGAAATGTTCCAGCACGCGGCGGCGCTGGAAGTGATCGAGCGGCGGGAAACTTTGTTGCGGAAGCTGAGGGAACAGGGAGTGCTGACCGTAGATGTCACTCCAGGCGCGCTCGAGCCGCGATTGATCAACCAATATCTCGAGATCAAGGATCGAAGCCTGCTGTAGGCTTTGGTAGAGCAGGCTTCAGCCTGCAACCTGGGCTTCAGCCCAGGTCCGGACGGAGGCTGAAGCCTCCATTGCAGGCCCGCTCTACCGGGTGCGCCCCTGCGAGCCGAGCCATTCGAGGACGGATTCGGTGGTGAGGCCGGGGCTCTGCAACAAATCTTGCGCGGGCAATTTGACCCGGATCCGCTCGAAAATTTCCGCCGCGATGCGCGATCTGACATCCGCGGTCAAATGGGACCGGCGGTTCAGGAAGGCGTCGATCAAATCCAGATCTTCGGCCGAAAGCGGCGAAACGAGCGGGCTGAGCGGTGGCGGCGCGGTCCGCGCGTTTTGCCACTCCGGCTTGAGGTCGGCGAGCGGCGTTTCGCGAATGACGATTGACCCGGCGATGAAATCGCCCAGGCGTTTGTTGCGCGAATTCAGAAACGCGATCAGAACGCCCAAGGCGTAAAAGACAGGCAACTGATCGACAATGCGCAACAGATTGCGGCCGATGGTTTCGGCCACGGTAAGCGGGCGGCCGGAATCCTTAATTACGCGAATGCCGGCTCTGCGCTTTCCAGGAGTTTGACCGTTCCAAAAAATCTCAAAGGCGGCGAAATAAGCGGAGCTCAGCAAGAACAGGAAAGCGATCGCACCGCCCACGATCCACTGGCGCGACCCGGGCTGGGGCCAGACGGTGTTGGCGATGATGACCGCGATAAACACCACCACGCCGAACCCCACTTGAATCAACGTATCGATGGCCATCGCGAGAAAGCGGCTGCCGATGCCGGCGATGGCGAATTCCAACGGCATTTGTTCCGGCGTCTCGATAGTATATTTGTCGGGGAACGCGTCAGACGCCATGCTGTCTCTCAACTGGGTGGAAAGGAGAAAGCCCCATTGGGAACGTTTGGAAGAGCTGTGCCGCCGCGCTAGAGGCGGCCTGGCGGGACTGAGCCACGCGGAATTGCGGGAACTGGGGCAACTCTATCGGCAGACGGCGGCGGATCTTTCGGTAGCGCAGGGCGACCCTTCCGCGGCCCGGCTGGCCGCTTATTTGAATCAGCTCTTGGGGAGGAGTCACAATTTAATCTATCTCGGAAAGCGCCCGAAGGCAGCGGGCTTGGTCGAATTCTACCGTGAAACTTACCCGCGCGTTTTCCGCGAGACGCTGCCCGGAACGCTTTTGGCGGCGTGCATCTTCGCGGCGGCCGCGCTCGCCGGTTGGGCCATCACGCTGCACGATCCGGGATTCGCGCACAGGCTCCTGGGGCCTCAAATGATGGAAACCATAAGCCGGCGGGAGATGTGGACCCACTCCATCGTGGCCATTAAACCGGCAGCGGCGTCGGCGATCACAACCAATAATCTGACGGTGGCGTTCGCGATGTTCGCGCTGGGAATCACCGTGGTAGGAACGCTGTGGCTCTCAATCCTGAACGGTTTGCTTTTGGGCGTGGTGGGAGCGGCAACGTGGCGCGCCGGAATGGCGGTTTCGCTTTGGAGTTTCGTCGCTCCGCACGGGGTCTTGGAATTGCCCGCGCTTTTTATCGCGGGTGGCGCGGGATTGGAGCTCGCGCGAGGGCTGCTGTTTCCCGGCTTGCTGCCGCGCCGGGAGTCGCTGGCCGCCTCCGGCCGGCGAGCCTCGCAACTTGTGCTGGGGAGCATACCGATGCTTCTCGTGGCAGGAGCCATTGAGGGCTTCTTTTCTCCCACCAATTCGCCCGTTGCAATGAAGTTTTCCCTGGCGGCCGCGCTTTTCACCGCGCTAATGGCATACCTCTTCCAGGTGGGACGCGAGACGCGGCGGCCCGAAGCGTGAACTCCGGAAGCACCTCCCACACGCGCGTAAAAGTGTAAGCTCGAAAGAGAAGCGCCGCGTCGGGAGGACTTCGTTATGAAGCGTGTCGCAAGGTGCGTTGTGGTTCTCGGCCTGTGCGCCTGGCGGCCCGCGCCGGCGCAACAGGAGCCAGTGCCCACATTCGGCACAACCGTTGTGATCCCTTCCGGACTCCGTGGGGAAATCTACTACATCCGCTCCAACAGCACCCGGCTTCCGGATTTCACAAAGCTGAAAAAGCCGAAAGGAATCGTCTACACGGAATCTCTGAATGTGCCCCCGCAAGATTTCCTGGCCGGCTTTCCCGGCGTCACCAAGCGCTTCGAATGGTTCGCCATCAACTATACCGGAAAGTTCTGGATAGAAAAACCGGGCGATTACCGTTTCTCGCTAACCTCCGACGACGGGGCGCAGCTCTACATCGACGACCAGCTCATCATCGATAACGATGGCGTGCATCCGCCCGTCATTCAGGAGGGCATGGCGACGCTCGCAGGCGGAATTCATCGGCTACGCGTGCCGTATTTTCAAGGCCCGCGCACGGTGGTCGCCCTGGTGCTGAAAATCGCGGGGCCGGCCGAGGATCTGCGCGTATTCGGCACGGAAGAGTTCAAACCGCCTCCCAATCCCGCGGACTGGAAGTTTCGCGAAAAGTAGCCTTCAAACAGAGCCGGGGTGCCCTCTGGGCCCGTCAGGGAGCGGTCCCGGCCGGTGCGCGAGACTTCGGGAACGGTCCACGAGCGAATCCAAATGGCGGTTGACCACAGCCACCCAAACCGTTGCAATAGCTGATTACCATCAACTCCGAGGCCCAAGGCGAGTCCATGAAAATCGCGGTTCTTCACCCCTCGTACGAGGGTTCTTCGTCCCCCTTCAAAGACCTGGAGCCGGATTGCGATCCGGCTCGGTATTTACCAGAACACGAGTGCACGAATTTCCGTATCGCCAAGGCTACGGCAGTACGGGATGTGGCGGCGATCGCACGCCAGGGATTTGAGTTGGCCATCAACCTTTGCGACGGCGCATGGGATGAGGACCGGGCGGGAATCGAAGTAGTGCAAGCGCTGGAGCGAATAGGAATGGCGTTCACGGGAGCGGGTTCGGCGTTTTACGATCCGTCACGGGAATCCATGAAGATGGCGTGTCATTCGGTAGGAGTTGCCTTTCCCGCGTACTGGATAGTGAGGGGGCGGCCCAATCTGGAAGATGCCGTGGAAGATGCCGCGGCGGCGCTGCGCTTTCCGCTCTTGGTAAAGCATCCGCACGGATACTCGAGCGTGGGGCTGACGCCCGGGTCGCGCGTGAGCAACGCGGAAGAGTTACGCGCACAGGCGGAAACGATCGTGGCCGAGCACGGCTCGGCGCTCGTAGAAGAGTTCATCGAAGGCCGGGAATTCACAGTGCTGGTTGCGGAGGCGCGGGATGCCCGTGAGTTGGCGTGGGCGCTCGCGCCCGTGGAATTCCTATTCCCGGAGGGAGAATCCTTCAAACATTTCGATTTGAAGTGGAAAGATTATGACCGGATGACCACGCGGGCGGTGACCGAAGAACCGCTGGCCAGCCGCTTGCGGGAAGCCGCGGCCCTGACTTTCGCGGCGCTGAACGGAACAGGGTATGGACGCTGCGACATGCGAATGGACGCGGCGGGGAATATTTTTGTCTTGGAGATCAACCCCTATTGCGGCGTTTTTTACCCGGAAGGCGCGTACGGTAGCGCGGATTTCATTCTGGCGGCGGACCCGGCAGGAAATCGCGGCTTCCTCGAACATCTGATTCGTTGCGCTCTACGGCGCCGCGATCGGGAACGCCGCGCTTGGGAGTTGCGATACCGGCGAAAACAAGGGTTCGGGATGGTTGCGGCTCGCCGTCTCCGGGCAGGCGAAGTGGTGGAACGCTACGAGGAACGGGCGCACATGCTGGTGTCCCGTCATCATTGTGGAACGACACTGGGCGGGCTTGAAGCGGCAATGGTTCGAGCACTACGCGTGGCCAATTACCGGCGAATTGCACGTAATGTGGAGCGGCAATCCCGAAGACTGGCGCCCGATTAATCATGCGTGCAACCCCAATACCTGGCTGGAAGGACTGGATTTGGTGGCGCGCCGCGATATTTGCCCGGGAGATGAGTTGACCATAGAGTATGCGACCTTTTGCGGCCCGGGCCTTGCTGCGTTCGAATGCCATTGCGGAGACACCAATTGCCGCGGTGATTTTGGGCAGCGATCATCTGCTGCCGCGGATCCGCGAAGTGTACGGAGATCATGTTTCGGATTTCGTGCGCGCGGCGTGGCACAACACGGGGCCGGACTGGCGGCCGCCCTTCGAGGTAGTGCGGAATAGTTTCGGCTTGGGGCTGGTCGCGCGGCGCGCCTGGCGTGCGGAAGAAGCCATTTCGCTCCTGCGATGGGATGCGAAATCCTCTACCCCAACGCGATGGACCGTGGAGTGCGGCGACGGCCGGCATGCGCAGCCGCTGCCGTTCGAAGTACGCTATATCAATCACTCTTGCGAACCGAGCGTGCATTTCGATCTGGAAACCGGAGTTTTGCGTGCCTTGCGCGATATTGAGCCGGGAGACGAGCTGCGGTATTTCTATCCGTCCACCGAATGGAGCCTGGCTGAGGCATTCGAATGCCGGTGCGGAAGCGCGGAGTGCTTGGGATCGATCACCGGCGCGGCCGGGATGCCCCCTCAAATACTGAAGCGGCATCGGCTTTCGCCCTGGATCCGGCAATGCCTGGGCACTGCCTCTCCCAGCCTGCGCCAGTTCAGGTAAGCACAGCTTAGGCCGATAAAGCGATGTCTTCCGCTACTGACGCTCGAAGAGCAGCGAGACCGCTTGGTGGCCAGGCCGCTCAAGAGTCATCATCATCGTCCCATCCGGCAGCAGATTGAACCGCTGGACTTGCGGTACGCCGCTTTCCGTGGCATCCACCTCGAGCGTTTCGTGATCCCATTTGGCCCTCGCCTCCAGATCTCCCTGCCGGATCTTCTCGTTATGACGTCCTGAGATCGAGAAAGACGCGGTCGCCTGCTGAAGGGGATTCGCGTAAGTGAAGTTCTCGGCCAAGGAAATCTTGTCCTCGAAGTCGTTGATTATCACGGTGCCCGCGGTCATTTCCGGCTCCCCATTGAACGTACTGCGCGGCGCAACGAGTCTCCACGTCCCGTTGAAATCGTGGCGCCCCGCCGCCCAGGCTACGCCGGAAAATAAAGCCAAGCCGGAAAATAAAGCCAGAATGCCGGCTGTGACAACGAAAGTTTTACACGCTCTATTTCTCATCTCGCCCTCCTCTCTAAGATGAGCAAACGGTCTACCAGATAGTGGCTCAAAGGCCGGACAGCAAATCGCGCTGGAACCCAGCCGCGGAAATTGCCGTGCACCGCTCCCGGCGCAGAGGCACCCCGTCGCGGCTCGGAAGCTGTTGCGACTCCGAGGCCGCGCAAACGGTTACGCGTGGTTTCATCCGGTTTTATCCGGCGACGACGCGATCGAGCTGAAACGAATGCTGACCGCAGTGCTTCAGAAGCTGAAGGCTGATCGCTGAAAGCTGAAAGCTCCCATCCTCAAGATTCCAAGTATTCTTGGCTATGTACTAGGCGATGAGCCGCTCGATTACAGCCGGAGGCGCCGGAATGAGATCGCAACCGGCCGCGCGCGTCAACTCCCCGCGCCCGGCCCGGCGCAGGACGCTCAGCAGCGCCACAGCGCAGCGGGGATCGAATTCCCGGCCCGAGCCACGGTGGATCTCGGCCATGGCCGCTTCGGCGGTAAAAGCCGAGCGATAGGAGCGGTGAGAGGTCATGGCGTCGAAGGCGTCGGCGACCCGGATCAAACGCGCATCAAAGTGGATGTTCTCGCCCGCAAAACCGTAAGAATATCCGGAACCGTCGTAGTTTTCGTGATGCAGCTCGACGGCGTCCAGCAATGCCTCAAATCCCGGCGCGCGTTCCAGAATGCGCCGGCCAATTTGGGGATGAAGCTTGACCAGCCCGAACTCCTCGGCTGTTAGAGGACCGGATTTCAGTAGAACAGCGTCGGGGATGCCGATCTTGCCGACATCGTGCAGCCAGGCCGCCAGCCGGATATTTTCCGTGTGCCGCTCGCCTAGCTCCAACTCGCGCGCGATGCCGTAGGCGTAATCAGCCACTCTCAGGCTATGGCCGGCGGTATAGCGGTCGCGAGCGTCGAGGGCTTCCGCCAGTGCTTCCGCGAGTCCCAGACTGGCTTCCACGCCGCCAAATCCCGTAGCCTCGGTCTTCCGCAATGCCGCGTCCTCGTAGGAAAGCATGCAATACGCAGATCGGCGGCAGCGTCCACGCACATTAGCGCGATTGCGAAATTCACCGCCACTAAAAATACTTATCCTGAGCAAAAAGAAGGAAATACGCAGCGGAATGCCTGAGTAATTCCGGGAAATTACTTAAAATTCGGTGCTGCGAAGGACTGGGGAAACGAGCCGGTCCCGCCTTAAAATCATGACCAAATCCTCTCTCATCCCGCCCCACGCCCCGCCCGCTCGAAATCAGGAGCGCTTCCCTCTAGAGAGCGCACAGGCCGCCGGACGCGGCGTCAAACGAATGACAAATTCGATGGACTTAGCCGCGTCCGGCGAGTCCGTTGTGCGCGAACTTCTCCAAGACCGCCGGCTCGAATCCTTCCTCAAGGTGCACAACGCATTCGCTGTGCGCTTGCCGCGCTACTTCCGCGCGCCCCTCTGCCGATTCTTTAGCCTCGTTTGCCGTAGCTTGCGCGCCTTGCGCTTGGGTTTGGTGATGGCGAAGGTGCCGCTACCATGATATTCGGCTTTATACAGTTTGTCGTCCGGTTCTTGAGCCATTCGATCTATCTTAGCAGCCGCTCATTTTCATAATCCGATGCTTGCTCCAAGACCCTTTCTCGGCGCATGCTACGCTGGCGGTTTCATGCTCCTGCGCATCCTTCCCACTGACTCCGCGCACAACGCAGCCCGGCGAGGCGGGGAGTCAGGGATTCCCGCGAGCGCACGGTCCCGCGTCGTGCGCTGTGCGCTCGTATTGGCGCTGATTGCCGCGCTGGCGCCTGCCGCGCCGAAGAATCCGCTGGAGGCTCAGACCAGCGGGATCCTCGCCGATCTTTCACAAATCACCGGCTGGGCAGTGGAGCGGAGCGTGCCCGCGCAAATCCTGCCGAAATCGACTTTTCGCCATTACATGGAATCCCGCATGAAGGATTCCAATACGCGCGAGCTGCACGCTGAAGAGCTCACTCTCAAAATGTTCGGCGTGGTGCCCCAGGATTTCAATCTCGCGGGCGAAACCGTGGATCTGATGAGCGAGCAAGCCGCCGCCTTCTACGATTACCAGAAAAAGCGCCTGTTCATCCTCGATTCCACTCCCGATGGTGAAGAGCAGCGCCTGGCCTTGGTTCATGAGCTGGCCCACGCCCTTGCTGATCAGCATCACTCGCTGGCAAAATTCATGAAGGAAGGTTCGCCTGATGACGACGCCTCCACCGCGCGGCAAGCCGTAATGGAGGGCCAGGCCGTTTGGCTGAGTTTCGCCTACCTCGCCTTCCTCCAGGGCGGAAAACCCGAAGTCCCCGCGCCGCTGCTCGATCAGATCTCCTCCTCGGCGGGCGCCAATGGTCCCGAATTCCCTGTCTACACCAGCGCCCCTCTCTATATCCGCGAATCGCTGGTGTTTCCTTACAATCAAGGCACGCGTTTCCAGGACGCGGTATTTCATAAACTCGGCCGGCGGGCCTTCGACGAAGTCTTCATCCATCCGCCCCAAAGCACTCAACAGATCATGCACCCCGAAGATTACTTCGAGCATGTCGAGCCCTCCATTCCCGATCCGCCTACGCTCGATCCGCTGCTGGGAAAGCAGGCGCACGAGTTCCGAACGTTGACCGACGGAGCCTTGGGCGAATTCGATTTTTCCGCGCTCCTACGCCAGTTCGTCGGCGAGCGCGAGGGCGGCGATGCAGCCGCGCACGTCCGCGGCGGAGCTTTCCGGCTCTATGAGCACAAACACGACAAGTATCCGGTGCTGATCTATACCTCCCGCTGGGATTCGCCCGAATCGGCCCGGGTCTATTTGGATCTCTATAAGCGGGTGCTCAAGGGCAAGTGGCGGATGCTCCAAATCTCGAGCGACACAGGATCGATCGTCTTGGGCACGGGCGACAGCGGCAAATTTCAGGTACGATTGGTAGGTTCAACCGTCGAATCGGTGGAAGGATTGCGATAAACTATGCGTATGAAAATGTTCGCGGCATTTGCCGCTGCTGCGGTTTTGACCGTTTCCGCGCTGGCGATGGGCCCCGTGCCCCGGCCAGCCCCGAATCTCGATTTTGTGGACGCCAATGGCAAGCACGTCGTGCTTTCCAGTTACCGGGGAAAGGTCGTCGTGCTTCAGTTTCTCCTGACCACTTGCCCCCATTGCCAGAACATGTCAATGATGCTAAGCAAGATGCAAGCTGAGTTCGGACCTCGGGGCTTTCAGGCGTTGGGTGTGGCGTACAACGTGATGGACGAGCCTACGACCACTCCAGCGCAAGCGGGGGCGGCGGCTCGTGATTACGCCTCCAAGTATGCTGCCGGTTTCCCCGTCGGCTATGACCCGCACGAGCCGATCCTCGCGTTTTTGAGCGATTCGGTCTTGGATCGTTTGGGGTTCCCGCAAGTCGTCGTCGTGGACAAGAAGGGAGTCATTCGCGCGCAGAGCGAGCCGCAGGGAACCGCGGCTTTACAGGACGAGCATACTCTGACCATGCTTGTCGATAACTTGCTTAAAGAAGGCGCTATCAGCAAAAAGTAGGCCGAGCTTCAGCTTGTCCTTCTAGGGTCGGCCTCTTACTTGAGCAGACTTGCCGCCTTCGCTACGCCCGCTTTGGCGCAAGCGTCGTCCTGGTCCTGACTCGATCCGGAGCTGCCTACTGCTCCGATAATCTCATCGCCCGCCCGAATCGGCACTCCTCCGCCTAGCGCCAGGATATCCGCTACGTCGCGTTGCGCCGCATACGCCGGGTCGCTGGTGCGTTTCTGGAACTCCAGCGTCGTCGAGCGGAACATCTTCGCCGTATAAGCCTTCCGCCGCGCCATCTCGGCTGACTGCGCCGATGCTTGCTCATCCCGCAAGATCACCATGATCTGCCCGGCGCGATCCACTACGGCCACCGCCGTATGAAACCCTTTCGCCTGGCATTCCGCCAGCGCCGCTTCCGCAATGGCCTTGGCCAAGCCGAGCGATAAATTCCGCTGCATGACGATTCCTTGCGCCGGCGCCTGTGCTTGAGCCGGCGCTTGCGCTCGAGATTGTCCCGCCGCGCTCAACGCCACTACGGTCGTCGCGCAAATACCCAACAGAGCCTTCTTCATCGAAAACCTCCTGCCAGTGGCTCAAGTATACGTCAACCGCGGCGCACAGCGGCCGGCGCGGGACCTTGCGCTCACCCAAATCCCTGACTCTCCTTCACGCGGCTGCATTATGCGCTCCAGTCAGTGGAGAGGGAGGGGGCGTCGCTCAATGACGCGAAAGGGTATAGGGAACGACGACAAACGGGTGCTGGTGCGGAGGAAAGTCGCGAGTATTCCGGGTGGCGAGCCTCAGATTATGCAATTGCGCGAGCGCGGCCTGAAAGGCGTCGGGAAGTTTCCAGCGGTTTCGCCTCCGCAGCTCAGGACGCTCACTTCCACTCCCGGCGGATCCTGCGCTGATATTGCAAGCCGTCGCCCTTTCGCCAAAGCCCCGAGTCGCGGCAAGGGTCTCGTCGAGGCTTCGCTGGTCTGCTTCCTCGAGCTGGCGCACTGCCTGACGTATGATCTGCGCCATCGACTCTCCGGTCTCCTGGGACCGCCTTTTGAGCCAGGATTTCTCCCGCTCTTCCAGGCTACGAATCAGCCTCGTCATATCACTGCGCGTACAATGATATCACCGGTTTCGCTAGACGGGCCGCCGTCCGTCTCCGCGACTTGGCGATTGACCGTGTGACCTCGCGCAAGCTGTTGTATCTTCACGCTGCCAAGCGCTGGGAGATCTTCGCGTTCCGCCCGGAAACCACCTCGAACCTTTTTAAAGGCGCCGGCAGCCATCAATTCGGAGGCCGCTCAGCATGGAAGAAAAAATCAGTTAAGATGGCGTTCATGACGGCCGGCCGTGTTCTCGTTTGCTGTGCTGCGAGTTGCCTGTTCATGGCTAGTCTTCCCGCCCAAAATCAGCCGTCGCCGGCAGTTCCGAATCTCTTGCCGCCGGATGCAATGATTATCGAGACAGCGGATTTGAGCGCGGCCGTAGGCAAACCACGAAAATTGGTCTTGTGGATGCAAAGCCCCGAAAAAGTCTCGCGAGACGTCGATCACCCGGGGGAGTCCTACTGTGGAGACTCGGTCTACGGAGACCATTGGTACGGACCAACTCGTCTTTCACTTATTGACGCAGGGAAGGACGAAATGCTTAACACTATCGAAGTCCCGGATTTTTTTGAGCATCCCGGAGATGGGCACAGCTTTCCGATACCATTTTTCGTGCCGAATGACTTTTACAACGTTCCTAACCCCAATTCCAAGAACGAAGGTACACCCAGGATTCTCAACCTTAGAGATTTGACCGGAGAGGGATACCCAGGGCAGTTCGTGCTCTTTGAATACGAGTTCTGTGGAACTGCTCTTACATCGGTGTTCGGGTATAGCCAAGTGTACGACAGAGCGGTTCAGTATCAGGTCGAACTCCGAGGGAGCAACGACACGCTAAGTTTCGAGACTTGGGTTGCAACTATTTTCGGAAAACAACCGGTAAGTCCAGGACATTGGGACTTCACTTGGGACCCGGGACACGGTGCCAACCGAAAGATCCACGAGCAAGTATCGTTCGACCCCGTAGGCCAGTTATTTGTGGATCAGCAGGAAATCACGCCCAATCCCGATGCAGTCCTTCCGAAATGATACAAACCCTCGCCAACGGCCATGCTCGTCTTCGCGGCAGTAGAGTTACTAACCGAAAGGCCGCGAGTCATTAACAGAGTTTTAAGGGAGAGTCCGCGGCAACCGCCCATCGAACTGACCGCAGCCACAGAAGCGGTTGCGGAAGTACGTCACGGAACCCGGAATTGATACCGCTTATTTCTTTGGCTTGTGGGTGGTGTAATCGAGCATCCCGTCGCAATTGTGCTCGACGATTTCGAGCGAGGGGTCCTTCTTGAAATAATAGGTCTGTCGCAAGGGCTGCGTGTAAGCCTTGGGATCTTCCCTCGTGACCTCGATTTCAAGAACGTTGCCGTCGCGTATACGGCGAATTCGTTCTATTTCGTGCAACTGATCGCTATGGGGTATGCGGACAATCGGACTTTCCTTGAACTCCCGCGTGTCCACCACCAAAGTTTCCCCCTCCCAGTGGCCAATCGAATATCCCATCGATGAAGGATTCGGATTTCCTTCCGGATAATTGCGCCCGTCCATATAGATTCGGCGCACTTCGTGAAAATACTCGAAGAGGATGTTCATTCGCCCAGGGCTGGGAATAACCTCGAACGCGTAAGGCGCGGAGTATGCCTGGGGACCGGGCGAGTAACACGACAGAATCGGATCTGTGTATATCGAATATTTGTCTGAAATCTCTTTAGCCCACGGAGTGAGAAGGTTCATCACGTCGGCATGGGGATCACTGACACCACGCAACGGAATATCCTTTTCGGGCAGGCTGCCCTTCGGGCCCATGTTCAAGCCGATATACCAATAAGACGTCATCCAGGGGCCGGAAAGATCACGAGCTTCCGGCACAGACAACTTTGCCGAGGGCTCTTTCGACGGCAGTTCTCCCGGGCCTCCTTGGTCCGCGGGGACCCGTTGCCCAAATGCCTGGCCGGCGAGAGCGCCCATGAATATCGCGCCCATAAATATCGCGAGCGAGAAGCGGAGCGGCGCTGACCGGCGATGGTTATTCCCGTTCATAGGTTTTCTTGCATGCGCCCAGACCTCTACTGAGTCGAGGCAGCGCCGGTTGCACTGGGCGAAAAATCGTCCCCGTAGAACTTGGTCCCGTCCGGCTTGCTCCCTCGCAAGAGCCGCATCATGTGCGTCCCGTCCTTGATGGCGCCGCCGACGACGGTGATCTTCTCGCCAGGCTTGAAGTAGTCTTTCGTGTACCCGCGCCGCAGCATGATGGCTGGGCTGTGGATCTCGACGATCCATTCCTCCAGCTTGCCCTCGGCATTCACCACGTCGAGGTGTAGGTACACATGGGGATTCGCCCATTCGAAGGTCTTGACGGTGCCTTTGATAGTTGTAGGCTTGTCCATGTCGAACATAGCTGTGGAGTGATGGGCCAACGCCAGCCGCAACCACGCGGCAAAAAACAACATGAGAAGCTTCGTTTTCATCGGTGCTCCCGCTATTTCACTACAACGCGCACTCGGCCGGGATTCTGCCCGCGCGCAATGGGATACTCCTCACGCTGCCGGCGGCGGGGAGCACACGTATGTACGTACCCGGTTGAGAGTAGGCACGCCTCGCGTTCGCGCTCACAGAGGGGACTATACCACAGCCGCGTGAACTCCAATACAACCTGCCTGATGTCTGCCATTATCGCCCAGCGCACCAGGTCCGCCTTCCCGCTGTTTTACACGCGCTGGGGAACCATGCGGATCGCGCCCGCGGTGATGCAATCTTAGAGAACGGTTCTGCCGATCTTCCTCCGGAAAACGACGATCGCAAGCACGCCGATTCCGAGCATGGCATACGTCGACGGTTCAGGAATCGCGATTAGCGCACTAAGTCCGGCCGCACAAATAACTGTTATCGAATTGTCGTTCCTATTTCATAATCCGCCTTCACTGCCCCGCTGAGTAGCAAAGGCCAAGTTGCCTCGCGGCGCCTTGTGGGCGTGCTTCATTGTCGTTGGACTCGGT
>DATDGT010000004.1:0-13906 GCA_036521975.1 Bryobacteraceae bacterium
TCAATGCCCTCGGGCGGTTGGTCTGCCGCGGGTCGGCCGATTGGTCTCATCCAACCCTACGGTAGCCGAACCCGCGTCATTTGTCCAGCAAAATCTTCAGCAGGGAGAAATCAGCCGCGGTTCAGGCCGGTAAACAAATACAAATATTTTTGCGCGCCGCTTAGGTGCGGATTCCAGTGTTGGCCGCCGTCGCTCGATTCCCAGATCGTCGTGCTATCGCCCACAATCCATAGTCGCTGGCCGTCGGCCGTAGCGAACACGGAGCGGAGGTACACGCCCGTGAAGCTGGTTTGCGCCGTCCAATATTCGCCCGATGGCGCGAAGCGCCTCCTGGCCAGTTCGAGGAGTTTGCTTCCCCAAGTGCTCAGCGCGAGTACGACGAGCAGTCCGACGATCAGACTGCGGACGGGCATCTCCAGTTTCAAACTGGTGCCGGGCAGCCTGAATGAAACCTGAGCGCCCTTCCGTTCGCTTTTGGGCCGGCTTTGTTCGATAAACTCCCGTTCCAGCGGATTCAGATCGTTGGGTCTTTTCGCGAGCCAATTCAAGGCCTGCGTCAGGAACGTGCCTCGCAGAAGTCCACTCGCGTCTTTGTTCGATTGCAACCAGACTTTGGAGCCCCCGGTTATGGATTGGCGCCAGGCCAGAAAAGCCTCGTCTTCCTTAACCCACTGCCCCAGGCGTTCCCAGCGCTCGCACACGCGGCGATCCGCGATATAGACGCTGTTTCCCGAGATCTCGAGGATTCCCGAATCCGCCAGATTCCGCGCGACCGGCTGAAGCGGCTCCTCCAGATCGCTCGTTTCCGCGGTGGCGGGCGCGGGTGTGGGCCCGCCGGCGATCACCAGACGAAGAAAGACCCTTTGCATCAACCGCCGGCGATCCGCGTCCGCCTGCTGATAGACAGCCTCTGCCATTTGGACCGGATCGAGCGGGCCGGATTCGGGCTTGCGCACATACCAACCGAGGATTTCCTGCCGCAGCTTCTCCGCCTCGTCTTCGGTGTTGGCCAAAGGCGCGGCGTCGAGTGAGGGGTCGGCGGCGATGGCGCGCGCGATCTGCCGCGTAGGAGCGCGTAGAGAAACCTGCTGATGAAAGCGATCGCCGAAAACCGCGGGAATTTCCTCGAAGGCGTAAAACGGCAAATAGGATATTTGCACGCTTTCCCAATATCTGCTCCACTCAGCCCGCGGGATGTGATCGATGAAGGGCGCGAATTTCTTGCGAGAAAAGGCGAGGGCGATTTGCAGCTTAGCCTGCTCTCCGCCGATTTCCACCCGCATGGGGACGGGGAAAATCGTCAGAGTCCTGCCGGGGGGAAGCGCGGAGCGCTGGCGCAGAACATCCTGCGCCACGCCAGACGCCCCGATAATGCTTTGATCGTTGAGCGTGAAGCAAACCACCAGCGTATCCGGCATTTCCACGGTGCAGATTCCCGAGGTGTCGCTGACGCCGGTACGGCTGTCGATAAGGACGTAATCGTAGAGGCCTTGCATTTGCCGGCGCGCGATTTCAAGCAGCCGGCGTCCGCCCAACTTTTCGTAGAAATCCACGAAGCTGAAGGCGTTCAACCTCTCGCCGTAAAGCGGGCCTTGACGGCCCGCCACCAGTAGGTCCAACGATCCGCCGAACTCGCCGAATTGTTCCCAGGAGACGGGGCAGTTGGGAGGCCACTTCAGGACCGTGATG
Organism: Bryobacteraceae bacterium; assembly: GCA_036521975.1. Lineage (GTDB taxonomy): Bacteria > Acidobacteriota > Terriglobia > Bryobacterales > Bryobacteraceae > Palsa-187. Next base: position 1,690 of record DATDGT010000004.1, read on the forward strand.
TATTCGACAATGTCGATCTCGTCTTCCTTGAGCGGCTCCGAAGACATAGCGGCGCGGGTCCGGAGCTTCTCGAGGAAATCGAGCAGACCCTCGGTTTGGAGAAGTTCCTTATCCTCGAGCAGGGGATGAAAATAGCGGTAAATACCGGGCGCTTCCAGATCCCAATCGATCACCAGAACCCGCTCTCCGCTCATGGCCAGAAGCCAGGCGACGTTGGCTAACGCCATGGAGCGGCCGGTGCCGCCCTTGTAGGAATAAAAGGTGACCACGCGGCCTTTGGGAGCGGGCCGCCGGCTCCTGGTTTTGTCCGTGCCGCCCGGAGACTTCACCGCGATGGCCGCTTTGCGGAAAGCGCCTGCGTCCTCCATCAGCCGCGAGCGTCTCCGACGCCGGAAAGTCCGGGCGGGGGCGGATTCTTCTTTTCGCGTCCGTCGATCGCCGGCTGAACCACGGCTTGGCTCATTTTCGTAAGCACACGGTCAAGCGAGTCCTGCAGCTCGGCGGGAGTGCGCGGGCTGAGGGCAACCTGGGAGATCACGGGGAATCTCGACTGGAAAGCCGCATACTGGTCGCTGCACTTGGCCACGCTTTGGTGACAGGGCAGGAGCACGGAGAATCCCTCCCACCACAAATCCTGGAAGGCGCTTGCCTCTTTGAAGGATTCGAGCGCGAGCGCCCCTGGGCTCGCCGATCATGATCGAGAGATTCTTTCGCTTTTTGGCTTGCTCCAGATCGCTGCGAAACGTCTCGCCCAGGCGAATCTCGCGGAACCGGAATCGCTTCTTCAGCCCCTTGGCGGCGTGGTCGAGTGCGGTTTCGGGCTCGATGGGAAAAAAAGGCCGCCATTCCGAACCGGTGGTTCCGTAGCGGCCCGCAGGTTGCGGACACTCGTCCCTGGACTCCGCGGCAAAGATGAAATTGGCGACTTCGGGTCCGGCCAGAAATCCTCCGTCGGGGCCCAGCGCTTCCTCCCACTTGCCAGCAGCGAACGCGTTCGGAATGTTTTCGAAGTCCGGAACCTTGTCGAGGGGCTTGATGCTTTTGTGCTTTTTCCAGGTTTTGACGATGGATGTCGCGAAGGCCTCGTTGCAGCGATGATAGGAATCGCGATCGAAGCGGGCAAAATGGCGCAGCCCCTTTTCGAGGTAAGAATCGGAGACCTCTTTCGGGACGAGCTGCAGAGCTTGCATGAATGGAGGGAGCTCGCACGGAGCCCAAACCACCGGTAGGATGACAGGGGGAGGATCCTGACCGTCCGGCAATCTCTGCTTTCTTTTGAGATCGAATAAACGATATTCCTTGCCACACACTTCCCGGTTGAAGTAGCGGACGGTTGAGACGCAGACCATGACCGTGCAGGATTGCAAAGCGGCGACGACGTTATCGTCCCAAGGGTCCATCAGCGGCAAGCTGGATTTATCGCGAAAGCGGATTAAAGCGCTCTCGCGCCCCAGCGGCGCGTAAAGGTACGCCCTCTGTGCGGAGACTGCGCTAACCCGGCATCCAGAAACTGCGCGCGTTCACGATCTCGGCGTCTGCCGGCAACGCCAGCGCGTCCGACGATTTCGTGAAGAATACCAGACCCTTATAACCGACCAAATACTGGAAATTCGCGCGCAGAAAGCCGCCTTCGGCGATCACGATCAGTGGATCTTTCATGCGGCCCAAAAGCTTCACAAACTCCTTCGGTTCGAGTCTGACGATCACGCCCGCCGCTTTCTTGGCTTTCGCAATCGCCGCTCCGGCCGCTCCAGCTGCCATATCGTATTCCATAATAATCGGTTTAACCAGCGAAGAGAGCTACCTTGCTTGCGGCCCGATCGCCCGCGGGAGCTATTTCCCTCGCGCCCGTGAAATGCCGCTAATGCTTGGTTTAATGGCTCTGCAGATTCCTTGCGAAAAAGGGCAGCACCACTTTTTCCATCCGGTCCACGATATGGTTCGTGTGGTCGCCGTCGTATACTTCAAACGCCGTTTGGATGCCGTACCCGTTGAGAACTCTGTTTAGCTCGCGATTGCTGGCGGCAAGGCCGTCCTTATCGCCGACGTCGATTCCGATCTTCAGCGTTTTTAGATTCGTCGCATACTGATCCACCATCGCTAGCGGAGCGTTCGCAACCCAGCGCGCCACCACGGCGGGTTGGATCTTGCCGTCTTTGGCCGGCAGATCGAAATAAAATGGCGGATTTTGCGGATTGGGCGACCACGCAGCGGCCTCGGCCAATAAGGTCGCGATCCCGCGCTCAGCGCCTTTGGCATCCTCCGGACTCTTGAGCGCTTCCGCGCGCACGGAGTTTTGCGGGTTGGGATTCAAGTTCGCTGTCAGACAGCAACCGCTCAAAACATAGATGCCGGCAAAGACTTGCGGGTACTTCATCCCGATGCGGATCGTGCCGTAACCACCCATGGAGTGGCCAGCCAAACCTCGCCCGGCGCGCGTGGGAATCGTACGATAGTGGCCGTCCATGTACTCCACCATGTCTTTCGCAATGAAAGCTTCCCAATCGCCCGTGGTCACTGAGTTCGAAAACATGCTGCCTTGATACATCGTGTAAGCGTTAGGCATCACCAGGATCATCTCGCTGACGCCCCCAGCAAGGAAGGCCCGATCCGCCGCAGCCGTCATTGTGTTTCCATTCGCGAACGACCCGCGGGATTCCGGCCCGAACCACCCAATATCGGAGTTGGTGTAACCGTGCAGTAAATAGAGCACCGGATAGCGGCGGGTCGCGTCTTTCGAATAGCTCGGCGGAAGATAAACCGAAACATCGCGGTCCGCCGGCTCTTTCGAAAGGTTGCCCTCGAGCGATTTCCCGTGAACCTTGATGCGCTGGTAAACTCCTTTGGCCGGATCTTCGGTCTGAGCGGTTGCAAGGCCGGAGACGGCGGCTAAAGCGAGCATAGTGCGAACGGTGAACATGCGATCCTCCAGGAGGCTCCTTCCTCAACGCGCACGACGCATTCGCTGTGCGCTTCCGTCTATTTACCCTCTGATTATTTCAGATGAGGCACCAGGGCGGCACGTCGGGTCGCCAAGCCTCCTAAAAGGCGGCTTTTTTCACAGGCTAAAGCCTCTGCCGCTATCCAGTCCAAGCCGGACGCCCCCGAAGTGCAGAGGCTTCCTACCTGGGCTGACGCGTGTTCGACTAAGCGCGAGCCTCATTCATTCATCGCGCCGGCAAGCCCATCGCCGATTGCCACTGGCAGGCCGGGCATGGGCCGATCTCGATGCAGCCCGGATTGCCCCGGCAACCGGTGGGAATTTTGGCCGCCCATTCGATGGCTTCGTCCAGGTTTTCGCAGTCGATAATGTAATAGCCCGCAAGCTGCTCCTTGGTTTCCGCGAAAGGCCCGTCGGTGACCAACGTCTTGTCCTCTTGAACCCGAACGGTGGTGGCCGTCGACACTGGCCCGAGCGGCTCCGCGCCTTCCAGTACGCCCTTCTTCCGCGCCTCGGTGATCGTCCGGGTGTGGCGGGAGATGAGTTCTTCCCGTTGTTCTGGGCTCAATCCGCCCGGGGTTTCCTTCGAATAGATCAGCATCATATAACGCATCGCATCCTCCTGGGAGGATGGGCTTCGGTCCGCGCGGGACTTCAGTGCGCTGGGCCGGAGCGAGGCTAAAGCCTCGCGCCTCAGGCTGAAGCCTGCCCCACAAAATTCACGCTGGAAAATTCGGGTCTGCCTTCAAAGCGACAAACGTGTCGCCCTTTCCGTTCGAGTGGGTCGACTATAACGAGACGCGGTTGGATTACGCAGCGGCACTCTCCCGGATTAGCGCCCGTTATCAGCAGCGGTTCTGATCAGGTTGCGACTATGGCGCGCCGCGCCGTCGTCCTCAGTTGGGGATCCAGTTGCCATGGAATCCGTACGGCACGCGTCGAGGAAGTTGCACCCGGGCTACGGGCTTGCCCTGGAAGTCCGACGCATCGATGATTACCAAGTCGCTGCCATTCCGGACCGGGTCGTAGACGTAGGATAGATACCATCCGGAGAGTTCGTCCGCGTCCGAACCGGCGGGAGCGAACACAGCCTCAGCAGGTCCACCGGGCGCGGTAGCGGTACCGAACGAATGTTCCTCGGCAATCCCGGTTTCGAGGTCGTAGCGCACCAGTTTACCCGCACCCACGGTAACGCCATACCGCGCCGGCATACCGGCCAGCCGATCGTCGATACGCGGGAACTCTATAGCGCGCTCGTCGATCTGCCGTTCTGCGACGGTACCACGGGTCAGATTGATCGTCCAGGACCACATGACCGCGTCGGAACCAGGTGCACCATCATCGCGCCATAACTCAGGATAACGAACCGCTTGCAGTACTATAAGTTTGCCATCATCCGTGGTCTTATCGAAGGCGTTGAGCACATGAAAGACGTAGCACGGGCGGATGTCAAACCAACGGACGGTACCATACGGATCATCGCGGCGCAATACTCCGAGCCGCGCGCCGTAATCGTCGCTCCAACGATACGGCAGGTCGCGGGGAGTATTGCGCGCGATGTCGAGCCGAAACACCAGCGGCAGGTCCAGAAACACGATGTGCTCGGCGCTCATGGCGAAGTCGTGCATCATAGTCAGGCTGGGAACATCGACGCCGCGGTTAATGATCAGCTCCCCCGGCGCGTTCGCGCGATGGTAAGTGACATATGGGCTGGTCAGGCTGCCATAGCCGAAAAAATGTAGCTCGCCGGTTCTCGGGCAGACCTTCGGATGTGCAGTCATCGAGTCGGCAAGCTTGCCGGCGAAGTCGTAGACGCCCAGCGTTTCCAGCTCATTCGTGATCTGATACGGCAGCGATGACTCGACAAGCGCGAGCGTCTTGCCAGCGTGGTTAATAACGTTCGTATTGGCCATGCTGGCGTGAAGGTTGCGCGTGCCATCGGTGTTATAAATCAGAATGGGTTTATCAAAGCTCTCAGTACGCACCCACCGATTGCGGTACCAGGCGGCGCGTCCGTTTTCTAACCGCACACCGTGGATCATGCCGTCACCCGTGAACCAATGTGGCGTCTGGTGTCGTGGGTTGGGTCCGTTTTTCAAATACCAGCCGTTGAGTTCCCGCGGGATCGCTCCCTTAACCGGCAAATCGAACGTCGTCAACTCGTCGGAGACCGGTGCGTAATTTCCGACGCGGAAGAACGGAACTGGCGACTCCGTCGACCAAGCGTTGACGATCGGGGCCTCTGCTGTTCGTGGTACGCGCTGCGCTTCGAGCGGCATTGTTCGTAGCGGCATTGGTTCCTCCCTTTCAACGTGAAGAGTGAAATGTGCGAGAGTGTGTTACCAGGGCCGTCAGCCCCGCCCGTCAGGGCTGGGATCAGCGTTCCGGTTACGTGCAACCGCCCGACCCCGCCGTCACGGGCGGGGCTGAAGGCGCCGGGCGCTTCGACTTACTGCCACCCTCCGCCCAGCGCTTTATAGAGCTGAACCAGGCTCTGGTATTCGTTGTTTCGCGCCTGTGCGAGCGTGAGTTCCGCCTGGAACAATGACCGCTGGCTATCAAGGACGTCCAGATAAGGCACGGTGCCGCCGCGATAACGCAGGAGCGACAAGTCGACCGATTCATGAAGGTCCTTGACCGTCTGCTCCTGGCGCTCGCGGACGCCCCGATATTTGTCGTAGCCAATGAGAGCGTCGGAAACATCGCCGAATGCGCGCTGGATCGCCTGTTGGTAGCCGATCAAAGCTTCCCGTTCTTCCGCTTTCGCGTAGCGCAAATTGTTGCGCAGGGCGCCGCCCTCGAAAATCGGCTGGGTCAGACTAGCCGCGTAGCTTCCTACTCCGAGCGGGGCTGGGATTGACGATCCAAAAAAGACGGTATGCCCAAAAGCCGCACCTCCGGAGGCGGAGAGAGAGATCTGCGGGAAGAACATCGCCTTAGCTACTCCGATATCGGCGTTGGCGGCAACCAGGTTCTGTTCGGCCTCGCGGATGTCGGGCCGGCGTTCGAGTAGCGCCGAAGGCAGCCCCGGCGGTAATTCCGGCGGCAGAGTCTCGCTCCACTTCCAGCCTGTTGGAGTCTCGACGCCGAGCTCTGTATCGCGAGCGATGTTGTGCGGATAGTCGCCCAGGAGAATGCTGATCGCGTCCTCAGTCTGTCCGATTTGCCGCTCCAGGTCCGGAATCTGAGCATTTGCCGTATCCAGCACTTGCCGCGCCTGAAGCACGTCCAGCTTGGTGCCCACACCGTGACTGAGGCGTAGCTCGGTGAGTCTGACGGAATTTCCCTGGGTGTCCACTGTCTCTTGCGCAATCTGAAGCTGGAGGTCGAGGTCGCAAAGGAGAAAGTAATCGCTCGCCACGTCGCTCACCAGAGTCAGGATTACGGTCTGTTGCGCGTCCTTGCTGGCCAGCAGTTGAGCCCGGGCCGCTTCGGTGGCCCGCCGATAGCGGCCGAATAGATCCACCTGAAAGACCATGTCGGCGGCCAGCAAAAAAATGTTGGATTTTGCGCCCTCGACGGTCTTCCCACCGCTGAAATTGGGGTCGAGCGAAAGTTGCGGAAACAGATTGGAGCGCGCGATGCCAACCTGGGCTCTTGCGCCAGTGACGCGCTCCATGGCCACTTGCAGATCGTAGTTCTGTTTCAGGGCCGTGCGGATGAGTTGCTGCAATCGGGGGTCGTGGAACACTTCCCACCATGGCAGATCGGCGAACGTTGTGGATTGCGCTTGCATCTGCGGGGATTCGCCGCGGAAGGTGGTAGGCGTTGGCACAGCCGGCCGGTGATAGTTGGGTCCGACTGCGCAGGCGCTGAGCACAAGCGCGGCCGCGGCCACAATAGCAAGATCGCTGGAAGCTTTCACATCAGTCTCCTTGAGCCGGCGCTGGGGACGGATTGGGCGGGCACTCCGGGCAGGAAGCCTTCGATCCCGCTAACCTCTCGACCGCAACGAAGATGGCGGGGACGAAGAACCTGCCGATGAACGTCTCCGCCAGCATGCCCCCAATGACCGTGGTCCCGATCACCTGACGCGCGATCGAGCCGGCTCCGGAGGCGATCCACAGCGGCACGCAGCCGAAAATAAAAGCAAGCGCGGTCATCATGAGGGGTCGAAAGCGGAGCCTCGCCCCTTCAAGCGAGGCTTGGACCAGCGGTTTGCCCTGTTCGTACTGTTCTTTGGCAAAAGCGATGATCAGGATTGAATTCTTCGCGCCCAAGCCTATCAGCATCACCAGACCGATTTGCGTGTAAACGTCGTTTTCGATCTGCACCGAATAAGCGGGCAGATAGGCGGCCATCACCAACCGGCGGAGCCAAAGCACGGCGATGGCGCCGAAGACCGCGACAGGGGTGCTCAGCAGCACGCTGAAAGGCAACGACCAGCTCTCATACAGGGCCGCGAGAATGAGAAAGACGAACAGGAGAGAGAAGCCGAATATGACCCCCGCGGGAACGCCTTCTCGCGCCTGCTGCTCCTGATACGACATGCCCATATAATCGAAACCCATTTCGCGGGGCATGGTTTGCTTGAAAACTTCTTCCAGGGCCGCCGTCGCCTGATCCGAGCTGTAGCCGGGTGCGGCGCCGCCGTTGATCTGCGCGGACCGGTACTCGTTGTAGCGCATGGTGAACTCAGGACCTGAGCGGGTCTCGAATTTCGCCAATGCGGAGAGCGGCAGTACCTGGCCCTGGCTGTTGCGAACATAGAACTGCCCTAGATTGTCCGTATTGGCCCGGAAAGGGGCTTCGGCCTGGACGTAGACCTGCCAGGTGCGGCCGAAAACGTTAAAGTAGTTGATGAACAAGCCGCCCATGTACGCCTGAATGGTGTTGTAGACATCCGTCAAAGTCACGCCCTGCTTCAGCACCTTGTCCCGGTCGACATTCACGAACTTTTGCGGTACGCTCGGCAGGAACGTTGTGCTGAGCAAGCCGATTTCCGGACGCTTCCGGGCGGCTGCCAGGAATTTGTCCAGGTTGTTTGCCAGGAACTGGACATCCTTGCCGGCGCGGTCTTCGAGAACGAACTGAAATCCACCGGAAGTGCCGACGCCTGGTATCGCCGGCGGCGAGAAACTGAAGACAGTTCCCGCCGGAAACCGGCTGAGTTCCTGGTTGAAATGCGCCTTGATCGATTGAAATTGTTCGCTCCGTGTTTTGCGCTCACCCCAGGGCTTCAAAGTCACAAAAAAGAAGGCGTTATAAGAGGTCCGGACAAAACTGAGCAGGCTGAAACCAATTACGCTGCTGGTGTACTCAACGCCAGGGGTTTTGGCAAGAATCTCCTCTACTTGTTTCGCAGCCGCGGCTGTGCGCTCCTGTGAGGCTGCATTGGGAAGCTGCATGTTGATATAAAAGTACCCTTGATCTTCATCCGGGAGGAAGCTGGAGGGCAGCCGGCCGAAAAGGAAGACTCCGGCAATGAGGAAGGCGGCAAGCAGCGCCAGCACGAGATAGCCCTTCCGAATCACGGCGCTCGACCACCGGACAAAGCCCTCCGTGCTGCGGTCCCAATAGTGATTAAAAACGTCGAAGCCTTTCCTCAAGACTCCACGCCTCTCGCCGGCGGGCCTGGGCCTTAGCAACAGTCCGGCGAGCGCCGGGCTGAGCGAGAGCGCATTGAAGGCCGAGAGCACTACCGAGATCGCGATGGTCAGCGCGAATTGCTGATAGAGCCTTCCCGTGATACCGGGAATCAAGGCGGTAGGCACGAACACAGCCGCCAGGACCAGAGCAATGCCAACCACCGGCCCGGAGAGCTCTTCCATCGCCTTTAGAGCCGCGTCTTTGGGCGCCAGCCCCTCCTCGATGTGGCGTTGCACTCCCTCGACTACGACGATGGCGTCGTCCACCACCAGACCGATTGCCAGCACCAGCCCCAGCAGCGAAAGCGTATTGATGGAGAAGCCGAAAATCGGGAACAAGACAAACGTGCCGACCAACGCGACGGGCACAGCCAGCATCGGAATCAGGGTGGCGCGCCAGTCTTGCAGGAAGAGATAGACAACCAGGATCACCAACACGAGCGCAATCACCAGGGTTTCGAGGATTTCTTTCATTCCCTCCGTAACCGGGAGAGTCTGGTCCAGCGAGAAGGCGTAATCGATGTCTTCGGGAAAATGCTGCTTCATCTGGCCCATCAGCTTCCGTACGGCCTTCGCTGTTTGAACAGCATTGGATCCGGGAAGTTGGTAGACAGCAATAATCGCTGAGGGCTTGCCATTCAGGCGACCGATGAGGCTGTAGTCCTGCGTGCCCAGCTCGGCTCGCGCTACGTCTTTCACCCTGACGATTCCGCCATTCGGCGCCTCGCGCAGAACGACGTTTTCGAATTCCTGTGGCGTCGTCAGACGGCCCTGAGCCAGCACGGCGTACGTGAATTGCTGGTGTTGTGGAGCCGGCTCGCCTCCCACCTGACCTGCCGGATTGACCGTGTTCTGCGCCTGGATCGCGTTTTGAATATCGGTAATAGTGATACCCAGCTTCGCCAGTTGGTCGGGCTTCACCCAGAGCCTCATGGCGTACTGTCCCGAGCCGAATATCTGCGTCTGTCCGACGCCGTACAGGCGTCCGATAGGATCATTCAGGTTGATGTAGGCGTAGTTGGCGAGATAGTTTGCATCGTGAGTGCCCTGCGGCGAGTAGAGAGAAATCAGCATGAGCGGCGCGGTGGTCGACTTCTTGAGAACGATTCCATAGGTGTTCACCTGGGGCGGCAACTGACCCTCCGCTAATTGCTCCCGCGACTGGGTAAGCAACAGGTCCGCGTTTGGATCCGTCTGGAGATCGAAATCGACAAACAACTCCGTTTGTTGGTTGGCGGTGGCGTTTATGGAGTACATGTAGGTCATGTGGTCCACGCCGCTGACCTGTTGCTCGATCGGCGTAGCCACCGCTTGCTCCAGCGTCTGCGCGTCCGCGCCAACGTAGGTGGCTTGCAACCGGATCTCAGGCGGGGCGATACTTGGGAACTGCGCCACCGGCAAAGTCTCGATCATGACGAAACCGAGAATGACCGTCAGAAGGGCAATCACTATCGCGACAATCGGCCGGTTGATGAAAAACTTGGACATGATTCTTCAGTCCTTTTTAGCCTTGAGTTATCGGCAAGCCGGCGGTCATTCGCGACTCCCCTGAAAAGGCTTGGTTTCGACCGCCATACCCGGCTTGAGGTTTTGCTGGCCTTCGACGATCACGCGTTCGCCGGGCTGTAAACCCTCCTGGATCACCCACATGGTCCCGGTGCGCTCGCCTACTTGAACCGGACGCATGGCGACGCGGCTGTCGCTCCCGACAACATCAACCGAATAGCTGCCCTGCTGTTCAACCACGGCGGCCTGAGGAATCAGTAGGGCGTTTGGCTGCACTCGAATCACGGCACGCACTTTGCCGTATTGTCCCGGCCGGAGGACATTTCCAGGATTCGCAAAGAGCGCTGCCAGTTGGATTGCGCCTGTATTTTGATCCACCTGCCGATCCGCGAAATAGAACTCGCCTTGACGCGCATAGGTGGTTCCGTCCGCCAGGATGAGCTGCACCTTCCAGCGCTGCGAGCCAGAACCCGAAAGCTTTTTTTGCAGCGCGAGATATTCCTGCTCGCTGACTGTGAAATAGTCTCTAATGGGGTCGAGGGTCGAGACCGTGGTGAGCGGGTTGCTGCTGACGCTGACCAGGTTGCCGACCTGTGCCTGGGCAATGCCCGCAATGCCGTTGATCGGGGAAACGATGCGGGTGAAACCGAGATTGATCGCGGCGGCTTCAACCGCGGCTTGGTTCGCCTGAATTTGAGCTTTCGCAGCCCTGATCGCCGCTTTGGTGGCCTGCACTTGCGCTTTGTTGGCGATGTCTGTCTGGTTTGTATCGTCGAAATCCTGCTTGCTGATGGCATCGGCCTTTGACAGAGGACCGTACTTTTCCAGATCCAGTTGGCTCCTGAGCTGGTTCGCCTCAGCCGTGGCGAGCTGCGCCTCCTCTTGGGCCACTTGCGCTTCCGCCTGCGCTAATTGACCCTTTGCTTGATCGAGCGCCGCCTGAAATGGCCGAGGGTCGATTTCGAAGAGAAGTTGTCCCTTAGTGACGTACGATCCTTCCTGGTAGGGCCGCGTGAGCAGATAGCCAGTGACCTGCGCTTTGATGTCGGCATTTACCTGTCCGGTCAGCGTTCCGATCCATTCGCCATAAATGGGAAGGTCTTTCTGCTGGACCTCGGCGACTTCCACCACCGGTGGGGGTGGCGTCTGCGCCGTGGACTTGGCACCCGAACGAGCGATAAAGAACAATGGCACAGCCACCAGCGCACCGGCTGAGGCCCATGCCATACGTTTCCATTTGAGAACGACATTGGGTTTCATTGCTATGTCTCCCGAACCAGAGTCTTCGCCGCCGGGGAGACCTTTCCAGGTGGATGACAATGGCTCACGACAACTTCGGTTTCCTTAGCAAGGCGGCGAGCGCCGAACATTTCCGCCACCAGGGCCCGCCAACTCTCGCGGTGCGCCGGGCGAGATTCGCTCTCATCCTAATGAAGCGCGATCCGTAACATGCGTTTCGCCTGTTTAAGCGCATATTTCAGGCCAGTCCTCTGCATGCCACGAACCTTCTCTTGCCTGGCTTATGTGATTACGCGGTGGCCGGCTTTCAACAGTGCGGCGGTTTGCAGCTCCCACGAAGCTCCGCTTAACGGATAACCGTGAATCAGCACTACGGGGCTGCCCGAGCCGTGATCCTCGTAGTAGAGTTGGATGTCGGTCGAATTCTCTTTTGCTACCGAAACGTTATGGCATACGGGATCTCCTTTCAGTTTGCGATTAAGGGCACGCGCGTTAGACTGCTTACGGGGTCTGTTTGGTTCAGGTTTTTGGAGTCGCGCGTTGCGGCGAGAGTTCCAAATCAACACGAGTTTTCAAGAAGGAATGAGCGCTCGGGGCATTGCTCGATTCAGTCGCGGTAGGGACGACCATTACTGATCGCCCCGCGCACAGACCCGTGCTGGCGCTCCTAACGCACACGGTTCCTACCTCGGATGTTTGGACTACTTAGCGTCGAACCGCACGGACGGATAGGGTTATCCCGGCGCTATCCAGGCTAAAGCCTGTGCCACCATCTTGCCCAACCCGACTGCACGAAATGTGGAATCGACATAGGTAGGCGATCACTCGCTTTCCCTGTCACACCACCGTACGTACGGGTCCGTATACGGCGGTTCGGCGGGTTGAGCTAGCGCCCGACCGCCAACTTCGGAAGGCCGAGAGAGTCGAAGAAAGCGTTCGAGAG
>DATDGT010000005.1:0-58743 GCA_036521975.1 Bryobacteraceae bacterium
ATCCCACCGGTCTCAAACCGAACCGCCGACTCATCTCATCGCTCGCTCTCAAACCCGGCAAGATATTGCCGCGGTGGAACTACACCATTGCACCCAATCTGTGAGAATCTGTGGAAGTTAATTTTGCGTGGACCCTAAGTAGGGTCCGCACCGGCCGATGCCTGAAGTTTTCAAAGACTAGACGATAGACCAAAATGCTAGTTTAAGCGACTCGGTAAAAGCGCGGCAAGCGCCACGCAGTTGTTGGCAGGATCTACTTCTGCGGAAAAACCTTCCTTACGCCCGCCGGAAGCTTCAATTCGTAAAAAGACGCGGGCAGCCGGAGGTTTACTTTCATGTCCGAATAAGTGACTTGGATGTAGTTCTTCGAGGGCTCCGTGACTTTTTCTTGAATAGGCTTGTCCTGGCCTTCCGGAACCCACAGCTCGATCTTGGTAAACAGCTTCTTCATTTCAGCAGATTTGGGAGTCAACTCGATGCGCGTTGCCGCCACACCTGCCACCGTCTCCATCCCCAACGCCTTGAGCTCATAGGCTTTGTTCAACTCTGCCGTGGTGGTTCCGAATCCCAGCAGCAAAAATTGATCCGTTCGCGACGTGAACTTCGCAGTGTCGTAGATCTCGACCGTATTGGCTTTGGGATAGTACACCTGGACGCTATGGTCGCTGATGTAAACCGAGCGTGGCTCCGGCGATTCGAACTGAACTAATGTCACTGCGCCTGTTTTCGTCCGCATTAGGCTCATGACGCCTTCGGAGTCACTCTTGTCGTCGACCACCTCGGTATAGTCGACGCGTTTCATCCTGGCTGTGACGGAATGGAATTCTACCGCCGAGCGGTCCATGCGCGCTAGGATTGCGGCAAGCGATTCTCCTCGCATTATCGTAGAGGTGAGTACAAGCGCAAGAAAGGCGACCTTCAACGCTTTGGTTTTAATGAACACCAAGAACATCGCTTTCCACACTGAGCGTAGCACTAAAGGCCACTTTGCTCGGCCCTACAACGCTCCGTCCCCCTCGGGCGGTGCAAGCCCCCATCGGAAGCCGATAATCCTTAGGATTCTATCTTCAGTGGTTCCGGCGGGGTCGAGCCACGGGGACGGGATGAGAGGGGCCGCCGGAACTATTGCAGATAGAATTGGGCTGGCGTTATGTGAAATTTCGTCCCCCGTCCTCGGCGCTCGCATCGCCATAGTGCATCCGACTGCCAGGGCCTGGTCCACGGCCAAAGCCACTCCCGAAAGGCGAGGCTAAAGCCTCGCGCGGGCTGAAGCCCGCCCTCCAAGAACTGCCCTGATACCCTGGGAGTAATGCGATTTGTTTTCGCCCTCCTGCTGCCCGGCCTTCTGGCAGCCCAATCCCTCCAGGATTTCGAAAAGAAGGTCACCAGGTTCACCCTCCCCAACGGCCTTACCGTGCTGGTTTTGGAACGGCACGAGGCGCCCGTTGTTTCTTTCCACACCTACGCGAATGTCGGCTCGGTGGACGATCCCAGCGGCCGCACCGGTCTCGCTCACATGTTCGAGCACATGGCGTTCAAGGGCACCGACACCATCGGCACCAAGAACTGGCCGGAGGAAAAAAAGGCACTGGACGCGGTCGAGGAGATCTACGATCGGTTGGAAGCGGAGCAGAATAAGGCTTTCCGCGCCGACCCCAAAAAGATCGAAGCGCTAAAAGCCGATCTGAAGGGCGCGATCGACAAGGCCAACAGTTTCGTCGAGCCGAACGAGTTCGACCGCATCGTGGAATCCAACGGCGGCGTGGGAATGAACGCTAATACAGCCGAGGATCAGACGCAATTCTTCTACAGTTTTCCCTCCAATCGCATCGAGCTCTGGTTTTTGCTCGAATCGTCGCGGTTCCTGAATCCCGTGTTGCGCGAATTTTATAAGGAGCGCGACGTGGTGCGAGAAGAGCGGCGCATGCGCACCGAATCGGATCCCGTGGGCCAGTTGGTGGAGCAGTTGCTCGCCACCGCGTTCACCGCGCACCCCTATAAGGTCTCGCCCATCGGCTGGAGCAGCGACATCGAACAACTCCGGCGCACCGACGCCTTTCCGTTCTTCAAGCGCTACTACACGCCCGGGAACTTGACCATCGCCATCGCCGGCGACGTGAATCCAGCCGAAGCCAAGCGGTTGGCGGAAAAGTATTTCGGACGGCTGCCGAAAGGCCCTACGCCTCCCATCGTGCGGACAGTCGAGCCGGTTCAGGACGGAGAAAAACGCGCGACCGTGGCCTCGGCGGCTCAGCCTTTTTGGATCGCCGCCTACAAACGGCCCAGTCAGTATTCACCCGACGACGTCCCGCTCGACGTGCTGAGCGATATTCTTTCCGACGGCCGCACTGGTCTGATCTATAAAGATATGATTCGCGATAAGCGCATGGCGCTCGGCGCGGAAGCCGACGCGCTTTACCCAGGCGGCAAGTATCCTTCTTTATTCATCTTTTTCGTCGCGCCCGCGCAGGGTCATACGGTCGAAGAAAATGAAAAGGAAATGGACGCGATTATCGAGCGCGTGAAGACGCAGAAGGTGGATGCCGAATCGCTCCAGCGCGTGAAAACCAAGCTGCGCGCATCGCTGATTCGAAAGCTCGACAACAATGCGGGCATGGCCGAACAGTTGTGCTTCTATGAAGCCAATTTCGGCGATTGGCGGCGGTTGTTCACCGAGTTGCAGGATTACGACAAGGTTACCGCGGACGACGTGATGCGAGTGGCCAAGACATATCTGGTCAAGGAACATCGAACCGTGGCGTATACCTACACGCCTGCGCAGGGAGAGCACAAATGAGACGCCGGGAGGCAGGAGTCAGGAGTCAGGAGACAGGAGTCAGAATGCAGTCGCTTACGATTCTGGGGTTCGTCGCGGCTCTGTTTTCGGTTATGATGCCCGTCGCCGCGCAGCAGCCCGCGCCTGCGCGGATTCCTTCTTACAAGGAGTTGAAGTATCCTCCGCTCGGCCAGGTGAAGATTCCGCAGCCGGTTGAAGCCACGCTTTCGAACGGCATGCGGGTGTTCCTGCTGGAGGATCACGAGCTGCCCCTGGTGAGCGGCACCGCCCTGATCCGCACGGGCAATCTTTTCGATACCCCGGACAAGAAGGGTTTGTCGGATGTAATGGCAGAAGTGCTGCGCTCCGGCGGAACGAAATCCAAAACCGGCGATCAGCTCGACGAACAACTGGAAAACGTCGCCGGCGCGGTGGAATCGAACATGGGCGA
Source organism: Bryobacteraceae bacterium (assembly GCA_036521975.1). Lineage (GTDB taxonomy): Bacteria > Acidobacteriota > Terriglobia > Bryobacterales > Bryobacteraceae > Palsa-187. The sequence continues at coordinate 3,228 of DATDGT010000005.1, forward strand.
GACCAGCGCGACGGTGAGTTTCCGCGCCTTGAAAGAATCGGCGGGCGCGGTGCTAGCGGCGTTCAAAGACGTATTGGCAAATCCCGAATTCCGCCAGGACAAGATCGATTTGTCTCTGGACCAATTTCGCAGCGCCATCGCGCGCCGCAACGACGAAGCCGCCGCCATTCCCGATCGGGAGCTGATGCGCATCCTCTACGGCAGGGACACGCCCTACGGCTGGCAGACCGAATATGAAGACCTGGCTCACATCCATCGCGTCGATCTGATCGATTTCTATCGCCGTTACTATTTCCCGAAGAACGTGATGCTAGAGGTTTACGGCGATTTCAACGCGGCGGAAATGAAAGACCAGCTCGAAAAGCTTTTCGCGGACTGGAAAGTGGAGCAGCCGCCCGTTCCTCCATTTCCCAAGGTGACAGCCAAACCCGCGCCCGGCGTCTATTTCGCCTCGAAGGAAGACGTCACCCAGACCTTCTTCTCGATCGGCGAGTTGGGTGGCACGTTCCGCGATCCGGATTACGCAGCGCTCGAAGTGGCGGCCGATATCCTGGGCCAGGGGTTCAGCAGCCGTCTCATGACCGAGATCCGCACCAAGCTCGGCTACGCTTACAGCATCGCCGCGGTTTGGTCGGCCGACTACGACCATCCTGGAACGTTCCGCATCGTGGGCAGCACCAAATCGGCGACCACAACGGAGACCATTCAAGCCGCCCAGGCCGAGTTGGAAAAGCTCCGGTCGGCCGAAGTGACGGAACAGGAACTGAAGGAAGCCAAGGACGGCGTGCTGAACGCTTTCGTCTTCAATTTCGACAGCCCGGCGAAAACGCTGGCGCGCCTTGTGCGCTACGAATATTTCGGCTATCCGCGCGATTTCCTTTTGCAATATCAGAAAGCCATCGCCGCTGTGACTCGCGCAGATGTGTTGCGCGTGGTCAAGGAACATTTCCGGCCGGAAGATCTCGCGATTGTCGCCGTAGGCAATGCTAAGGATTTCGGCAAGCCTCTGACGGCGCTGAACGCCAAAGTGACGCCCATCGACCTCACGATTCCGTCCTTGAAGCCCGCGGTCGCCGCCGGCGACGCGGCGAGCCAGAACCGCGGCAAGGCCCTGCTGGATCGGGCCGCGCAAGCCATGGGCGGCGCCGACAAACTCACGGCCGTGAGAGATTCCACGCAAGTCCTGGATCTGGCGCTCGATCCCGCGGCCGGCGGAATGAGGATGAAACAGACCAATCTTTTTATCGCGCCCGCCACTTTCCGCCAGGAGCAGGAGATCCAGCCCATCGGCAAGATGGTGGCCTATACGGATGGGAAATCCGGATGGCTTTCCACGCCGCAGGGCGTACAGAACATGAACGCGGATATATTGAGACAAGCGCAGGGCGAATTGTTCCGGCAGATGAACGCGCTGGTGCTCTCCAGCCGCGATTTATCGCGAACGGTGAACGCCCTGAACGACCATACGGTGCAGATTTCCTCCGCCGACGGCCAGGTCGTGACGCTGGAATTCGATCCCTCGACCGGCCTCCCTTCGAAACAGACTTACAGGCAGCCGGGCTTGGGAGGCGGCGCCGAAGTGGTGGAATCGCTTTCGGATTGGCGCGAAACCGGCGGCTTGAAAATGCCGTTCAAAATCTCGATGCAGCAGAGCGGCCGGAAGTTGGGCGAGGCGACGGTTTCGGAATATCGATTCAATACCGGATTAAAGACGGAGGATTTGAGTAAAAAGCCGTGAGGAAGTTCTCCTGGCCGCTCATTAAGCGCAAAGCGAATGCGTTGTGCGCGTTAACTAAGCGTACAGCGAATGCGTTGTGCGCGTTAATTCTGATGCTGCCCGCGCTGGCGGTCGCGCAGGGTCAGACCAGCATCGAAGTTCGAGCCAAGCACGTCATCGACGACGCCATCGCCGCGCTGGGCGGCGACAAATTTCTCAAGATGGAGGACCGCATCGAATCCGGCCGCGCGTATTCGTTTTACCACGAACGGCTGTCAGGTTTGTCTGTCGCCACCATCTATACGCGCTATCTCACTCCCACCGAGGGCAAGACCGGCGACGAGCTGGCCGTGCGCGAGCGCCAGGCGTTTGGCAAATACGAAGAGCTGGGATATGTGCTGTTCCGCGAGGACGGCGCATGGGAAGTCACGTTTCGCGGCGCGAAGGATTTGGACATGGACCGGATCGACCGCTACCGGGACACGACGCTTCGAAACATTTTCTACATTCTGCGTATCCGGCTCGGCGAGCGGGGTCTGATCTTCGAATCGAAGGGCGCGGATGTGGTGGAGAATCAGCCTGTGGAGATCGTCGATATCACCGATTCCCAGAACCGCGTGGTTACGGTGTATTTCCATCAGGACTCGAAGCTCCCGGTGCGGCAGTCGATGGTCTGGCGCGATCCGAAAACGCACGACCGCAACGAGGAAGTGACGCGCTTCGCCCGCTATCAGGACGCAGGCGGAGTCCGATGGCCGCACCAGATCATGCGCGAGCGCAACGGCGACAAGGTCTACCAGATCTTTTCCGATTCCGTCTCCATCAATCGCGGCGTAAGCGACAGCGCCTTCGCCGTCCCCACCGGCCCGGCGGAGCGAGTGACTGTGAAAAAAAAGTAGGCTTGGCTCTCCCGCCACCAGCGCCATCGCCGAGCCGTTGTAACTATGGGTCTGGACCGGCAGGAGAGCCGATGATTACTCTCCAACAACTGCGGCGGGAAAAGCGAGACCAAATTGTACATTTGGCCGAGCGGCATGGCTGTCATAATGTGCGCGTGTTCGGCTCTGTCGCGACAGGCGAAAACAAGCCATCCAGCGATATCGATTTCCTGGTCGACCTCGACAGAGGACACGATCTCCTTGATCGGGGGGACTGCTCTTCGACGAGTCCACTCCAGATGCGCCCGATGACTCTTGGCCGGTGTTGGTGCAGTGTGGTGGCGGTGTAGGGGACAGAGCTGCGGGCATGCGACGCCACTCGCACCCCGCGATGAAAGATCTCCGCGGTAGCCCGGCTCTTGGTGGAAGTGGGGTCGGGCGCGGTCGGGGATCCGTAAATACCGGCTCTCACTGCGGAAGGAAAATGGGTTTCCGCCACTAAACCGGCATAACAAAATTAAAATGGTGTATCCTTTCGTTAGAGCCGTGGCAACGAAAGGATTGGAATAGAGTGGAAGTTGAATCAAATCAAAGGCTTGGCCGCCACGTCGTCAAAACGTACGAAAAGGAAACCGTCCAAGCCTTTGTTCCGCCGGCCTTACCGCCAGCCCCACCGCTGCGTCTGGACGGGCTGCAACAACTCTTGGAGCAGGCGAACCAGGCGGTCGGACGGCTCGACGGTCTTGCCTCGATTCTCCCCGATCTTTCGTTGTTCATCTACACATATGTTCGGAAAGAGGCTGTGCTCTCATCGCAGATTGAGGGCACCCAGTCTTCCCTTTCGGACCTCCTCATGTTTGAGAACGACGAGGTTCCCGGCGTGCCGATCCAAGACGTTCAGGAGGTCTCCAACTATGTTGCCGCCATGAACCACGGTCTTCAGCGGCTACGCTCCGGATTCCCTCTCTCCTTGCGGCTCATTTGTGAAATACACGATGTCTTGCTCTCGAAGGGGCGCGGTAGCGAAAAGCAGCCAGGCGAATTCAGAAGAAGCCAGAACTGGATCGGCGGAACCCGGCCAGGAAATGCTTCCTTCGTACCTCCGCCACCGGATCTGGTGCTCGATTGCATGAGCAGTCTTGAACTCTTTTTGCACGAAGACCGTCCGGATCTCCCAGTGCTCATCAAGGCTGGCCTGGTTCACGTGCAGTTCGAGAGCATTCATCCATTTCTCGATGGCAACGGGAGGCTCGGGCGGCTACTAATTACCTTCCTCCTGTGTGCACAGAATGTCATCCGTGAGCCGATTCTTTATCTGAGCCTCTACTTTAAGACTCACCGCACGGCCTACTACGATCTTCTAGATCGCGTCCGTGCTAAGGGCGATTGGGAAGCTTGGCTCGACTTCTTCCTGACCGGCGTGAAAGACACCGCGGAGCAGGCTGCAAGCGCTGCGCGTCGCATCGTTGCGCTGTTCGAAGATGACCAACGGCGGATCGAGGCCCTGGGCCGCCCGGCGGCCTCTGTCCTACGGGTATTCCAGCATATGCAACGCAATCCAATCGTCTCAATCCCGGCGACCGCTCAGAAAATCGGGATTTCCGCACCCACGGTGGCAAAGTCACTGGAGCACATGCGGCACTTGGGCATTCTGCGTGAAATTACCGGGCGCGAGCGCCACCGGTTGTTTGTCTACGAGCCGTACCTGGCGATTCTGAACGAAGGAACGGAACCGATTCGATGAGTACTCAAACCTCTCCTCAAGCACCCGGTGCGCCGCGCCCTGGGAAATCGTGGGCTACGCCATTCGTTCAACGTTTCGATCAGCGTCGCCGAACCTGCAACAGGGAAGGCCGCGAGGTGCTAAAACAATACCTTATGTCAATGGCCTCAGAGTGGTGGAAACAGGTCACTCGGTCGCAGTTCCTTTTGGAACGTGAGGCATTGGATTATGTGCGAGAGCGCTCCCGAACTTCCGGCCACCCTCATAAACATGAAAACTGATACCTACAGCCTGTTCGGCCAGAGTGACGCTAGCGATCCTGTTGCCGCGCCAGCGGCACAGCCGATCCGCCGGGGCACCGGGGCGAAGAAAACGATATCTGATCTTCAGTTCCCCGAGGCGATCCTCGCTGTCAAGGAGTCGACCGCTTGCCGCGACCTAAAGGAACTGCAGACCTGCCTGGTTTCGCGCCTCGGGCAAAACAGCCAGGAGACCAGGCTGCGATATGCCCGTTTTTTAATCCGCTGGTTTTTTGCGGACGGATTGGACGGGATTGCGCGTAAGACGTGGGTCGCATATCAAGACGAAAAGATCCTCACCGACATCCTCCGGTATCTTTACTTGGCCAACGAACCGGTAATGGGCGCGTGCGTGGCAGACTGCCTATTTCCAATTGAGTTTGGAATGAGGGTACCGCCTACAGTCTTTGACCGGTTTCTCGCGAACCACTATGGCGGTGCCCCCACCAAAAAAACCACCCAACGGCTCAGATCGAATCTGATGCGACTCGGCGTACTTGAGCGCCGTCCTGGTGAGGACGATGAGCTTGTTGCCCTAAATCCAAGCAAGACGTCGTTACTGCTCCTCACCCATCACATTTTTGCTTCAGCCCAACAGCGGACAATCGAATTGAGGAATCTGCTGGCCAACCCGTTCTGGAAGCACCTTGGCTTCAAGCGCGAAGATGAAGTTCGAGCGGTCTTCCGTGAAGCCGACGCCGCAGGATTCATTGGAAAGTATGTCGTCGCTGATCAACTTGATCAACTGACAACGTGTCTGACCTTGGACGCCTTTCTTTCCAAAGGAGTGAGGCTCTAAACAATGCAGACGCACGATCACGATGAACTCACTAACCTCCTCCGCCAACGAACGTGGGACAGAGAACTCATCCTTTGGTTTGGAGCAGAGAGCAAATTGGTCCCCTTCCTGACGAGCGTTCAGGTCGAGATCCTCGATTTGCTGGATACATTCGACCCAACTTCCCTACCGGTCGACGATGACGAGGTTCGCCGGCACCTTTCTCAATCGCTACGCAAATGCCTGCAATCAATTTCGCGCGAAGCGAATAAACGTACTGCCCTGCTCGTGCGATCCGCCGGCTTGCTCGCTCGCTACCGCGTTGGGGTGCAAGACTTTTACGACTGGTTCTGCAACGACTTTTCGATGGTCATCCTCCTCGTCGAAGGGCATTGCAACGAAAGTGACTGGCCAGACGAGGTCGAATGCGCTTCAGACAGGTTGGCCGAGTACTTCTCAAAAACCGAATTGATCAAGCGGCTCATTGAAGCTTGAGGTTAATGCCATGGCGCTAATAGAACTATCAAAACTTATCAGTCTGAAGCCTGAGCCGCAAACAACTCCGTCGCTGGCGCTCTACATCCAGAAAGACAAAGCAAAAGAATGCGTCTCCGAATACCATCTGACGCCAGCGTTACGGGCACACTTCAAAAGAATCCTGGAATCGGTCGTTCACCGGCAGGGACAAGGATTCTGGGTTCAGGCTGAATATGGAGCGGGAAAGACCCACTTCCTGGCTGCGTTGGTCGACCTCCTCATGTGGCGCGAGTTGGATTTATGGAGCAGTCTCCGCGATGAAGAACTCAGGAATGAATACGCAGCGGCGCTCTCAAAGGTGAAGATGTTCCCTGTCGCCTTTTCTCTCCGCGGGATGGGCGAATCCCATGGCAACGACAGCCTCATGCGGATCTTTGAGGAGCAGATTCGCGAAAGCCTCAACCTGCATGACCCGGAGCTCGCAACGCAAGTAAAGCTCACATCCGCTGAGATCGCAGATTCTTGGTACACCAACGAGGCGAATTCCGTTCTTAAGTCCGCAGTAAATACGTTCTTTCAGGAAGAGCATAGCTGCACGCCCGAGGACTTTCGATCCAAGCAGGGACCGAAGAAGTTTGGCCAGGAACTCGTTCGGTCCACAATCCCAGAGGGTCGTCTTAAAGGAAAATTCAAGGAGCGATTCACTTACATCTACGACCAAATTACAAAGATCGGAAAGTACGACGGCGTCGTTCTCGTGGTGGACGAATTCCGCTCGTGGCAGGACCGCCACGTGGCGGGCACTGCCGCCTATGCGGAAGATGAGGAGATCCTGGAGACGCTGGCGTTCGTTCTTCCTACGTCGCATCTAAACATCATCACAATCGTCGCAAGCCAAGGTGACATGCCGCAGAAGCTCTCCGGCGGCGGGCAGGGCGACCGGTTTGTCCCGCTGTACCTTTTGGCGGATAAGAACAAAGGCGATTTCGGCGAGATTGTAACTTTCCGCTGCCGTGATCTGTTAAAAGGCGCTACCACTGACGTCAAGGACTACTACGACTTCTGCCGGAAAGAATACAGGTTCATCAGGCAGGGTAATGTCTCGCTCGACTATTTCACAGCGATCTTCCCATTTCAGCCGAGAACATTTGATGTGATGCGGCGCATCACTCAGAGTGCCGAGAAGCACAATCTGCCAACTGCACGATCCGCCATCCGAATCGCATGGCAAGCACTCTCCGATGAAACTACCCTCAAGACGAAGCGACTCATCACTATGTCGGACATTATCCGAACCGATGAATTGCTCAAGGGCCTCAGCCATGAGAGTTACAGGGACGACTTCCATAGCTTGCAAGGCGCGATGGAGCAGCTCCCGGACTTGGAGATGTCACCCGACGAACGGGAGCAAGCCCGGGGGGTTCTTGAAACGCTGTTCCTCTGGGTCATGAGTTTGCCAGACAATCTCCGCGACGGCATGACCGCCGTGGATGTGGCCGAAGCAGCTTGGCTTATGGACGATGCCGTTGGCGCCACGGCCCAAGCGGAGCACTTGCTGACGAAGCTCTTGCAAGGCGGTTTTCCAGTGCGAGCGGACAAGAAAACACGAGACGGGAAAGATGTGGTCGTCTATTCTTATGAGACCTCCGTTGCCCAGGACAACCCTGTCCGGATCTTCGGGCCGCTAAAGAAAAAGGCCAAGGAAGAAATTAAGATCCAGGACCTCAAGTGGACGGAATCCTTGTTCTGGCAACTGCCCGATATCACAAAGGAGGCACAGGAGGAACTCGGAGTCAACGGTGGGATTCTTTCGGACTTCCAGCCGCACGACCAGCGGACTCCCCAAGACCGCCAGGCCGGGAAACCGGCTATTTATCAGTTGCCTCACACAGCCGCAACCTCCACAAAGCGGGTGCATAAGGTCCAATACGGCGGCGAAGTCATTGTCTCCGATCGCTGGAGGGCGGAGTTCGGCGAGGAGATCAAGAATGCCGATCAACACTTCCGGATCATTTATCTAACCACAAGTCCCGATGGTGGAGACGGCGAGATAGCCGCTGCATTGAAAGATGCCCGCACCGTCGTTTGCCGACCAGCACCCCTTTCCGCGGACACGCGCGAAGCGCTCGCAGGCTTTATGGCGGCGGAACAAATGAAGCGGAACGCCTCGGCCCCCAACCAGACCAGCCTGCGTGAGTACGCGGAGACCAAGCGCCGGGAAGCTGTGAAAGACATCCTGAAATGTCAGCTCGATGAATTTCGGCGTGGCAAGGTGCTTACGCAGAAGGGCTACGGCATACCCGCCGCCGAGATCTTTAAGTTCTCAAAAGACCGCGAAGCTGATCTTGGCGGCCGGATGATCGAGAAGGCTTACGACACGCCCTTATTCAGTCCCAAAGATTTCAAGAAGGACTTTACCGACGCCGATGCGAAAAAGGTATTCGCAGGGTTGTTCCACAAAGACCGGGCCAATGCAGAAAAAGATGCTGTCCAAAACTTCGGCGTTGGCCTGGAGCTTGCAGTCAAATCGCATCCCACTGAGTTCAGGCCCGAAGCTTCGCAGGCTTTGGTCCGAATGCGCGAGCATTTGACGGGGCGTGCGGATGCGTCGCTGGCGGAGCTTAAGACCGCATTCTGCAAGGCACCATTTGGCCTCACTGAAGCGATGGTCGTTCTTTATGCATCCTCGCTCGTGAAGGCCGGCGGATTCGAGCTTGTCTTGAACGCTGCGTCGCCCATTACGCTTGCTAACGAGAAGCCGCTCCCGGGCAACAGGCTTACGACGCACGCACTGCCGCTCTGTGATTGGAACGCTAAACTCGACAAGGCCCTTCTCGGCGCACGACTGGTTGTCGCCGTCCAGAAGGGGTGGAACGAAGTTCTTCCTTATGCCCGCGTCCTCGACGATACGTTGAAGACCGTCGCCACGCCTGATGAAGAGCCGCAGCGGGATGAGCAGCTTCTGAATATCCTGAGCAAGCTCAAAGCAGAAGTGCCGGAAGTCAATAGGAGCGTAACAACACTCGCTTCTAAGATGGGCGCCATCGTGCCGAAGTCATTGACTGAGACGTGCGGTCGACTCACTGGCCTTGCTGCGTCAGCATCTTTCCAGGAATTTGATGCGGCAGTCCGGGAAAGCTACCCGTCACTTGAGGATTTCGTAAAGGCATTCGATCTATACACCAAGGGCTGTCAGCTTCGGGATAGGGCCTTCGAGCTCAGTCAGGTGAGGGACTACCTTTCCGGTGCTTGCGACATTGACAATCAAGTCGATGCTCAGCGCGACTTGACCAAGTGCTTTTTTGAATTTGACGCACTTCTTGCAGATCCGGCTATCGTCCCCGTCCGTCTCCAGAATTTCGAGAAATGGAAAGCCAACTACGTTCACTCGTATCGCAAGGCCCATCGGGCCTACTACAAGAAGTTGACAGAACTGGAGACAAGCCTGGGCAACCTGAAACCCAAAGCCAGGGCGCTTGTCAAGATGAATACCATCGTCGAGCTCGGACCGCCCCTTCCCACAACGCACAGTGTGTCTGCTGATCTGGCAGCCATCGAAAAGCGGCTGTATGTCTGTCCTGACGCCGAGCATGCGGCCGTCGAAGGCCCCGCTCCAACGTGCCCCAAATGTTCATGGACACCGCTGGATCAGCCGCCCGCCGCCGAGGTCGCAAAGCTGACAGCACTAGTCGCGTCTGGCCTCGCCGATAGATTCCACCGGTTCAAGGACGCAGCCATCAGCACGGTCTTGAAGAAGGCGGCCGAACAAGGTGACCGCCCCGACCTGACCAAGCTGCTCGAAATTGTGCAACTGACAAATTCTGATGCACTGGCGGGCGTGCTGACGGACGACCTCGTTGACTTCCTCCGCAAGCTTCTTTACGACGAGAATCTAGTCCAGGAAGAGATTCAGCTTGGCCCCATCGTCAGCGACGTAGGAGCCATCGAAAGAAGATCATGTCGATGAAGCGGTGGACAAATTTGCGAGGCTGCTCGCCAAGGCAGTCAAGGATGCCAAAGCGAAACATGGCAGGTCAAAGCGTGTCAGGGTATTCCTGCGACTTCAACCCCCTAATGGGAGCGTGCAGTAATGCCGAATCAGGGCACGCCGTATCTCGATCCCGAGGCGCAGGCGGAAACACTCAAGGTATTTATCGCCACGCATGCCCGTCCATACGACGCGGCTACCGACGACTACGACCGACCACCATTCGCCGCCGACATCAAGGAAGGCAAGAACGATCCGATTTATAACGCACACTCCTATCACACCAAGGTTCCGCCCCGCAGCATTGTCCCCTACATCCTGCACTACACGCAACCGGGCGACTTAATCCTTGATCCGTTCTGCGGATCCGGGATGACCGGTGTTGCCTCACGGATGTGCTCCCAACCGCCGGCTGACATACTCACCTTGTTTCCCGAACTGAAAGATCGCGTCGGCGCGCGGTCGTGCATTCTCAATGATCTTTCGCCGGCCGCTTGTCACATTGCGTACAACTACAACACCCCAGTCGATACCGGTGTGCTCAAACGTGAATTCGAACGCATCGAGACCGATGTAAGGAATGAACTCCTTTCGCTCTATCGGACACAGCACTACGAGCCGGCCACTGGTGACTACGACGTGTGCAACTCAACGGTGTCAAACCGACTGAAGAATGCGCCAGATCATAAGATTAAATACCAACTCCTCGAAGAAGATGATGAGGAGACGCGCACATGGGAACTGCTCCTCAAGGCCGAAGTCCAAGATCGACTTGGCTATTCAGTGGCTCAGCTGCCAAGACGTCCTTCATGGGAGGGGCTCGACCTCGATCTGAATGAGCGCTGGATTTGTATCCCAGCAAGTATTCAATACACAATCTGGTCTGATGTTTATCGTTGCGAGGGCTTCATCAGTGTTCAGGAGTCCACACGCAAGATCAGCACAAGGGGTAAGAGCGCCGGCAAGCCTATCACTCGAACAACACGCGTCGCGCGAGGTTGTGGCAACGAAATCGTTTTGAAGTACGCTTCTCTAATTCATGGCCACGACGACAGACAAGGAAGCACTTTCACATGCCCGAAATGCAAGGTTGAATGGCAACAGTCTCAGCTCGCATGGCTCAGATCGGAGCCCGTCGAATCATGCGTGGGATGGAGCGACGCTGACGGAAAGTGGCACACTTACCTGCGACGTATCACCGAGCATGAGCGAGGGCTTGCACGAAAAGGACCCAGCGGTGAAGAGTGGTTTCCTGCAGAGACTCTTTACCCGAACCGCGAGCTCCTAACGATGGGAGCCGGCAAGCGGGGCATTCAGAGGGTCTCCGACTTTTACTTTCCGCGCCAATTGCGCTCGTTGGCTATTCTCTTTTCATCTATCGATGGGACCAAGGACGAACGGACAAGGAAGGCTGTACTGTTCGCATTCACGGCAATCGCCCTTAAATGCTCCCGTCTAAATCGTCTTCGACCCTCAGGTGCAGGCGATCCTCTAACTGGGACCCTGTACATCGGTTCATTAATCCGCGAAGAAAACACCTGGGAGGCCTGGCAACGGCGTGTTGAAGTGCTCTTGGTCGCGCTTGCAGACATAAGAACCTACAACGTATGCGTCAACCGCGGAGACGCCTCGACACTTGAAGGCATACCAGACTCATCAATTGATTTCATTTTTGCTGACCCGCCATTTGGCGGCAACATCTTTTATGCTGACGCTTCTCTCCTTTGGGAAGGCTGGTTGCGCTCATACACAGATGTTTCGCTGGAAATGGTCATGCACCGTCGTTCAAAATCGGCTCGGCAGGCTGACGGCTACGTGTTCAAAGAACTTGAAGACTACTCCGAAGATATGAGGAATGCGTTCAAGCACATGTTTCGCGTGCTTAAACCTGGTCGATGGGCTGTAGTTGAATTCAACAATTCAGATGGCGCTGTATTCGAAGCAATCAAGCAGGGGGCGACAAGCGAGGGCTTTGAAATCGTGAGCATGCTCCTTCTTGACAAGGAGCAGAAATCATTCAAGCAGGTTCAGGGAGTCCTCGGAAAGGAAGAGGTAGTAGATAAAGACGTGCTGTTCAATCTTCACAAACCCTCGGTTGTCCTCGCCGAGGCTCAGGCCGAGAAGCACGACTTAGAACAGCAGGTCAATCAGGCTGTTCGTGAACACCTTCAAACGTTACCAGATCGCATCAAGAGTGATCCAGCGAAGTATAGCGACGAGCATCGAACCACCGCAACGATCAATAGTATGTTGATGAATACACTGATTCCTCGCGGAGTAAGCGTGGAAAGGCTCAATCTCCCGTTTATCGAACGCGTCTGTGCCCGATACTTTCGGAGGATAGGCCAGCACTGGTATCTGCGGGGTGAGTCTGTTGGACACGGTAACGGGAAATCATTGTTTGAGGAAGAAGTAGAGATCAAGAACGAACTCACCTCGATTGCTTGGTTGCGTCAGAGTATTCAGCAAAAGCCAATGCTAATTGGGGAACTGAAGCCGTTGTGGATGCGGGCGACGGGTCTTTTGCCGGCTGACGTATCGCGAGATTTGTCGCTGGAGATGCTGTTGGCCGAGAATTGTTGGCGCGACGCCGACAGCAATCGTTGGCGGGAACCGACTGTCGAAGAACGCGAAAAGATGAACGACGACCGGTCAATTCGTGTGCTTCACGATGCTGAGCGATATGTTGCAGGGTCGCTGCATCGGACAACTACGGACATAGAGCTATGCGAGTGGATTGGGGTGCTCTTTAGGGCGGCCCGTCAAATCGAAGATGGAGAGACCCAAAGCGTGCCGGCGCTTCGCGGCTTCGATCCCGAAGAAGGATATCGCCTTATTACGCGACTATTCCAAAGCATTCTGCGCGAAAAAGTACCTGCCGATTTGTACACCCGTGCTCAGAAGCAGGCTGGTGCGGCCTCGAATAAGATTTCGAGAGACATTCGCGAGGAAGATAAGCTCCGCAAAGCTGAAGCAGCGAAGAACAAGAGCCTGTCCCTGTTCGATGAGGTCGATTAGAACATGATCCACACGCCAGTGGATGTCTTCCAAAAGTGGCTGAGTGGTCGCTCTGACCATGCACGTGTTGCGGTCGCCATTGACGGAGACCGGCTCCTTGCTGACGCAGGCGTTTTAGGCAAAGAGACCATAACAGATCGTCTGGGCCGTTCCTGGCGACTCGTGGTCTTTCGTGGAGATGATCTGCCGTTTCGTTTGGCCTTTCGAAAAGCGCGAGTCGAGAAGAACCTCCTGATCGTGCTGGCGCGAAGCACAGACGCCCAGAGCAAGATCGACGTCTCGTATGTGACCGACATCCTCGCCGCCAACGAGGGCGGGCCGCCGCTGGACTTGTCAGTTCCGGCAGTGTTCCGCCAAATCTGTCCGAAGATCAACTTTCCGGTTGCCGAGATTCGACGGGTCAAGGATGCGCTGCTGGCGCGAATTGAGGAAGTACCGAGGGCGGCTGAAAAGATCGTCGAGCGGTGGGGTCGGCCCGACGACTGGGGACGGGGTCAAGTAGCCGCCTTGGTCTTATTGGCCCAATATCCATACTGGACGTTGTCTGACATCTGGCCGGACGAGATCGATCCGGCAACAGCAGTCGCGCACGGCCTGCGGGTTCTTCTTTCCGTACCGCCCGAATCGCCCGACCTTCCGATTATTTGCCAGATGCTTCATGATGCGGTCTATCCGCAGGTAAGGGAGCATTGCTTCTGGTTCGACCTGCCGGTTGAGGATGTCGCGGCTTACCTCCTCATGAGGGCTTTTGCCCAGGATTTCAAATTACAGAACCCGGTGGTGCAACTGGCCGGCCTCCACATTTTCCCGCTTGAAATGCCATTGGAGAGACTGGAAGCAATGTCGGGAAAGGTCGTCGCTGCCATGAGGGCGAGTGCTACTGCATGGCGACTTGTGGAGAAACGAGCCGAGGAATTCATCACTCCCACGCGCTCCCAGAATTTGGCCGCTCTTATCCCGGTGGACGTCACTGGAAGGACCATCCGTGCTTTGGCGTCGCCGACGATGCTGTTCCTGTATCTGCGCCAGCGTCTGCTGGCATTCTTCGCAAAATCTTCCAAGAGCAGCCTCGGTTGGACCGTCGAATTGGCCTCAAATCCGGTGCTGAAGGCCGACTTCGCAGATCAGATCGGACGCCATCGGCAGTGCCTGGCCGCGGCGCGCTTGCTCCAGAACATTTATGAAATCGAAAGTCGACTCGCGACAACCGTGCCAACTTGTGCGCACGCAGATGGCCTTCTAGATTGGTACGTGAGTTCGGGACATTACGGCATGGAACTGGAAGCCAGTCGCGCCTTGCATAACCTAAATGCTACTGAGGACGAAGACATCAGCAAAGCGGGGCAGCTGTACCTCTTTGGTCTTGGCGACGAACTGGCGCCTTCACCCGGTTCGCTGGGATTCCGTGTTCGCCAACGCCTTGATCGGCTTGACGCGGACCTTGCCGTGTTCGTTCAGTCTGATCCATCGAGGCTTGCCAATGACTCAAGAAGCGTTGTCGGCTTCTTGAATGGCGAGTTGGATGGCGTGCTCATGCCCATTCTGTCTGGTGATTCTGATCGCCGAGTGTGGGTGCTGATCTTCGACGGGATGCGCTACGACACTTGGGAACGTGTTGTTCAGCCTCTGCTTGGAGAACATTTCTCGATTTCAGGCGGAGCGCGGTTTTGCGCACTGCCGAGCTACACATTGTATGCGCGAACAAGTCTGTTGGCAGGGGCCCCGCCGTCATCATGGGCGGCAGATAAGACTGCGACATCTCGCGACGAGGCAACATTGTTCGCGAAAAACATCGGCCTTGGAAAGCATGAGGTGAAGGACAAGCTCCGTTTTGTTACTGATGCCGATACGACTAAAGCGAGGGCGGTGCTCGGATTCACGGATAAGTCTGCCAAGCCCGTGAATATTCTGATCTACCCGATCTCTGATGAGTGTCACGACTATAAAGGGGACCTGGCATCCTTCAACAGCAAGATTCGCCAAGACATACTCGGCGACCCGACGACGGGCATTCGCGGCGTTTTGGACGACTTGTTGCAACGGGTGAGGCCGGGAGACTTCGTATTCGCCACCTCAGATCACGGGTTTATCGAGCTACCTCCCGATACTGCGCTGGTAGTTAACCAAGCCGAGGTGACATCCCACCAGGCGAAATTTACCGAGAGTGTCTTCTACCGATACGCCAAGCGATTCAAGCCGTCCGCAATGAGCCCTGCCGTCGCTGTCGAAGCGGGTAGCGAGTCGCACTACCTCTGCGTGGGGCGCCAATGGCTCAAACGAGAAGGCGTGGGTACGCCGGTCCGGTATTCACACGGCGGTCTATCACTGTCCGAAGTTGTCATTCCCGCCTATCGCCTGGAACGTGTAACGACTAAATTTGCGGCCATTGAGTTGTCGGGACTTCCCGTAGTGATTCCTGTGGACGAAGATCTGGATGTCGACTTGGTGATCAACGTTCGCAATAAGGGGAACATGGACACGAGCTACGATTTGGTCATTCGAACGAACCTCGACGACCAACTTTTAAAGCACTCGGCGACCCTTGCTCCCGCGGCCAGCCAACCGTTGAAATGTCGGATACATGGAAGCTATAAGGTGAAGTCGACCGGTGAGATTGATCCGGCTGGGACGATCGCTGCAATTGAACTTCGGTTGCGGCACACAGACCAGGTTGGTCAGTGGCGGGACGCTGTGGATGGGACCGTGAACGTGCCGGTGAAAGTTCACGGGAAGAAAACCAAACTAGAAACAGATGCACTGGCTGGATTCGACGAAGTATGAACGAGGATTACATGGAAAGAATTGATAATGACGACCAGCCCAAGCAGTCGCCTCGCGGCGCCAACGGCAGCGGCGGTCTACCTACGGATGAATTGGATCAAAAGATACTTCATAATCTCGGAGACAGAGTCATACTTAAGCCGCTGACGCGGTGGAACGAGGCCTATAAAGAGTTTCCACGCTACGTGATGGAGTATCTGGTCTGCCGTTATGTACAGGCCGATGATCCCGTCTCTGGACAGGCAAAGATCGATCGCATCCTGACAGAACACTACGCCGAGAGCGCGAAGAAAGAACTTATCAAAAGTCGGATCAAGGAAAAAGGGCAGTACACGTTACTAGGGCAGTTTAGTGTTCGTCTGGACCAGGCGCGAGATCATTATTGGGCGGATGTGCCGACGCTAGGAGACAACACTGTTCGCGTTGCGCCAAGAATTCTTGAGCAATACGGCGACGTGCTGCTTACAAGCGGTGCATGGGGCACTCTGGAAATCGAGTACGACGGCACGTATGAGATCAAGGGAAAGAAGTTTCCGTTCTATGTTCGAACCTTTACGCCCCTCCAATACACGCGCCTAGACGTCGATGACTTCATTGCAAAACGACCTCTATTTTCCGATGAAGAGTGGCTCGACCTTCTGATCCAGTCTATTGGATTCAACCCAACGAGGTTCGACCGTCGGGTGAAAATGCTGATGCTGCTTCGGCTGGTACCCTTCGTTGAATCGAATTACAACCTCATCGAGCTGGGCCCCCGGGAAACAGGAAAGACGTACACGTTCCGCAATACATCCAGCCGGGCCTTTGTGGTGTCTGGCGGCAAGGCCACACCTGCAACTCTCTTCTACAACAAGGGCACCCGCAAACTCGGCGTGATCGGCCTTAAGCATCTAGTCTTTTTCGATGAGGTCGCCAACACGAGTTTCGATGACGCCGAGGCCAGCATCAGCGTTTTGAAGGACTACATGCAGACTGGAAAGTTCACCCGCGGCGACCAGGAGTTTTCTGCGCAATGCTCCATTGTGCTAGGTGGAAACATCGACACGAATCTCGATGCCAGACAACCCGAGGGACGATACCGACACTTGTTTGAGGCCCTACCAGAGGCCCTACAAGACCCTGCTTTCCTTGACCGGATTCACGCTTATCTCCCTGGGTGGGAAATGCCGAAGATCCGCCCGGAGAACTACGCCACGGGCTACGGCTTTCTGACGGATTATCTCGCGGAGATCTTCGCTGAACTTCGCCGTCGGAACTTCCAGACCCACGTGAACGCTTGGGTAGATATGGGGGCCATGACCGGCCGGAACCAAGACGCGATAAAGAAAACCACAGCCGGCTTGTTGAAGCTCCTGCATCCACACCGCACTCCAGACGATTTAAGAGAACAGGAAATCGTTCCGGTTCTCGAGATCGCGGTTGAGATGCGCAAACGCGTGACTGACCAGCTGGGCAAACTACTTCCGGCAGAGTTCTCACACGTTGCCTACTCCTACGAACTTAGGAGAAGCGGATAAATGCGCACTCCCCGTGTCAGTGTTGCCCTACCCGTTCGCGCGCAGCGGAGCATCCGAGGCCAGATCCCATAGGGCCGCATCGTTCAACGATGTGGCGATACTCGGCGATTTGGGACGTCAGAACCTTCTCTACCATGAGTTGAGGTTCACCCACCATCGCTATGCACGCGTTCAATCAGCGCAGTGCAAGCCGGCGGCACACCCGCTGCCAGGCCGAAACCTACGGGAGCCGGAAATCGATTCTTCTGTCGCGATTGATCTGCTCGCTGAAGCGAACATCCACGCTCGAAAGCGGCGCGCGTAGCTGCTGGCCCTCCCGCGAGATCCAGACGATGTCGTTGCCATCCGCTTTATAGGAAGTAGCCGCTCGGATGGTGTGATCGTTAAACGCGATCAGGTAGAAATCGGGTGAGCGGTAGAAGGATTGCGAGGTCTGCGTGGCCGGCGCCGGAGCAGGAATGTTTTGATTCAACACCACCGGCGGCGCGGGTTGCGCGTAGCCTTGCGCGGGGGGATCCCCATAATAGCCGCCGCCGTAGGCCGGGTAAGCCGCACCGTAGCCATAGCCGCCGCCATAGCCATAGCAATTGCCATAGTAGGGATCGCAGTACGGATAGCCATAGCCGTAGCCGTAGTAGGGCGAACCGTAACCATAGCCCCAGTAGGGCCATCCCCAACCGATGCCATAGCCGTAATAGCCGCGGCCATAACCGTAGCCGTAGCCGCGGCCGTAACCATAACCGCCATAGCCTCCGCGGTAACCGCCGCCGTAGCCTCCGCGGTAACCGCCGCCGACCGCCGCTCCGCCGTAACCGCCGCCGACGCGACCCGCGCTGGCAAATCCCCCTCCACCGACTCGGCCGCCACCGCCACCGCCACCGCCGCCGCCGCGAGCGCCTCCCCCTCCGCCGCCGCCTCCGCGCGCGAGCGCCAGAGTCGCGCTCATCGAAAGAATCAATGCCAAACTAAGGAGTTTCATATAGTCTCTCCCCGCTTTCACCTTATCATGACGCGGGGCCGAGTGGAAGAGTTGCAACCCTGGTTGCAACGTGCTACGCGGCGACGACCACTATTGGCCGTTTCCCGCCTTTGCGGCTTCCGTAGCGGGCTTCGGAACC
The DNA here is from genome assembly GCA_036521975.1 of Bryobacteraceae bacterium. Classification (GTDB taxonomy): domain Bacteria; phylum Acidobacteriota; class Terriglobia; order Bryobacterales; family Bryobacteraceae; genus Palsa-187. The sequence goes on from DATDGT010000005.1 coordinate 21,522, forward strand.
GGCTTCAGCAGCACGATCTTCCCACCCGTTGGAACCCCATGGATTACCGTGCCGGCGGGCAGTTCCATAGGGGTCCGGAACAGGAAAGGATGCCCGAACTGCTTCTTGTAGTCCTCCAGCCAGAGCATCGGCAGAATGCTGCCGTCGGGAAGCGCGGCGATTATTTGAAAGGAACCCCGCTCCGGCATGGATTTCGGAAACAGGCCGTCCACGACCGTAGCCTTCTTCAAAGTCGTTTCGCCGTCAACGACAAAGTCCCCGCTTGCGGCCTCCCCGTAGGGCGGCGGCGAAATTTTGGGCGCGGGAGGCACATCCTTATCTTCGCCTTCCGGAACGCCGCCATCGGCCCAGCTTACGACGATCTCGGTTTCTTCGGGCGTCAGCGCCTGATCGTTGCGAAAATCGCCGAAGCCCTTGATGGCGCCCCAGGGAGGCATGCGCCGGGCGATAATCTCTTCCTTAATCGCCTCTGCCCAGGGACGCGCCTCCTTATAGGTGAGCAGCGAAAAGGCCATGCCGCCGGGGTGGTGGCAGGAGGCGCAATGCGTGAACACCAGGCGCGAGATCTCGCGGTTCCACGTGATGGCTGTGGTGATCACGTCGTGAGCCTGAGCCGCAGTGGAGAGGACGAACGCGAGCAACAGCCGCCTCATCGCTCATTAGTATAACTCTGCATCCCGATTTCACCCCCCTTGACAAACGCATGCGGAGAGCGCACTATATCCGTAGCGGATGTATATGACCCGAACTCCAACGCCCGAGGCACTCCTCCCGCTGACGGCGCCCGTGTTTCACATTCTTCTCGCGCTGGCGGGCGAGGAGCGCCACGGCTACGGCATCATGCAGGATGTCGCGCGGCAGACAGAGGGGGCTCTCCAGTTGGGACCTGGCACGCTCTACGGATGTTTGAAACGAATGCTGGCCGCGGGCCTCATTGAAGAGTCGGACGAGCGGCCCGATCCCGCCCTCGACGACGAGCGCCGCCGCTACTACCGCCTGACGCCGCTGGGCGAACGCGCCGCCCGCGCGGAAGCGCAACGCCTCGCGACGGCGCTGGCGGCGGCCAAATCCAAACGGATTTTCGCCGGAGGTAGGGCGTGATGCCGGATTCATCGCGCTCCAGGTTGATAGATTGTCTTTGCCGCGCCTACGCCGCCATGCTCTGCGTGTACCCGAGGGCCTTTCGAATCCGGTTCGGCCGTGAAATGCAGCAGGTCTTCCGTGAGCGCTGCCGCTCGGCCGTTACAGACAATGAGCTTTTGCTATTTGTAGCGCGGATGCTCTGGGATTGGCTCGGCGCTTCTATCCGGGAATGGCTCGCAGCGCTGGGAAGACGGGAGCTTCACGCGATGCAGCCGATCGTCGCGGGCTGGTGGCTTCTGGCCTTGTGCGGCATCGCTGATGCGATGTGCGCGGCCATGCACCTTTTTATGCTGGACTACACCGGATCTTTGAGTCTGCGCAGGTTCGCGTTTACCACCACTGTTTGGGACATGTGTATGGTCGCGCTCGTGGCGGGAGCCTGTGCGATCGCTGCGGGCGCATGGAACTTCCGCCGACGCAACGCCTGGCTCCTATCGCTGCACGGCCTGGCGCTTGGCGCGTTCGGAGTGGTTGGCATTTCCCCGCTGGTTAAACGTCCGTTAGGCTTTCGTCCAATCTCTCTTCTGTTCCTATTAATGGCCACGAGCGCCAGTGCCTTTGCATGGGGAAGCGTGCGAGCGCCGCAGAGTCGCGTGTCGGATAGATGGTTCCTAAGTTTATTCGGAGCGGCCTCGCTTGGCTTTGCAGTTTCCTTCATAGCAGTTGGCTTTGGCTGGATTAGGCTCAGGCCGTGGTATTTCGATTACTGGATCTGGATGAGCTCGTACTTCGCCTTATGCTCGGCATTCATGCTCTATCTGGCCCTGCGCGTGCGCAACCGGCGGTCGGTCGAATGTTGAGGATCGCTGTGCTTCTGGTGCTCGGCAGCATGGGCGCCGCGCAACTGCCGGCACAACAGTTCGACGTCGCTTCCGTGCGCGCCAACAAGAGCGGCGTTCCCAGATACGGCTTTAGTCCCCAGGGAAACCGATTCACCGCGACCAATGTCAGCCTGTTCGCGCTCATCCAGTGGGCGTACGAAATGGAGGATTTTCGCATCTCGGGAGCTCCCGCGTGGATGAAATCGGATCACTTCGATATCGCCGCGGAGTCCGAGGGAACCCCATCCATCGCGCAACTTCGTCTGATGCTTCAGCCGCTTCTGGCCGATCGCTTTCATCTCCAACTTCAGAGACAAACGAAAGAGTTGCCGGTATACGAGCTTTCGGTCGCCAAGGGCGGATCGAAATTGAAAGAGGGCAGGTGCACTGGCGCGCCCAGCCCCGCTAACCCCTGCGGCGGCACAAGCGGTTCCACGCGAGGCACTCTCATCGGCCGGGCCGTTTCCATGCAGACGATGGCCAAGGATCTCTCGGGTGTGCTCAGCCGGGTTGTGCTGGATAAGACGATGCTGAGAGGCGAGTACGACTTCGATCTCACGTGGACACCGGATGAGACCTTTTCCCACGGACCGGGAGACCCGGATGCACCGGCAGCGGACTCGAATGGTCCGTCGATCTTTACGGCGTTACAGGAACAGCTCGGCCTCACGCTAAAGCCCGCAAAGGGACTCGTTGACGTGCTGGTGATTGATCGCGCAGAGCCCCCGAAGGAAAACTGAAGTCGTCGCGTAATGCACGCGGACCGGCGATGGCGCGTCTGATATTCGAAAAGTAACTATGCGAGGTGTGGCCTGGTTCGCGGTTTTGGTGGCTTGTTCGTTCGGGCAGGCTGGACTCTCGCCGCCCGCGTTTGAAGTAGCAGTGGTGCGAATGTATCCCCGCCGGCGCTGTCGTCGCGTCGGGAATTCAGGGCTTCGAGCAGTTGCTTGATGGGTTGCGCGCCACCCATGTTGCGTTGCGTGGCTGCTTGCAGTGGGCCTACGGCATCGTGGATGTCGACGGGCCGGATTGGATTACGAACGAGAGCTACGACATCGCAGCCAAAGCGGCGGGACCGGTTTCGGAAGCCGAGCTGAGACAGATGATGCAGAAGCTTCTGAAAGAACGGTTCCAGCTCAAGCTGCGCCGCGAAGCGAAAATCGCATCTGTGGGCGTTCTCGTGGTGAGCGAAGGCGGCGTGAAGAACTTGCGCGCCGGCGAAACCCAGGGCAAGCTTGAAATCCGGCGCGAGGCTGGGATCCTGTACATGAAGAACGTGGCCATGGGAAACGTCGCGAATGTGATGGCCAGTCCGCTGTGATCGCGAGGCTTTAGTTAAGTTAGCCTCGCTTTTCCGCGATCAATTGACGCGCCCCATTGAGGTGCACGACAAAGTTCTTCTTATCACAAAGTACTTGCCCTTCGCGCAGCTCCCAGGAACCTTTCATCTGGTTCAATCTGCCTTCATTTCTCCAAAGTTTCGCCATCAATCGATCGCGGCCCATGGAAGCGATCTTTTGGAACCCCCACCTGGTGGCGCGGTCTACCGCCCCCGCAGAGCAGAACGTAGGCGTCCATTGCCGCCGAAAGGTGCGCGGCCCGGCTAAAGCCTGCTCCCACCAAGCATTCACGTGAGCCACGGCCGCAGAGCAGCGGGCTTTGCTATATTGATTGATGGGCCTGACGGACAGGTGGGTGAGTGGTTAAAGCCAACAGACTGTAAATCTGTCACTCCTTGCGAGTTACGAAGGTTCGAATCCTTCCCTGTCCACCATTAAGAGTTCCGAGCGCCGTTGTAGCTCAGTTGGTAGAGCGCGTCCTTGGTAAGGACGAGGTCACCAGTTCAATCCTGGTCAACGGCTCCAGATTCCAAAAAAGGGCGGGGAAAATGCCGCGAGAACAGATCACATTGCAGTGCACCGAGTGTAAACGCAAGAATTACACCAGTACGAAGAACAAGAAGACCACTACGGAGCGGCTGGAGTTGAAGAAGTTCTGTCCCTTCTGCCGCAAGCATCATCCGCACAAGGAAATCAAGTAAACGGTAAACTGGGGATAGCAAAAGGAGGGGCGTAGGTTTAACGGCAGACCAGCGGTCTCCAAAACCGCGAGTGGGGGTTCGAATCCCTCCGCCCCTGCCACTGAAAGCGCACAGCGAATGCGTTGTGCGCGTCTAAGAAAAGAGAGATATGGCTGAAGAATTGAGTTTTCCACAGAAGGCGGCAAGCTGGCCGGCTCAAGTGAAGGACTATTTTCAGGAATTGCAGCTCGAGATGAAGCGAGTGACCTGGCCATCGTGGAAACAGGTGCGCGCGACCACCGCCGTGGTGATCGTGGCGGTATTCGCCTTCGCGGCGTATTTCGCGATGGTAGATACGCTGGTCAGCGAAGGTCTGAAGCGCGTGATGAACGCGTTCACACACTAAAGAAAAAAGACAATGCCCGACGAAACAATCTCCGGCAACGACGCGGAAGCGGAGGAGACCGCGGAGAAGATCACCCAGGAGGAAGCTGCCGAGGAGGCCGCTGAAGAGGAGTTGGAGCTCGAGCAGGCGACCGACGATGGGATGCCGGAAGCCGAGCCCGAGACAGCTTCCGAATCCGCTCCCGAGGCAGGCGACGGCGCGCAGCCCGCTCCCTCCGAACGCAATTGGTACATTGTTCACACCTATTCCGGATTCGAGCAGAAGGTCGCCGATTCGCTGCGCAGCCGCGCCGAAGCGTTTGGATTCGCCGACAAGATCGGCCAGATTCTCATTCCTACCGAGGAAGTAGTGGAACTGCGCGGCGGTAAGAAGGTCACCAGCAAGCGGCTGCTGTATCCGGGCTACGTCATGGTCCAGATGGATATGAACGACGAGCTGTGGCACGCCGTCAAGGCCACACCACGCGTCACCGGATTCGTGGGAGGGGGAACGTCGCCCGTGCCGCTGAGCGCCGACGAGGTGAATTCGATTCTCTACCGCCAGGAGCGCTCCGCGGAGCACCCGCGCCCGAAGCTCAGTTTCGAAAAGAGCGAAAATGTGCGCATTATCGATGGGCCGTTCACCAATTTCTCGGGCAAGATAGACGAAGTGAACGCGGAACGCAACACGCTGCGCGTGCTGGTGACGATTTTCGGCCGCGCCACGCCTGTCGAGCTGGATTTTCTGCAAGTCGAAAAGATTTAAGTAGCCCCCAGGTGATTTAAGGAGTCAAGGAGAGAGATTCGGAATGGCGAAGAAAGTCAATGCCCTCGTGAAGCTGCAAATCCCGGCGGGGAAAGCCACGCCCGCGCCGCCGGTGGGCACGGCGCTAGGGCCGCAAGGCGTCAACATCATGGAGTTTTGCAAGGCGTTCAACGCCAAGACCTCCGCCAAGGATCAGGAAGGCCTGATCATTCCGGTGGTGATCACCATTTACTCGGACCGCTCTTTTACCTTCATCACCAAAACGCCGCCCGTGCCCGTGCTCATCAAGCGCGCGGTGAATCTGGCAAAGGGCTCGCCCGAACCCAACAAGAATCACGTCGGCAAGATCACCTTGAAACAGGTCGAGGAAATCGCCAAAATCAAAATGCCGGATTTGAACAGCTTCGATCTGGAAGGGGCGATCAATCAGGTGAAGGGCACGGCACGCTCGATGGGCGTCGACGTCGTTTAATTACGACGTTTGATTACGATACCACCCGCCAGTCCCCATCGCGGCGTGTGACGCGTTCGCGATCCAGGAATTCCAGCAGCGGGATCGCGTATTTGCGAGAGACGCCGGTCCATTCCTTAAATTCACCCACGGTGAAACGCACGCTTTTGCGAGCGGCGAGCGTGCGGCGCAAACCCTCGAGCGCGGATGTATGGCAGACCAGGTCCGCGCTCACTCGAACCAGCCTCCTGTCGCGCAGCAGAATTTGAAGCAGCGCACGGGCGCGGGACGTCTCGACGCCCGATTGGGCCAAAACCTCTTCCAGCGATGGTGCGGTCAGCCCCGCATTGGCGAAAACGGCCTCAATCCTGGCCAACGCCCGTTCTTCGTCTTGCTGTAGCGCGACGCGATGCCAGGCAAGCCTCACGCTCTCGCCCTCCGCCACGATATCTTTCGCTTCCCGCAGTAGGGTCTCCAGAAGGAACGGCGGCGCGTGTTCCAAAACATGGCCGCGCAGCTCCTCCTTGGGGCATCCATGTTTGAGCGGGTTGCGCCGATGGTGCTCCGCGAGGAACTCCCGCAGTTCTCCCAGTTTTCCTTCTAGCCACCAGCGCGTCACGATCCAATCGTGCGGCGCGGCGTGGAGCAGCGGGCGGTGGGAAGCGGCGGCGTATATCTCGGAGGCTAGATAGCCCGTGCGCGCCACCAGTTCGTGAACGCTCATCCCGTTTGGCGATTCGGCGGTCAACAGGAGCACGCGCTCGGAAGGGGAGGCTTGTTCCAGTTTCATGAGGCGCGTGGAGAGATCGGCGCGCCTGATCCGTTGCGGCCGGTCGATGTCGATCACTGTCCCGCCGCCGATAGTCGCGACCGGTGAAAACATGCGCATGATAAAACGGTCGCCGGGGATAAGCAGGAGGGGATCGCGAAGCAGGAAGCGCACGCGGGCGCGACAGCCGGGCTTCACGGGATCCAGCGAGTCGATCAACCGCACATCGGCCTCGGTTTCCGCCGTTCCTGTATGAAAGTGCACCCTTGCGCGATGCTTCAACGGACTCGCCGCCGGCAGCAATTCCACGGCGCAATCGATGCGGGCGGTGGCTCGAAAAATTCCCGCGGGCGCAAGCGTCATGCCGCGCCGCGCGTGACTGGCGTCGATGCCCGCGAGATTTACCGCGGTCCGCTCACCGGCTATTGCTCGTTCCACGGACTCGCCGTGCACTTGCAATCCGCGCACCCGTACCTTTGCGCCAGTGGGGTACAGCTCCAGTTCGTCTTGGAGCGCGATGCTTCCGGAAACCAGGGTGCCCGTAACCACAGGCCCGTGGCCGCGCATGGAAAAGCTGCGATCAATCGGCAGGCGCGCGTGGCGCGACGCATCCTTGACGGCTGCCGAAGCGGCGACGCGCACGAGCTCCATCTTTAGTTCTTCCAGGCCCGCTCCGGTGGCCGCGCTCACCGGCACGATGCTTGCGCCTTCGAGAAACGATCGCGCCACAAACTCCTCGATTTCCAACCGGGCCAGCCCCACGATATCGGCGTCCACCAGATCGCATTTGGTCAGCGCGATGACGCCACTTCGAATTCCCAGCAAACGGCAGATGTCGAAGTGCTCGCGGGTCTGCGGCTTGATCGATTCATCGGAGGCGACCACCAGCAGAACCAGGTCGATTCCTGAGGCCCCAGCGAGCATATTCTTCACGAATCGCTCATGGCCTGGAACATCCACGAATCCCAAGCGCACACCGGGCGCCGGATCGAGATGCGCAAAACCGAGGTCGATGGAAATTCCCCGCCGCTTCTCTTCTTCGAGGCGGTCGGTATCGATCCCGGTGAGCGCCTTCACCAGCGAGGTCTTGCCGTGGTCGATATGCCCGGCGGTGCCAACGATGACATGGCGCATGCTATCCCCATATTGGCACTTCCGGGCTTGGACCGGACCCCGCTTGCTGACACGCGCGGCTCGGTTACGGGGAGCATACTTGCCTCCACTGCCTCCGACAGTGCTGCCCGCTCCGCCGCTGATGCTGAAAGGAACCCCCGCGTTCAGATCCTCACCCGCCGCCTGGACTTGAATGTTGTTGTGAGTGTAGGTTTTAAAACCCGCTGCCGTGACGATCACCCCATACGTGCCGACCGGCAGTTGGGTGACCGTATAATCCCCGGTGGTTGTGGTGGCTGTTGAGTAGATAACGCCGGTGTCACTATTTCTCACTTCCACCGGCGCCTTGGGCACGACCGCGCCACCCGGATCGTTGACTGTGCCCGTAATTGTTCCGGTGGCGGCTTGGCCAAAGAGAGCCGCCGCAGACGCCGCCAACAACATCAAAATGCAACAACGCCTCATGATTCCCTCCCTGGCTTGCTCCTTAAGTGGAACCGTCAGGGGAATGTACTATAACCAATCGCGCGAGTCAATCCAGGGTCAGACGCCGGGGCAGCAAGAGCGTCAACAAAAGTCTTAACAAAATGAAACAAAACAGAGGGTTGACCCTCGAGCCTGATTCGTGATAATCTACCCCAGGCGAAACAAAGTTTGCTCCCTGCTTGGGGTCGCGGGGTTGCATGCAAGGGGTTAGAGGGGAGTTTATGATCACAAGAGAAAAGAGGGCCTCCGTGCCCGTAAAGTTCCCGGCGCGCTGCGTTAGCGCAATCGCATGCCTGGTTCTGTCTGCGCTGGCCGCTTTCGGCCAGGGCGAACTAGGTTCCATCACCGGATCCATCACGGATCCGCAGGGCAGTGCGACTCCGAACGCGGCTATCGATGTCAGGAACGTGGACACGGGCGCAGTGTCCCACGGAGGCACGTCGTCTACCGGCAACTATGTCATCACGGTACCGGCGGGCAACTATGAAATGACCGTAACGGCGTCGGGCTTCAAGAAATATGTCCGCTCCAATCTTCAAGTGCAAGTCGCGACCGCTACTCGCCAGGATGTCCGGCTCGAGCTTGGAGGAGTGACCGAGACGGTCACGGTGACCGAACAGGCGCCGTTAATGCAGACAGAAAGCGGTGAAATCAGCCACTCGATGACTACCGACGACATAAACCAGCTTCCGGTTCTGACAACCAACGGCAGTGGGGGGGCCACTGGCATGGGCAACATTCGCGATCCCCTGCAGGAGATTGTCCTCCTCCCCGGAACGAGCTATTTGAGAGATGTATTCGGCGGCTCCGAGGTCACCATTAACGGACTTCCGAGCAATAGCGAAAACATCCGCATTGAAGGTCAGGACTCGAACGACAACATTTGGAAAATTGTACAGCAGGTCAGCCAGGGTGGCGTGGACGCCATTCAGGAAGTCGCCATTCAGACCAGCAACTTCAATGCGGAATACGGGCAGGCCGCCGGCGGATATTTCAACTACGTCATGAAATCCGGCACCAACCAATTCCATGGCAGCGCTTACGACTTTTTTGTGAACGAATTTCTGTATGCCGGCCTGCCCTTTACCGACCGATGCACCCAATCGAGCCTCTACTGCGGGCCTACCGATGACCGGCAGCACATCCGCAACCGTGTCCGCCGCAACGATTACGGTTTCACTCTGGGTGGTCCAATCCGGATCCCCAAAGTGTATAACGGCAGGAACAAGTCGTTCTTCTTTTTCAACTTTGAACAATTCCGCCAGAGCAACTTGAACGGAACCACGACGATCGATGTCCCCACGACGGCTTACGAACAGGGCAACTTCGCCACGGCCCTGTGCAACTCATACATTGGCGGGGCTATCGGCGGCGCTGGCGGCGCCTGCACGCCCTATCCGGCGGTGCACCTGGTTGGCACCAGCACAGTGGCAACGGACCCGACTGGAACCGCCCTGGTTCAAGGCCAAATCTTCGACCCCTACTCCACGCGTCTGGTCGGCGGCCAGCAGGTTCGCACTGCTTTCCCGAACAACACAATTCCCGCGACCGAGTTGGATCCGGTCGCGCTCGCGATTCAAAAGCTGCTACCCCAGGCCAACGCACCCGGCGACATTAACAACTACAACGTCCCGGCCTACACCAGCTTCCAGCACACCACCAACGTTTCCGTCAAGCTGGACCATTCCATCAGCCCCACCATCAAAATCTCGGGATATTATTCGCAGTTGAAGACATTCGCGCCCAACGTGGACAGTGGCATCCTCCCTCTGGCTTTGGGTGGTGCTAATACCGACAACTATAACCACACTGTCCGGTTCAACTACGACCAGAGCATAACCCCGACTGTGCTTTTCCATGTGGGCGTCGGCTATTTCGAGACGTCGGAGCCGCACCTTGCCCCGCCTTTCTCCCAGAGCAGTATTGGGCTTACCGGCTACCAAGCCAACAACATTATGCCCGATATCGGCGGCATAGTGGGTGCGCAGGGCGGTTATTTCGGCGGCGGAATCGGCGCCACGTTTAGTGCAATTGCGTATGAAGAGAAGCCGACAGCCAACACTAACTTGACGTGGGTCCACGGCAATCACACATTCAAATTCGGCGGCGACTATGTGCAGGAGGGCTACCCGGTCCCGAGCGACTGGCGCGCGAACGGAAACTTTACCTTCAGTGCTGCCGAGACCAGCGACCCGTGGCAAAGCACCGTGGGGCTCAGCTCGACAAACCCGACCGGTTTTGCATACGCCAGCTTCCTTGTAGGCCTCCCTGACGTCTTAAATCTCAACGCGCCCACCGACGCCAGGCTTGGCTATCATTCCTTCGGTGTCTTTGCTCAGGATAGCTGGAAGGTGACCCGGAAGCTGACCCTGGATTACGGCCTGCGGTACGACTTTCAAACGTACATGAAAGAACAGTACGGGCGCATGCAGGACGCATCGTTCAGCACTTTCGACCCCGTCACCGGCCACGACGGCGCCGTAGTCTATGGAGCCAGTTGCAACTGTCAGTTCTCGCACAACTATCCTTATGCTTTCGGCCCACGCCTCGGAGGAGCCTACCAGATCGATTCCAAGACCGTCCTTCGCGGCGGCGCGGGCATTCAGTACGACGTGGAAGAAGCGCCCAACGGCGTTTTGTACAGCGCCGCGGACTTCTACACCATCGACCCGAACGGTTATGGAATCAGCCCGATGCAGAACACCGCGAACCCAGCAAAAAACGGCCTCCAGGGTGGCAACCCCTACGCGGCGGGCAACCCGTACGGCAACGTGCCGATAGTTTGGCCTAACCTCAATCAGAACAAGTATCCGGTCTTTAACAATGGCATTGGAGCGCCGGGATCGCCTTTCGTTTTCTTCGATCCGCACAATCGTCCGGGGCGAGCCATCACCTGGAGCCTTGGCGTACAACGCGAATTGAGGAGGAATCTGGTTGTGGAGGTCTCCTACGTGGGAAACCGTGGGGCATATTTTCCGGCCCCCAACATGGATCAGATCGCCTCAAATTCGCTGACGCCGGCGTATCTGCAGTCGGCGTACGGAATCAACATGAACAGCGCCGGCGACCGCGCACTGCTCACCGATTCGATCAGCAACCCGGCGGTTCAGCAGCGTTTCCCCCAATTTGCGCTGGGAAGCACGAACGGCACAGCGACCGTTCCCTCCGTCTACCCGGGCTTCCCCGCGGCCCAGTCGCTGGCACAGGCTCTGCGGGCAGTGCCGCAGTGGGGTGGTGTGCTTCCATGGCTCGGACCGCCTTTGGGTAAAACCTGGTACGATTCGATGCAGGTGAAGCTGACAAAGCGGTTCTCGCACGGGCTGCAGGCCGCCGGCAACTTCACCTGGGCCAAGGGGGAAGTCATCGGGGCGGCTTCCGACAGCACCTACTTTCTGGCCAACCAGCCCCCGACCATTGACATCTACAATTTTGCGGACAACAAACAGTTGAACCAAAACGTGAGACCTTTGGCAATGACGATCACTTTTAGCTATATAACGCCGAAGTTCTCCTCGAGCATGACGGCAATGAGAGCTCTTTCGCAGGTGACGCGCGACTGGCAGCTCGGAGCGGTCCTCCGCTACCAGAGCGGCGCTTTTATTGGAGATCCCGCGTCGCTAAATCTTCTCACCTCCCAACTGGAAAGGACCGCTGGGACTACCGGTGGGACTGGTAATAACTTCCAGAATTTGACCGGACAGCCTTTGTTTACGATCAGTAACCCGAACTGCGGATGCTTCAACCCCCAGACCGCACAGGTGCTGAATCCGGCCGCATGGACTGACGCCCCCGGCGGAACATGGGGTGCCACGGCGCCGTTCCTCAGTAATTTCCGCTGGCAGCGACAGCCCGCGGAAAATGCGAGCTTTGCGCGGAACTTCAGGATAGGCAAGGAGGGCAAGTACGTCATCCAGTTCCGGGCCGAATTCTTTAACGTATTCAACCGCCTCTTCCTGTCGACGCCATCGCTGGCGAATCCCCTTATTCCGATCGGGACGGGCACCTATAGCGGGAACATATACAACGCTTCCGGCTTCGGCAGCGTTGCCACCCTCAACGGCGCTGGAGATACGCCGCGCAGCGGTCAGCTCGTCGGCCGTTTTACGTTCTAACCGAAGTTCGTCGTCGAAACGCTTGCTGACACGCGCGGCTCAGTAGCTCTCGCGACATCAACAGCGCTCCGAGCCGCGACCGCCTGGGAGCGGTCTCGCTACGGACGACGGATGGGACGACGGATGGGATTGCCCCCCGAGCATGATTGTGATAGTCTGTCGAGTCGGAAGTTTGCCCCGGCTTGGGGTCGCGGAACTGCATGCAAGGGGTTAGGGGGGTTATGTCCACATGAGAAAAGAGAGCCTCCGTGCGCGTGAAGTTCGCAGCGCGGTGCGTTAGTGCAATCGCATACGTGCTCATGTCTGCGCTGGCAGCTTTCGGCCAGGGCGAGCTAGGTTCCATTACCGGAACCATCACGGATCCGCAGGGCAGTGCGACTCCGAACGCGTCTATCGATGTCAAGAACGTGGCCACGGGCGCAGTGTTCCACGGAGGCACGTCCTCCACCGGAAACTATGTCATCCCCGTACCCACGGGCAACTACGAAATGACCGTAACGGCGCAGGGCTTCAAGAAGTATGTCCGCTCCAATCTCGAAGTGCAAGTCGCGACCGCAACTCGCCAGGATGTCCGGCTTGAGCTTGGCGGGGTGACCGAGACGGTCACGGTGACCGAACAGGCGCCGTTGATGAAGACGGAGAGCGGCGAAGTCAGCCACTTGCTCACCACGGACGAAGTGAACCAGCTTCCCGTTCTGACCACCAATGGCAGCGGGGGGTCCACTGGCACGGGCAACATTCGCAATCCCCTCCAGGAGATGATCCTCCTTCCGGGCACCTACTTCCAGAACGATACGGCGGTCGTGGTGAACGGCCTTCCCGCCAATAGTGAGAACATTCGTATCGAAGGTCAGGACACGATCAGCAACATTTGGAAAATTGCACAGCAGAACAGCCAAGGTGGCGTGGACGCCATTCAGGAAGTCGGAATTCAGACCAGCAACTTCAATGCGGAATACGGGCAAGCGGCCGGCGGATATTTCAACTATACGATGAAATCCGGCACCAATCAGCTCCATGGCAGCGCTTACGACTATTTTGTGAACGAATTTCTGTATGCCGGCTTGCCCTTTACCGACAGATGCGTCCAATCGAGCCTCTACTGCGGGCCTGCCGATGACCGGCAGCACATCCGCAACCGCATCCGCCGCAACGATTACGGTTTCACTCTCGGTGGTCCGATTGAAATCCCCAAAGTGTATCACGGCAAAAACAAGTCGTTTTTCTTTTTCAACTTTGAACAATTCCGCCAGGGCAATTTTAACGGAACCACAACCGTCGACGTCCCCACGACGGCTTACCAACAGGGCAACTTCAGCACGGCCCTGTGCAGCTCGTATATTGGTGGCGCCGTCGGCGGCGCCGGCGGTACCTGCACGCGCTATCCCACTGTGAACCTGGTGGGCACAAGTACCCCAGCAGTTGACCCGGCGGGAGTCCAACTCGTCCAGGGCCAAATCTTCGATCCCTATTCGACCCGGCTCGTCAACGGCCAGCAGGTTCGCACTCCTTTCCCGAACAACACAATTCCCGCGGCCGAGTTGGATCCGGTCGCGCTGGCGCTTCAAAGTCTGCTGCCGCAGCCCAACGCACCCGGCGACATTAACAACTACAACGTTCCGGCCTTTACCAGCTTCCTGCACACCACCAACGTTTCCGTCAAACTGGACCATTCCATCAGTCCCACCATCAAGATCTCGGGATATTATTCACAGTTGAATAGCTATGCGCCGAACGTTGACAGTGGCATCAAACCTCTGGCTTTGGGCGGCGCCAACGAAAACATTTGGAACCACACCATCCGGTTGAACTACGACCAGAGCATAAAGCCGACTCTGCTTTTCCATGTGGGCATTGGTTATTTCGAGACCTCGGAGCCGCACGTCGCCCCGCTTTTCTCTCAGGCCAGTATTGGGCTTAAGGGCTACGCGGCCAACGACATTATGCCCGATATCAGCGGCATAGTGAGTACGGCGCAAGGCGGTTATTACAACGGCAATATCGGATCGACCTTCAGTGCGACCGCGTATGAAGAGAAGCCTACGGCCAACACAAACTTGACGTGGGTCCACGGCAATCACACATTGAAATTCGGCGGCGACTATGTGCAGGAGGGCTTCCCGACGCCGAGCCTCTGGCGCGCGAACGGAAACTTTGTCTTCAGCAATGCCGAAACCAGCGACCCCTACCAAAACGTGGTGGGGCTTAGTTCGGCGGCCCCGACCGGGTTTGCCTATGCCAGCTTCCTTGTGGGCCTCCCCGACACCTTGAATCTCAACGCGCCTAGCGACGCCAGGCTTGGGTATCACTCCATCGGCGTCTATGCGCAAGATAGCTGGAAGGTGAACCGCAAGCTGACCCTGGATTATGGCCTGCGGTACGACTACCAGACGTTTATGAAAGAACAGTACGGCCGCATGCAGGACGCATCGTTCAGCACGTTCGACCCGGTTACCGGCCATGATGGCGCAGTAGTCTACGGAGCCACCTGCAACTGTCAGTTCTCGCATAACTATCCCTATGCTTTCGGCCCACGCCTGGGAGGGGCCTACCAGATCGATTCGAAGACCGTCCTGCGCGGCGGCGTGGGCGTTCAGTACGAAGTGGAAGAAGCGCCCAACGGCGTTTTGTACAGCGCGGCGGATTACTACAGCATCTTCGCGAATGGTTATGGAATCAGCCCGATGCAGAACACCGGGAATCCGGCGCAAAACGGTCTCCAGGGTGGCAACCCCTACGCGCCGGGCAATCCCTACGGCAATCCGGCGGTAGTTTGGCCCAACCTGAACGAGTATAAGTATCCCATCGCTAACAACGGCATCCTAGCCCCGACAGCGGCATTACCGTTCATTTTCTTCGACCCGCACAATCGTCCGGGGCGAATCCTCACCTGGAGCATTGGCGTACAACGCGAACTGCACAGGAACCTGGCAATAGAAGTCACCTACGTGGGCAACCGCGGCGCCTATCTTCCGGCCCCCAACCTGGACCAGATCACCTCAAATTCCTTGACGCCGGCGTCTCTGCTGTCGGCATTCGGACTCAACATGAACAGCCCCGGCGATCGCGCGCTGCTCACCGACTCGATCAGCAACGCGGCGGTTCAGCAGCGTTTCCCGCAATTTGCGCTGGGAAGCACGAACGGCACAGCGACCGTTCCGTCCGTCTATCCGGGCTTCCCGGCGTCCCAGCCGCTGGAACAGGCCCTGCGCGCTGTGCCGCAATGGGAAGGTGTGTCGCCGTGGCTTGGACCGCCTTTGGGCAAAACCTGGTACGATTCGCTGCAGGTGAAGATGACCAAGCGGTTCTCACACGGTCTGCAGGCGGCCGGCAACTTCACCTGGGCCAGTGCGGAGGTCATCGGTTCGGCTTCCGATAGCACCTACTTTCTAGGTAGCCAGGCCCTGACCACGGACATCTACAATTTTGCGGACAATAAACAGTTGAATCAATATGTCAGGCCTTTGGCGATGACGATCACTTTTAGCTATGTAACGCCGAAGTTCTCCTCCGACAAGACCGCCATGAGGGTGCTTTCGCAGATTACGCGCGACTGGCAACTGGGAGGGGTCCTCATCTACCAGAGCGGCGTGCCTATTCAAGCCACCCCGTCGAACAACATTCTCTGCAACCAGTTGGGCAGAGTCGACAGCGCCGGGTATGGTGGACCGCCTACTTATAATTTTTGTAATAACTTCCAGAATTTGACCGGACAGCCTCTGTTTACGGCTAACCCCAACTGCGGATGCTTCAACCCCCAGACCACGCAGATTCTGAATCCGAACGCCTGGGTTGACGCCCCCGGTGGAACGTGGGGCGCAACCGCGCCGTTCTACAGCAGCTACCGCTGGCAGAGACAACCCACGGAAAATGCGAGCTTTGCGCGGAACTTCAGAGTGGGCAAGGAGGGCAAGTACGTCTTGCAGTTCCGGGCCGAATTCTTTAATGTATTTAACCGCCTGTTCCTGTCGGCGCCATCGGTAGCGGGTACGAATCCCCTTGTTCCGATCACGACGGGCGTCTATAGCGGGAATGCCTACAACGCTTCCGGCTTCGGCAGCGTTGCCACTCTCAACGGCGCTGGAGATACGCCGCGCAGCGGTCAGCTCGTCGGCTGGTTCACGTTTTAACCGCCTCCTGGCGCGCTCGGGTCAGTAGCTCTCGCGACATCAACAGGGCTTCCGAGCCGCGACCGCGAGGGAGCGGTAATCGCCACGCCCGTTCCTTTTGGTAGATTGTAAATGTGGAGTCAGTTGAAATAAATTAAACTACTTTAAAGCAGCAACAATCCATGGCCAGAACGACGACATTTCTGGGCTTTTCGGTGCCGCCCGCAGTCGCAAGGGAAGTGGAGAACTTTGCACGAGAAGAGCGCCGAACCAAAAGCGAACTCTTCCGCGAAATGGTTCGGGTATACCGCCGGTTTCGGGACCAACGGGACCGCGAGGAGGGTCGTTGGGTCGCCAATCTCGTTCGGGAAGCGAAAGCGGAGGAAGCCAAAAGGCCGATGACGACCGGCGAAATGCTTGCCGAAGGGGAGCGGCTTGCCAAGCTAGGCGCGAAACACGCCAAGAAGCTCGGCATCAAGACCGATCTCAGAAGCGCAACCCAAATCATTCATGAGCGTCGCAAGAGCCGCCGGGCTTCTTAAAGCCGTCCTCGATACGAACGTTTATTTCTCCGCTTTCAGCAGCACCCGCGGCGTGCCCTTCGAGTTGTGGCGAAGAGCGCTGCGCCGCGAGTTCACGGTTCTTATCTCGCCGGCAATCCTCAGAGGATGCGGAACGAGGCCAAAGACTCGCGCGGGCTGACGCCCGCCCTTCATTGCCACGTAGGGTAAGCTTGAGAAGTTGTGCCGTCTCGATACGCGTGTCTCCTGATTCTGACGACGGCAGGGCTTAGCAAAGCACAGGACGGAGCCGCCCTGTATCAGGAGCGCTGCGCGTCCTGTCACGACTCGCCCACCGGACGCACTCCCTCCCTTAGCGCGATGAAACAGATGTCCGGGGAAGCGGTCTACGCGGCTCTGATCAACGGTGCGATGAAATCGCAGACCAGCGGTTTGTCCACACAGCAAGTCATATCTCTTCTTGTGTACATTGCTCCTACGGGCGGCACCGCCAAAAGGCCTGCGTTTGAAAAGAGCTGCACAGGGAATGCTCCCTTTGAGCCCAGCAAAAGTGCGTGGGGCGGATGGAGTCCGAGCATCACCAATTCGCGCTATCAGGACGCGAAGGCAGCAGGGCTTGCGGCCAGCGACGTCCCCAGGCTCAAGCTCAAATGGGCATTCAATCTGGGGACGGTGACGGTGGCGCGGGGCCACCCCGCAGTAGCCGGCAACCGCGTATTTGTCACCATGCTGGCGGGCGATGTATACGCCCTCGACAGGGCTAGCGGCTGCGTCCACTGGGCCTATAAGGCGACGGCGGGTGTGCGGTCGGGCGTCGCTGTAGGGGAGGCGAACGGCGTTCCCGCGGTCTTTTTCGGAGATCGCAGCGCGGTGATGTATGCCCTGAATGCCGTCTCCGGCGAGTTGTTGTGGAAGACACGGCCGGTGGAACATCTGCTCGCGTCAGTCACGGCGATCCCGCAGTTTTATAGAGGGGTAATCTACCAGGGTTTCTCTTCCATCGAATCGGCGCTGGTGCAGGACCCCAACGCTGTGTGTTGTTCGTTCCGGGGCAGTGTCGTAGCGCTCGACGCCGCAACTGGCCGCACAATCTGGCAAAGCTTCACGATCGCGGAGCCGGCTAAGCCGGTAGGTAAGGGGCAGGGGCCGTCCGGAGCCCCGATTTGGTCCACGCCCACCATCGATGAACAGAGGGGCGCGCTGTATGTCGGAACGGGGAACAACTATTCGAGTCCAGTAACGGAGACCAGTGACGCCGTGCTGGCCTTCGATTTGAAGACAGGGAAGCTACTGTGGTCGCGGCAGTTCACCCAGGGTGACGCGTATAACGGCGGCTGCTCCACTCGGGGGCACCCGAACTGCCCCACCGAGGACGGGCCCGACTTCGATTTCGGACAGCCTCCCATTCTGACGGCGCTCGGCGGCGGCCCGCGCGCGCTGGTCATCGCGCAGAAGTCCGGCATGGTGCATGCGATCGATCCTGACGCGGGGGGCAAAATTCTATGGCAAACTCGCGCCGGCTCGGGCGGGCTTCTGGGCGGCAGCCAATGGGGTTCGGCCGCGGACAACCAGCGCGTGTATGTGGCGATCTCGGATGTCGTACTGCACAGCATTGCAGACGCCGCGGTGCCCGGCGGAAGCCGCGTCGCGCTCGATCCGAAGAAAGGCGGCGGGCTTCATGCGATCGATCTGAAGACCGGTAGGATCGTCTGGAACTCCAGGCCGGCGACCTGCCCGGTTACCCAGGCCATCTGCTCGCCCGCGCAATCCGCGGCCGTTACCGCCATCCCCGGAGCGGTGTTCTCAGGCGCCCTAGACGGCCACATGCGCGCCTATTCCACCACCGACGGCAGCGTGATCTGGGACTTCGATACGGCCCGCGAGTTCCCAACCGTCAACGGCAAACCGGCGCGCGGCGGATCCATCGATGCCACGGGAGCAGCCGTTGCAGGCGGCCTGGTATTCGTCAGCTCAGGTGACAACGAGTTCGGCGGAATGCCTGGTAATGTACTCCTCGCCTTTTCCGTGGACGGGAGGTAGCTACAATGACGAATCGAAACGTAACGTGGCAGATGTGGACGCCGTGCTTGACGATGGCGGCGTGCTCGTGGCTCGCCTTCTTCCATCGGCAGATCCTCTCGGTGCTTGCGCCGACCATCCTGGCCGAAACCCACCTCGACGCCCGCGAGTTCGCCGGCATCAGCTCCTATTTCTTTGTCGCGTACTTCATTGCGAATCCGTTGCGGGGATCGATCTTGGACTACATCGGACTACGCATCGGTATGCTCATCGGCGTTGGTGTCTGGAGTCTGGCGAGCGTTCCGCACGGCTGGATGTCGACGTTTCTGGGCTTTGCGGCGGCTCGCGTCGCTTTGGGTCTCGGTGATGGCGTGACGTTTCCAGGCGGCCTAGGACGGCGGTGGAGTCGCTTCCCGCGTCGCGCCGGCCTCGAGGTCCAGCAGAGACTCTTTAGGCCCTTTGTCAGCGTTGGAAAGAAGAACGGTCTCGGACTCGGGCTTGCGACGGCCCACCAGACCGTGATCGAGCACGGCGGACGCATGTGTCTATATTCCGAACCCGGGTGGGGCGCGTGCTTCACTTTCAGTCTTCCCATCGAATCCGTAAGCAGGCACTGCTAGTTTCGTGTACTGCTCTGCGCGAGCAGCCCCGGCCTTGACTCCCGCCTGGGACGGCGAGGACGGCGCTCCTGACGCTGAACGCCCGAGGGCGAGGGTGCGGAGGGCAAAGGTGTGGATTTCATGCGCTTTCTTTCGGCGCGCGTCCACTGGTAGATTCGCTCGCGTTCTCCATCCGACAGCCGGGCCTCGCTGAGAAGCAGGAGATACCGCCAGACGGGCATCTCGCGGTTTTTGACGGCGCTTCCGATCTCGCTCAACAAAATGATGCGATCCTCTGCCAAATATCCCTGCCAAAGCGTAAAGGTTCATGTGGAGCCGCGCTTGCTGGACGTCTCGCGCCATCAGCCACGACATCGGGGCGATGCGGCCGTAAAACGGCATTTCCGTGTTGAGAGAATGGCAATCTGACAGGCCCGCTGGATCAATCCAAGGGTTCCGGGATCTATCTCGGCCCCGCCGAGGATTGGCGCCTTCATGCCGCGCGAACTGGGGTTCCCGAACGGGTGGATCAGCGAGCAACCCGCCGCAATGATCGCTACGGCGTTAAACGTCGGAACGAGATTTTGTATCATGCCGCTCATTTTCCTGAAAGCGTCTTGAGATACGCAATGATGTCAGCTCGCTTACCCGCATCGTTCAAGCGGAATGACATATCGTTGCCGGGGATAACGCTTTCGGTCTCAGTCAGCCACCGGTCCAGCGTCGTCTCATCCTACGTGACGGAAGCGTCCTTCATTGCGTCCGAATAGATGAAGTGGCTGTCCTTCCCGGCTGGCCGGCCGTAGATATTGCGCAGCGGCGGACCTACCTTCGCCCGATCGAGCGTATGGCATCCCGTACAAGTCTGCTCGAAAGCCTCGCGACCGCGGTGCGCATCGCCCGCGGTCGCGGCGGTCGCCGAGACCATGCCCAAGCGACCAAAAACACTGCTGCTGTTTCCATCTGTGAATTTCCCTTGAAAAAGTGTCACTCAGCCCAGGTTGGAGGGCAGGGCCATGCTATAGGAGGAACGCGCGCTGCGCTGCATCCGCCTCTATGGCCATCACCATCAGCGTTTCGAGAAACTGCTGGCTTTGGCCCATAAACAGACCATCCGCGATGAAGCTGTTGACTGCAGCCACCGCGCCACCGAATCTGTCGGTGAGCGGACGAATGATCGATACATGGGGAAGGCTGGGGCTTATAAATTCGCAAGGCACAGGGAAAATCAGGCTAGGCTGAATCTGTGGATTCAGTGGACTGAAGAAGTTGGGGAACGTGAGGCCGGATTCTCTGTCCGTAAATGGCGCCACCTGGGGTTGTACTCCGTTACCCGCAAAATCGACCCACTCCAGAAAATGAGCTATCTCGTCTCCGCCAATTCCAAGAGTGACCTGAAGCACCTCCGGATCCGACACTTTTTGACTCATGATCGCGTAGAGGCTCGATCCACCCTGCTCAATGTAGCCAAAGTGAAACGCCGCAACATTCGCGATCGCTTGAAGATGATTGGAGTTGGGATCGTTCAGCTCGGAAGTCGTCCTTGGAATGGCCGTCACGTTCTTGAGAGTGATCGCCTGAGGAAAGGTGGCGCCGAAATCCGGATTGGTAGCACTGCGGTACCGAACGTACCAACTCGTGTCGACGGTGAGATTCATGAGATTGGTGAGGCGTTTAATCCCGGATGAGCCGGTGGCTGTACTTCCTGGCAATTTACGAAACTGATCAAAGTTCACCGGCTGGACCCCTCTGTACTCAAGATAAGCATTGAGGAAGTTCGCGTGACTCACTTCGTCCAGAGTGTTGCTGGAGATGTATTGCGGCCCGTCGGAATCAAGGTTCGAGAGGGCACTCTGGTACGGGTTCAAGGTTTCCGTCGGGTCTACTTCGATCGGCGGATTGTTACCGATTCCGCCGAGTTCCGCATACTGCGTCCATAGGTCCGCCTCAATCAGCTCAGCCGCTGCCAGAAACCTGAGAATTGCCGCATCTCCCGGTGTGATGGGAAAGGCGGACTGCGCGAATAGTTTTTTTTCGTGGAGCGCCCCGGCCCCAAGGACGGCCGCTCCCGCGGCTAGAGAGCCTCGCAGAAAACTGCGACGGTTCTTAGATTGTCTCGAGTTATTGTCTCTCATTGTCTCCTCTAAAGTTGATTAGCTCGCCCTCTGCGAGCTACATTTTAAGTGTAGGGAGTTATACGGCTAAAGTTGTCGGAATTGAGTAAACAAGTAGTAAATTCGATACAAACGCAGAGCGAGGGTGTTAATTTAATCAATCAAGAAATAGAACAAATCGCAGAATCGATTTATGCCACGCCGGAACGCTACTATCTACACTCTTTACTAGCCCAACATTTACCTGCATAGCCTCGCTTACAGCAAGGCCACACCCCTCTGTTGGAATAGAGCGCGAAGAATTGGCGCCCTATGGCATACGCGGCAACAAGCGCTATTGGATGGCGATCGTGGCGGCGGCGGTGGTTGTGAAGCTGCCATCCGCGGTCTGGATTTGAAGAGGAACCGCGTTTCCGGTGGGAGCATTTTGCGGAATGGTCATGTTGACCTGGTTAATTCCCGGAAATCCGGGCGCCTGACCTGCAAAGGCAACGGCTGCCGTGATCCCGCCCACCAGTACCGTCGGCGTTACGGCCTGACAGAGGCCAGTGGAAGCATTGCATGTGCCGCTCCCATCCGCGACAGGGGGAATCAATCCGCCGAGGCCGGTAGCGTAGAAGAAACCTCCAGTCCCGCGCGGCACCGGCGCGGTGGGATATCCGATGGAAGCCGACGCGGAAGTTGGCGCGGCGATTTTCACCACATGATCGGAGGGATCCACGAAAATGAAAATTGCATTGGATTGGCCGTTTGGCGGAATCGTGTAGACGCCCGGCGCCGTCGAGACGATCGTCGTTTGCTCGGGCGCGGAGAGAGTTCCGTTCACGTTGACGACGACGTTCACCGTGGCGGAGGTTTGGCCCGCAGGAAGCGCCTCAAACGGCACCTCTGCGTTCGTTTGTCCGGAACTCGTAAAATACAGCGGCGCCAGTACTCCGTTAAAACTGACCGTCACGCCACCGAGGTTTGTCGATAACGGCACAGTATCCGCGGAGGTCAGGGTTACTCCGTTAAAACTTCCGAAGATCGCAACCACCGAACCAGGTGCCACCGGAGATCCCAAGCCATTGGAACCCTTGGCGTAGCTTCCGTTGTTAAGAACCCCTCCCGGGGCGATGGAAGGCTGTGCGCATAAACCAGCCACTGCAAGGATTAGAACAACCCCAATTCGTATACTACGGATCATAAAACAATTAGACTCCTACCAGGATACGCCGGAACAGATGTTAACGCGCACAACGCATTCGCTGTGCGCTTTCCCGCAGGCGACTTAGCGATTCGTGAGGCGTTGGACAAGTTGAAGAACTTCGGCATCTCTTCCTCCATCGCGCTCGGCCGCGGCGCGAGCTTCCGCCTGCGCCGCCGGCACTTGGCCTTCTAGAGCGAGGATTTGCGCGAGCAGCCAGTGGGATTTAAACCAGTTCGGAGCAGCGGAAATGGACGCGCGCAGAGTCTTCTCCACGTTCACGACATCGCTTTCGCCGGCGTAAAAGGACGCGAGGTTCACAAACGCGTTCATCGGATCGTCGGCGGTATCGGGCGCGGAGCGTGCCGCTGCCATTGCGGCTTTCCACGCTCGAAGACGCGATGCCGGATCGGGAAGATGAGCCGCGAGAAGACGGCGGGAGAAATAGATGTCGGCGGCGGCGTGCCAGGCCCGCGCCCGGGTCACCGTTCGCCCCGCCGTCTCAACGTCGTTCCGATCGAGCGCGCGGCGGGCGGAGGCGAGCATTGCATCACCTGTGCCCAGAAGGATGGCGAAAAGCGCAAACGGCGCGGCCAGCGCCGCGCGCAGAGCGAGCGGCGGTTCACAGGCTAAAGCCTGTGCCACCATCTTGCCCGACCCAACTGCACGAAATGCAGAAACTCCGGGCGCGGATGCGGCGACAATGGCAAGCGAAATATAGAAATATAATTCGGTCGGCGCAGTGAAGGCAGTGAATTGCTGGCTCACCAGCATGGCGACAAAGGCTGCGCCCGTCGGGCCGCGAGCGTAAGCCAGGCCGAAAGCCGTCCAGCCGGCGAACGCCAGGAGACCCAAAACCCCGCTCGAAACGAATGCCTCCAGAAAAATATTGTGCGGCGATTCGTGATAAAAGTCCGGATGTGCCCGCGCCAGGGCGGGCGACTCGTGAGAGGGAAATTCCACCACGAAGGTTTCCGGACCATAGCCGGCCGTCCACCGCGCTCCGGCCATGCGCAAAGTGTCGCGCCACAAGAGCAATCGCGCGCCCCCCACGCTGTCCTCTTCGGACCAGTGGACGCGGGCACGCAGACGCTCGCCTGCCGGAGAAAGATAGAAGGCGACCAACATCGCGATGGCCGCGGCTGCGCCGATGGCAAAGCGCAAGCGATTTGCGGTCAGACCCTCGTTTGCTTTAACGCGCACAACGCTTTCGCTGTGCGCTTGCCGGAATGCGAGGAACACAAGGCCGGCCAATCCACCGAGCAACGCGGCGCGCGTGCCGCTGAGCACGATCCCGAAGCCGGCGGCGACGGCCGCACCGAAAGCCGCCGTCTTCCACGCGCGGCCGGTTTCCGACTTGGCCAACGCCACCCCGGCGAACAGCGGATACAAGAGAAATGTCGCGAAATAGGCGGCGTGGCCGAGCGTCGAAGGCGGCCGCACAATCTCGAATTTCCCTTCCCCGAAATGATATCCGGCGGGCGGAAGCAGTGGATCGATCCCGAAATATTGCGCGATGCCATACAATGCGACGGGGAGAGACGCGAGCACAGTAATGCGTAGGAAGAGCCGCAAGCGGAACGGATCCGATGAGATCCATATAAACGTGGCCGCCCCCCATATCAAGATCGCAAGCTCAACAGGCAAACCTTCCTTTCTCCACGTGCTGCCCAAAAAAGATAAGCCTCGGCGCGTGGAAAAAATCGTGGCGAGGGCCAGTGCCGCCGCCTGAAAACCGGTGAGGGCCAGGAATTGTTTGCCGGATCGCGTGGCGGGGACGCGCCAGAAAGCGGGCGAAAGCAGCACGAACGCGGCGCCGGCCAGAATCAGGACCACGCGCGGGGTGACATCGTAATAGAACGACCACCAGGGCAAGACGATCAGCGGGACCATTGCCGCCAGAACAGGTAACAATACCCCCATAGTCAAAATCGTGACCAAGATAACATCTCCACGTGTGCTATATCTGGCGCATGGTCGAGGTCCCCATTCGCGATCCACTGCGCGACCCACTGTGCTTCAGGGCGCCACTGCCTTATACGACGCGCGTTTTTCCTTACGGTTTCCCGGCCGATATTGCCGCCAATTCATTAGACGCGATCGAGGCCGCGCGGGAAAGCTGGGGGGCATACGGCCCGCGATTCGACCGGCCGCCAATCCGCGTGCACGTGTTGGTCAGCGAGGGAAATTCCGTCCGCCCGCCGGAGCCTGTGCTCCGCGGCCAGCGGCACCTGATAAGTTGGATCGCGGATCGGGAAAATTTCGCGGTTATCGACCGGGAGCAACGATTCGGATACTCCTGCGTCACCAGCGCTACTGTCGCGGACCGGGTCTTCTTCCGCTGGCACTTTCTCGATTCGTTGATCTCTCTCCTCCTGGAGCTGAACTATATCACCTCGCTGCATGCCGCCTGCGTCGCGTGGGAAGGAGCGGGCGTGCTGCTGTTCGGCGAATCGGGCGCAGGCAAGAGCACTTTATCTTACGCATGCGCCAGGCACGGCTGGACCTACATTTCCGACGATTCGAGTAGCATTGTCTGGGGCAGCCAAACCGTGCTGGGCAACCCGCACTGTTTCCGGTTCCGCGCCGATGCGCCCGAGGTCTTTTCAGAACTGCGCGGCTTGACGGTAGGATATGCCATGGGCCGCAAGCCGACCATGGAGGTGCCCACGGCGAATCTCCCCATTCGCACGGCGCCCGATTGCCGCGTGGAGCGTATTGTGTTTCTCGACCGCCGCGCGGCCCGCAACACGGATCGTCGCGCCGGTATGGCTCGCGTCGATACCGATGAGGTTCGGAGACGGTTGCTCCAAGGCATGCCCGTGTTCGATCCCGTTCTAGAGCCGCAACGCAAGAGTCTAATCGAATTGATCGCCAAAATGCCCGCCTTCGAATTACATTACGAACATTTTGAAGATGCGGTGCGGCTGCTTGAGGAGATGATGCAGGATGATGAAGTGGATATTGCTTCTGACCGGGGTACTAGCCGGTGAAACCTTCGGCCAGTTGGCTTCGGCCACGTTGTCTGGAACGGTCGTCGATGCATCCCAGGCCGCCGCTCCGGGAGTAAGCATAACAGCGGAGGAGGAAAACACAGGCTTCACGCGCACCACGCTGACCGGCCTGGAGGGGAACTACGTAATTGGCGAGCTTCTGCCCGGAATCTATACAGTGACCGCGCGAAAAGAAGGTTTCGTCACGATGACGGACCAACATATAGCGCTCGAAGTAAGTCAAAAGGCTCACCTCGATTTCAAGCTGAAAATCGGCGAAACGCGGGAAACGGTGACCGCCACGGCTACTGTCCCCCTGCTTCAGAACGATGACGCTTCGATCGGTTATCGGATCGATTCGCAGACCGCGGAGGATCTGCCGCTCGACACTCGTAACATCGTAGCGCTGGTCACGCTGGGGCCGGGCGCGATCCCGCGACAGTTGGGCGGCTTCACACACGATGTCGTCAACGACGTGCAGCAGGGATCGCGGGGTTCAGTGGCGTTCAATCCTCCAGTGAACGGAAGCCGCTCCACGATGAACTTTTTTCTGCTCGACGGCGCTTATGATACCGACCGCAACACCTTTGCCATCGCGGTGTATCCGCCCTTGGATTCGGTAGAGGAATTCCGGACTCAGACGTCGCTTGCGCCCGCGGAATTTCCGGAATCCGGCGGGGCGGCGATCGACGTTGTCACGAAATCGGGCAGCCGCCAGTTCCATGGCAGCGCCTTCGAGTATCTGCAGAATGAACTGCCGGACGCGCGCAGCTATTTCGAGGACCCCGCACTGCCCACGCCGGTGGTCCGGCAGAATCAGTTCGGCGGCTCTCTGGGCGGCCCTCTGCCCGGCAAGAATACTTTTTTCTTTGGGTCCTACGAAGGCTTGCGCTCCACCATTGGCAATCCAGTCCAGAGCGTGGTGCCGCCGGCGGCCTTGCGCAGCGGCGACTTCACGAGCCTGGGATCCGTGCTGACCGATCCATTGAATGGAGGCCAGCCGTTCCCCGGAAACATCATCCCAAAAACCCGCATGGACCCCATCGCGACGCAGTTCCTGTCCGAGTACGAGCCGCTCCCCAATCTGAACAATGCCGCGCCTAACAATTTCGTGGATGAAACCCCGAACACCAACCAGAACGATTCCTATTCGGGGCGCGTCGATCACCAGTTCCACAATCAGAGCACGCTGAGCGCGGTTTACACATACAACGGCGAGCGGAATTTTCTCGCCGGTTCGTTTCCCTTGCGCCCGACGGAAGAAAATGTGCGCGCGCAGCTAGCGGGGCTCAATTACACTTATTCCGGCAAATCCTGGCTGAACCAAGCGCGTTTCTCGTTTATGCGATTGGCAATGCATGACGCTCCCCAGAGCGCCTTCCAACAGAATGTCGTCCAATCCCTGGGCATCCAGGGACTGTCGACGGACCCTTTAAATTACGGCCTGCCGTACTTCCAGTTGACCGATTATTCCCTCGTGACAGACGATCCCACGCTGCCACAAATACAGCGCGATAATCTCTGGAACGTTTCGGACAACGTATCGAAAGTTACCGGGATGCATACCATCAAGATCGGATTCGACTGGATCCATTATCAATTGAATTACCTGCAAAGCGAACTGGCGCGCGGATCGTACCTTTACACCGGCACCTACACAGGTTCGGCGTTCGGTGATTTCCTGCTGGGATATCCGCAAGACACCAGCCGCAACGTCGGCAACACGCAGGCGTATATGCGCCAGAACACCATCGGCGCCTACATTCAGGACGATTGGCGCGTGAGCTCGCGACTCACGTTGAATATCGGCCTGCGTTACGATTACTTCAGTCCCTTCACCGAGACGCGCGGCAATCTTTACAACCTGGTTTATTCCAGCGGGCCGAATCCGCCGCCTCCGCAGTTGCAGCGCATCTCACAGGCTGTGCAGCCCGATCCGCGCGATATCTCGCCCCACGTAGGTCTGGCGTGGAGATTTCCGAAATTCCTGTTTTCTAAAGGCGGGACGGTCTTTCGTGCAGGCTACGGGATTTACTACAGCCCGGAGATCGCCGTTGAAATTTACGATCTCCTGCTTAACGGCATTACGGTGCAGAATAATGTTACAAATGGGAACTTGCCGCCCATCCTGACTACCCAAAACGGATTTCCGCAGACAGCGTCCACTGGCTTCCCGACTTATTTCGGAATCGACCCGAAAGCGGCCACTCCGTACCTGCAACAGTGGAACGCAGGCTTTCAGCACGAGTTCGCCGGGCACGTTTTGGGCGAGGTGTCCTATGTGGGCAGCAAAGGAACACACCTCGGGCGGTTCCGGCAGTTCAATACGCCCCTTCACACCGAGACTGGCCAGGATCTGAACCCGCGGCCGGGCGATCTGCAATCGCTGCGTACCTGGGCCAGCCTGGGGGAAATCATACAACGTCAACACATCGCGAATTCGTCGTACAATTCCCTACAGGTGAAAGCCGAAAAGCGCCTGACCGGCCGAGTCTCGCTGCTGGCGAGTTTCGTCTGGTCGAAATCGATCGATGACGCTGATACCGTGATTCCGGCTATGTACCAGAGTGTGGGGGCTGAGGACGAGAACAATCTGCGGCTGGAGCGCGCTCGCTCGTCATTCAACGTCGGCCGGCGCATTAGCGCCGGATATGTGATCAATTTGCCGCCGGTGAGCGCGCTGGGTCCCGCGCTTCGGAACTGGCAGCTGAGCGGTACCGCGCTGCTTCAGGACGGCGTGCCGTTGGATATCTTTTACTATGGTTTTGATCCGGACAATACCGGTTTGCCCAACCGCCCGAACATCGTGCCTGGAGTGAGCCTGATGCTGCCGCGCAGCCAGCGCAATACCATGGATTTTTTCAATACGGCCGCGTTCACTGCCCCGGCGCCCTACACATTCGGCGATGCTGGAAGGAACATCGTGACCGGTCCGGGAAACATAGAATGCGACGTCGCGCTGCACCGCCGGTTTCCGATTCCGGACCGGGGCGCGGTAGAACTTCGCGTGGAAGCTTTTAACGTCTTCAACCATCCGAACTGGGGGGTTCCCGGTTCCTACGCCGATTTCAGTCCGCCGCTTTTTGGAGGCATTCTGGCGTCGGGCGACCCGCGCCGCTTTCAGTTCGCTGCCCGGTACGGCTTTTAAGTCCTCCGCGTGGCTCCTGAACTGCACTCCATCGACTGGGCGCGGACACCGGCGATTCCGCGAGGGGTCGCGGCCGCATTGGCGGCGCTTCGATTCGATGCTCCCAACGGGCGCTTAGAGAATGTCGAAGAATTACAGGCTCAAGCCTGTGCAACCATCTTGCCAAACCCCAGCTTCGAGAACCTTGAGGACTCCGAATGGCAGCAGGTGCTCTCATTTTGCGACCGCTCCCGGTTGACGCTGCTGCTCGGCTGGAACTGCAACGGTTCGCTGCCGGAATCGATGCGCGCGCGAATTTCTTGCAATTTGGCTCGGAATTCGCAAAAGCTTGAGCGTCTGAAATCGGCCTTTGTGGAAATCGCGCGGACGCTCGAAGAAGACTCCATCGAATACGTCGCCTTGCGGGGGCTAACACATCTCACGGAGTATGTTCCGGAGGCGCGCCTTCGTTGTCAGGGGGATATCGACCTGTTCTTTGCGGGCCGGTCGGCCGTGCGGGCCGCGGAGTCAATGGGGCGCTTGGGATATCGGCCCATGGAAGGTCTGGCTGAGCTTCCGACCGACCATCTGCCGGCCATGATTCGCAACAGCGATTGGGAGTGGAAAGGCGACCATTACGATCCCGACGCTCCCATTTCCCTGGATCTTCACTTCCGGCTTTGGGACCAGGAAACCGAACGCTTCCCCGCGCCGGGAACAGAACAATTCTGGGACCGGCGCACCTGCCAAATTTTTGAAGGCACGCGGATCCTATGTCTCCATCCGGCCGACCGGCTAGCATCGGCGGCGTTGCATCTCCTGCGGCACCTGTTGCGCTCGAGCCTGGTCCCCTCGCAGGTCTATGAAATCGCCTGGTTCCTGCATAGCCGAACCGCGGACGATGCCTTCTGGAACGAGTGGTCGGCGCTGCACGCACCTGAGCTGCGGCGGCTTGAAGCGATTGGCTTCCGGCTTGCGACGGAATGGTTCGGCTGCGCTTTGCCACCGGCGGCGGCGCAGGAGATCGCCGGCTTGCCCGAGGCGGTCCAGCTTTGGTTCGAGCGCTATTGCGCATCTCCGATGCAGGCTCTCTTCCATCCGAACAAGAACGAGCTTTGGCTGCATTTCGCCTTGGTCGCTTCAGCCGGCGACCGGCGTGCGATTTTCTTTCGCCGCGTTATTCCCCCAAAGCTCCCGACTGGCAGGACGGCGGCGCTCGATGACCAGCCAACAAAAAAACTACGGATGCGAAGGAGAGCGCACGACAGGGCCCACGCCTTCGCCCGTGTCTTGTTTCATGCCCGCTCGCTACCTTCAGTTGCGTGGGAAGGCGCGCGCTGGTGGCTGCGAACCTGCGGAATCTCGCCGCCGTTCTGGAATTTTTTCGTAACCGGCGCGCTTTTCGACTTCGGCATCTCGATCTTTATCCTGCTCTATAACATTTATCTGCTGGATCTCGGCTACCGCGAGGATTTTTTGGGTACGGTTGCCGGTGCGATGACCGCCGGCACTATCGCCGGAACGCTTCCCGCGGGCCTGTTGGCGAGACGCATCGGGATTCGCAACTGTCTGGTGGCGTGCGTGGCGGCAGCGGCGATCGTTGCCGGCACACGGACGCTCGCGACCACGGGCCCGCTGGTAGTCGCGCTGGCGTTCCTGAACGGCGTGATCATGGCAGTCTGGGCGGTGAGCTACGTGCCGGCCGTCGCCCAGTCCGCCGGCCCTCGAAACCAACCGCTGGCTTACAGCATTTCCACCGTGGAAGGGGTGGGGATGGGCATTCTGGCCGGGCTCGCGGGCGGATGGATGCCGAAATTATTGCTGGGCGCCGGGCTCGCCGCGACCCGCGTCGCTGCGACGCGAGTCGTAATGCTGGTGGCTTGCGGAGCGGCGCTGCTCGCCGTACTGCCGGCATCGCGGCTGCGTCTGGCTGCGTTCCCACCGCAGGCGCGAAGGACATATCCGCGTGGTCCATTCATCGGGCGATTCCTGATCGCCATGGGCGTCTGGAGCCTCGCCACCGGCTCCTTCGACCCATTTTTCAATGCCTATTTTTCGCATCATCTCGGGTTGCCGGTGGAACGCGTTGGGCTGATTTTCGCCTCCGGCCACGTGGGGCAGGTGTTGATGGTGCTGGCGGCGCCCCTAGTGCTTCGGCGATTAGGTCTCATCAGCGGCATCATGGCCATGCAACTGGCGACCGGCATCGCACTAGTGTTACTGGCGGCAAGTTCCGTTCCCGCCGCCGCAGGTATGTTCTATATCAGTTACGTTGGCTTTCGATGGATGAGCGAACCGGGGCTATTCACGTTATTGATGAAAGAAGTTGCGCCGGAGCAGCAAAGCGGAGCCTCCGCGCTCAATATTCTGGTGACGTCCACGACGAATGCCATCGCGGCGGCGGCGGCGGGTTTCGCGCTTATGCGGTTCGGTTATCCCACGGTTCTAGTGATGGCGGGCGCGGGTACCCTTTTGGCGGCATTGCTGTTTCGCGGCCTGCTTGCGGGAAAGTCGCGCACAACGGACTCGCCGGGCGCGGCCAAATCCGCGGAAGTTCTCATTCGTTAGACGCCGCGCCCGCGGGCCTGTGCGCTCCGGGAAGCCGTCGTGGAAATGATCTCCACGATTCTACGCCGGTACTCTTCGAGAGTGTATTTCGCACGCCATTCCTCGTGAGCCTGTCTCGACAACTCCCAGATGCGCTCCCGCGGGCCCGAAATAAGCTCACGAATACGCGCGCTCAACGCACGCGGAACGGCAGGTGATACGAGCAATCCCGTGCGCCCGTTCGTCACCACCTCGGGGATGCCGCCGGAAGCGTAGGCGACCACCGGCACGCCCGCTGCGTACGCTTCGAGAATGACGCGCGTGGTAGCCTCGCCGGGCGCTGAGGGCACCACAAGGACGTCCAGCTCGGAAAAAATCGAATCGGCAGGCTCGCGCCATCCGGTGAACTCGATGGGTAATCCCTGGGCGAGCCTCCGGACTTCCTCTCCATACGCGGCCGACGCCGGATCCGAAGAGATCACCGCTCCGCAAACGACGAAACGGCAATCGTGGTCGCGTTCCGCGAGCAACCTCGCCATTTCAAGAAAATCGGTCTGACCTTTTTCGGGCGCGATTCGTCCCACTATCCCAATCCGCCACACCCCGCCGGGCGCGAACTCGGATCGCGTAAACCGCGAACCCGGTACGCCGTTGTAAACGATTCTGGGAGGGTGTGCGCACCAGCGCGCCAGCGGTTGCGCCACGAATTGGCAGGAGGCGACGACGCGGGCCTGGGATCGCCACAACGAGAAGCCCGCCGGCCCCGCGCCCCAAGGCCTTCCGAGAAGGCTGTGGCAGTGAAATAACACCGTGCGGCGGCCGCGCGAAGCCCATGCCGCCGCGGGAAGCAGTCGCGGACCATTTACGTAGAGAAGATTCGCGCCAAAGCGCTCGGCCAGCCGCACGATTTCGCCGCGAAGGCCCGGTAGCTCGAAGGCGAAGCGCAGTATGTCGCGCGGCGTCTTTTTCCCACGCGAGTAAGGGCCGCAGCCGATCGCGCTGAACGTTGCGCCGATGTCGCGGCATCGCGGGGCTAGCGGCCCATCGGGAGCGGCAACGTGGACTTCCCACTTCCGCTCGCGCAGCGCCGGAATTAGGTCAAGGAGGCATTGTTGCGCGCCGCCGAGCTCGCCGAACTGATCCAAGGCAAGAACTCGCACGGCTAATCTCGAGAAAGTCGCGCACAACGGATTCGTCGGGCGCGGCCAAGTCCGCGGAGTTTACTCATTCGTTTGAGGCCGCGCCCGGCGGCCTGTGCGCTCCGCGCCGCGAACCGCCAGCGCCAAAACCCAGAAATACAGCGGCAGAACCCGCCAGTATGTGAGAAGATCTCCGGAAGCCATCTGAAAGACCTCGCCCATCCAAAAGCAGAAGATCCAGGAACCGTAAAAACGCGTGCGCGGATCGGGATGATGCGCGGCGCGATAGCCGGCTCGCAGGATGGCGATGTTCATCCACAGCAAGGCCGCCAACCCCATCACGCCCGCTTCCACCAAAACGCTGAGATACATGTTATCGGCGATTAGAGGATCTCCCAGCAAGTTGGAATATGGCAGCGTCTTATATCCAACACCAGTCAAGAGCGCCAGGGGGTTCTGAAGGGCATAAACCGCCAACTGGCTCCATGTGGCCCATCGGCCGGAGAGGATCTGCGCCGGCGATTCGAGCAGGTACGCGGCCGAATTCCACCATCGCCATACGTAGGCCTCGTAGAATCCGGGAAAGACGAAATAGACAATGACTACGGACGTGAGGACCAGAGCCAGGATAATGCCCACTAAACGTCCGCGGCCGATCCGCGCCCGCCGCAGAAACAGGAGGCTCGCGAACGCCACCACCAGATTCAGCACGGAAGCTCGCGAATACGAGAAAATCAAGGCCGCAGCGAATAGCGGCGCGCCCAACAGCAATGTGCGGCGGCGCACACCTGAGGCGTTCCCCGGGAGGGATACCGCAACCGCGATCATCACCAGGAAAAATGCGCTCAGGTTGCCCAGAGTGCTGGCTTCATAAAACACGCCTTGTGCGCGCCGGTACACACCGGAGGCGAGCCAGACAAACTGAGGGCTGAAGCCCGAGGGCGCGGGGAACTGGAAATAGAAATCCAGACAGGCCAACAGGGCAGAGGCGGTGCCGGCCAGGAAAAAAATGCGGGTTCGCCGATCGGCAAGCTCTCGGGCCGCCTCGTTGGGGACCGCTCCCTGCGGTCGCGGCTCTGTCGGACCTCTCACGGAATAGAAATAAACGTAAGGGCCCAGGCCGAACAGCAGCACGCGCGCGAAACTAGCGGCGGCGATGGCCGCGCCGGCGTGCCAGAGCGCGGGCGCGAGGCTGGCCATCAGGATCAGGAAATAAGACGCTATCGCGCAATCGAGACTCGTGGGCCGGCCGCTCCATTCGGCCATCCGCATCAGACCGGCGAACAATCCGAGCGCACCGAAAATCAGTGCGGGATGTGGTCCGGTGTTTCCCAGCGCGATCGGCAACGGGGGCAGAATCAATGCGCTTATGAGGAATGCGGCGATCCAGCGGCCCGGAGCGGCCAACGTCCACCAGACAAGCGGAATCAGCGCTGCAGCGCCCGTGACAACAAGAGACGCGCTAGCCGGCGCAAGAGCGATCGCTGCCGCACAACAACCCAATGCCGCGGCTATTGCGACCTGCCGGAACAAAAGCCCGGCGTGTGCGTTAGTCATGGCTGGCCACGCGAAAAGACATCGCGCGGACGTCAGCTTTACGGACGCGGTAATTAAATTCGAGCGTCAAATACAACAGCGATAGGACGGCCGCGGCGAGCAGCGCCGCCACGCTATTGAGCGTCAAATTCGGCGAGGAGGGGCGATCGGGTACGACGCCGGAGTCGATAATACGCAAACGCTCACCCCGTGAGCCGGTGGCCGCGCGTACTTCTCCGAGGCGTTTGTCCATGGCGGCATAATACGTTTGCGCCTCCTCCCGCTCCGCTTGGGCCTTGTCCTGCGCCGCCGCGCCCTTGTCGAGCAGCGCCTGTTTCGCGGCGATCTGGCCGTCCATCGCGCGAATCTGATTGTCCAATTCCCGTGCACCCGTTTGATTCAAGCGCAATTCCTGGCGTGTGCGTTCCGAATCCCCGGCGTCCTCCGTTTTGAGCCGTTCCCCCTCTTGAGCGATTTCCAGATTCGTATTTGCGGCGAGAGCCTTTAATTCTCCGCTGAGCTTTTGAAGTTCCGCGATCTGTCCACGCAGGCTCTCGACGCCCGCGTTCGTCACCACCGCGCCCCAGGCCGAGGTCGCCTCATCCAGCCGGCTGCGGGCCGCCGCCAATTGCGCTTCCGCGGACGCCACCAGCTTCTCGTCGCCTTCGCTGTTCACCTGATCGGTGAGAGCGACCACTTTGCGAGCGAAATAATTCGCCAGCTCATGCGCTTTTGCCGGGTCGTGGTCGCTGGAGGTAATCTCCAGGATGTTGGTATCCCGTGGGATTTCGATCTTGATCACGGATCGTTTCAGCGTTTCCAGGGAAGTATTCGTCAGCCCGAAGCGCTGGGCGGCGTCGAAGAAAAGCTGGTCGCTCGAAGCGATTTCCAGGAACGATTTCAGCGACTCCATATACACCGGGCTGACGACCACCAGCGAGCGGACGTCGGCTCCCGCCGGAGGCTCGATCACCACGCGCACGGTCGAGGCGTATCGCTTCGGCAGCAGCAGGCTGATCCCAATCGCGAGGATGAGCGCCGCCCCGCACGCTACCGCCGCGACGCGCCAGCGCTTCACCAGATAATCGACGTATTGAAAGCCATCAAAGCTGCCCCGTTCGACCGGCATTTCCAAAAACTTCCGCTATAGTATAACGGACCGCGAGTGGCGCGCCGGCGGAACAGAATGCGAACGGCAATTGTCCATTACTGGCTGCTGAATCACCGTGGCGGCGAAGTTGTGCTGGAAGCCCTGTGCCGTATGTTTCCCGAGGCGGACCTGTTCACTCTGTTTTACGACCCGGCTCGCGTGAGCCCGGCGATTCGCGCGCGCCGCATCCACGCGTCGTTTTTGAATCCGCTACGGCGATGGCATCGCTCGCTTCTTCCGCTCATGCCTTTAGCTCTCGAACAGTTCGACCTGAGCGGCTACGATCTGGTCATCAGCAGCGAATCGGGACCGGCGAAGGGCGTGCTGGCGCCTGCGGGCGCGCGGCACATCTGCTATTGCCATTCGCCGATGCGATATCTTTGGGAGCTTTATCCGGCGTATATACGAGAATGGACGCCCTCCTGGAAACGTCCGATGATGGCGGTGCTGGCGAACTATCTGCGCCTGTGGGACTTTTCGACAGCCCAGCGCGTGGATGACTTTGTGGCCAATAGCCGGAGCGTGGCGCAGCGAATCTGGCGAGCGTACCGCCGCACAAGCCGTGTGATTCATCCTCCGGTGGCCGTGGAGACGTTCTTTTGGAAACCTCACGACGAATATTTCCTGATTGTTGCGGAACTTCTCCCCTACAAGCGGATTGACTCAGCCGTGCGTGTCTTTTCCAAGACGGGCGCCAGGACGGGCCGCAAATTGCGCATCGTCGGCGCGGGACCTGAATACAGCAATCTCAAGAAGCTGGCGGCGCCCAATATAGAATTTTGCGGCCGGGTCACGGATGAGGAATTGCGCGATTCCTACGCACGTTGCCGCGCGTTGCTCATGCCCGGCGAGGAAGAGTTCGGCATTGTGGCGGTGGAAGCGCTTGCGAGCGGCAAGCCGGTGATCGCCTTTGCGCGCGGGGGCGCTCTTGACATTGTGCCTAGTGATCCGGTAGGGGGCGTTCTCTACGAGGAAGCCGGCGACCAACAACTCGAGCAGGCCTTGGAGCGCTTTGAACAAATCGAGGCTCTGATTGACCCATCCACGTTACGCCGGCATGCCGCGGCATTTTCTGAGGCGGAGTTCCGGGCAAAGATGATAGAGGTTTTGCAATCACCATGCGTCGCGGCCGCTGAGCACGGCCGGCATGGTTCGTAAGAGTATCTCTACGTAAAGCCGCGGCGATCCATTCCGCACCAGGATCAAATCCAGCTTGCGCCGCTCCTCGTACGAAAGGCGGCTGCGTCCGTTGATCTGCCAGAGACCGGTGATACCGGGCCTCACAGAAAGAACTCCCGGTGCATCGGGGCCGTAATGCCTGTACAGTTCTTCGCTCGTGAGCGGTCGCGGCCCGATGAACCCCATCTCTCCGCGCGCCACGTTGATAAGTTGGGGCAACTCGTCGATGGAGAAACGTCGGCAGAAGCGGGCAAATGCGCTGGTAATCCTCGGATCCGCCGCGATTTTGAGATCGCCGGGATGTTGCCTGACACGCTCTAAAAGGCGGACTCGCCATTGTTTCGCGGCCGGCCACATGGTGCGAAACTTCAAGGTCCAGAAGGGACGCCCGCGCTGGCCTAGACGCCGGTGCGCTACCACCGGCGATTGACGCGACAGCAAAATGATGACGACCGCCGTCGCGATCAAAACAGGG
Source organism: Bryobacteraceae bacterium (assembly GCA_036521975.1). Classification (GTDB taxonomy): domain Bacteria; phylum Acidobacteriota; class Terriglobia; order Bryobacterales; family Bryobacteraceae; genus Palsa-187. Next base: position 58,281 of record DATDGT010000005.1, read on the forward strand.
CTGAGAAACAGGAGGAGCAACACGCCCGCGATTCGCTCTCCCCATCGCAGGATCTGCCAGCACGTCGTCGCCCGTGTGGATCGGCCCACCATCGTCTTTATATTTTGACTCCGCCGGCGGAGGGGAAAGAACACTATCCGGAATCCGCCTCGCGCTAGGCGAAGAGAGCCCCGGGCATGGGCCAGTCGAGCAACCACGGGATCGAAAGCTTCACTTCTTCCTGAGCGGCCATTCGCAGAATGTTGCGCACGGACTGCTGGAACCTCTGGCGCAATACCGCAAGCTGAGTGGCGTCGCGAACGCCCCGCAAGGCTCGGCGCAACTCGTCCACGGTCAAGCTTCCACCGAGTGGCCGGCCAGTCGCATCCAGTGCGAACGGCTCGTGAAAAAGAGAATCATACAGGCAGCCCAGCAGTACATTGTCATGGGCAGCGATCAGGTACGCCGGATATTCAGCGACGGA
>DATDGT010000006.1:0-8903 GCA_036521975.1 Bryobacteraceae bacterium
ACCGAGTCCAACGACAATGAAGCACGCCCACAAGGCGCCGCGAGGCAACTTGGCCTTTGCTACTCAGCGGGGCAGTGAAGGCGGATTATGAAATAGGAACGACAATTCGATAACAGTTATTTGTGCGGCCGGACTTAGCTCTGGTGGCTCGCGTCGCGATGATTTCGGCGGGATCGCAACAGGCCAAATCGCTGCACGAGGCGGTTTATTCTCCCTATCCGGCGGGACTGCTTCCGGCGGATATTGAAAGCGAAGCGAATCGCGTGAATACGGAGATCGACCAGTTGGAACAGGAAGCCATGGCGGAATGGCGAGCGCTGCCGAAGAACAGCGGCACGGCCATGCGCCAGATTCAGTTGGTGGGCAAGATTGAAATGTACGATAAGAACCTCTCGGTGAACCGGAATGAAGCTTGCGCTTTCTGCCATATGCCGTACACGGCCTTTTCGGGGCCGATCTCCTCGTTGAATGCGACGACCGTGGCGTATCCGGGATCCGTGCGCTGGCGGTTCGGCAAACGCAAGCCGCCAGGCTACACGTATTCGCCGTACTATCCGGTTCTCCAATACAACCAGGCGCAGAGCAATTTCTATGGAGGGAACTTCTGGGACCTGCGCGCGACGGGTTATCGAACGCAGAGCCCCGATGCGGAGCAGGCGCAAGACCCTCCGCACGATACGCAGGAGATGGGATTGCCCGATACCGCCTGCGTCGTGTACCGGATTTCGACAGGCGCGTATGCGGACGTGTTCACCAGCGTTTGGGGAGCGCAGGCGTTTGCGATCGATTGGCCCAAGGACACGGAAAAGATTTGCATCACTCCCGGCGGGGCGTTTGGAATAAACGGGACTCCAATAGATTTGAAGCCGCAATACCGGGGCCTGGCCAATGCCACGTATGATGAATACGCGCTTTCGATTACTTCGTACGAATCGTCGCCGGATGTCAGCCCTTTTTCGTCGAAATTCGATGCGGCACTGGCTTCTCCGGGCAAGGCAATTTTGACGGCGGACGAACAGGCGGGGTGGGATTTGTTTCGGGGAAAAGCTAAATGCAACACCTGTCATTTGGACGGGACGCAGAACTCGTTTCAGCAGTCGACCGCGGGAAATAATGGCACGACGGCGGCCCGCAACGCTTCGAGCCTGGCGCCCCTGTTCACCGATTTCACGTCGTCAAATCTGGGAGTGCCGAGGAATCCGAGCAACCCTTACTACTCCGAAGACAAGCCGGACGTTTTCGGCTTCGTGGCAAATCCCGCAGGACCAGACTTCACGGATTTAGGGGTGGGGTTGTTCCTGCGCGGAAAATCGGGCGTTTTGGTGAATTCGGAATGGGCGCAGTACGCCAAAAATTTCGACGGCGCGATGCAGGTTTCGACTTTGCGGAATGTGGATATGCGGCCTTATCCGGGTTTTGTAAAAGCGTACATGCACAACGGTTACTTGAAGAGCTTGAAAGAAGTGGTGCATTTTTACAACACGCGGGACTTGTATAAAGTCGCCGGCGTTTGTCCGGCGGGCACGGAGAAATTGACTTGCTGGCCTCCCGCGGAAGTGTCGGCGAACGTCGATACAACGGTGGGCAATCTTGGGCTGAGCGATAAACAGGAAGACCAAATTGTGAAATTCATGCAGACGCTGACGGATGGGTATATGCGTCCGTATACCGATGCGGGAAGTTTTCGCCGGTAGTCGCTAGTCGTCAGTTTTCAGTCCAATCTGCACGAAAAGCGGATCCCACTGGACAAAGTAAAAGCGGGCCTAGTCAAGAGCTGCAATCGCCCGTGAATGACTATCGGGTCGCCGTAGCTCGAAGCGCAGAAAAGAACTGCATCGGCTGCCCGCCAAGGTCGTGGCCCGCATCCTGGCGGGCATTGAACATCTGGCTGTGGTCCCCCGTCCGGCGGGCTGCAAGAAGCTTAAAGGCGGCGATAAGCAATGGCGAATTCGCGTAGGCGATCACCGCATCGCGTACGAGGTCGACGACAGAACCCGAGCGGTCGATGTCACGCGCGTAGCGCACCGGCGCGAGGCTTACGAGTAGACACGGGCCCAACAGCCGGTTAGGCGCCCGCACGCCTGGATCAGATTGTTACTATACAGAAGGAGATCGGGCTAAATGAATAACAAATGCAGTATTGCTCTTTCGCTTTTCGCCGGGATCTTAGGTGGAGCGCTCACGCGTTACATCGCACCAGCGCCCGTTTTGGCACAGAATAATCAATCTACCGCCACCAAGGAGATTCGAGCACAGAGTGTCACGCTTGTTGACGGAATGAATCAGACGGTCGGGACCTTTACAGTAGCGCCCGAATGGCAATCTGCTGATGGAAGTGGGAGCCGGATAGTGCTTCGGGATTCAAGAGGACGCGAGATCTGGAGTGCGGGAGGTAGTTCATTCCGCCAACTGACAGACAGGTGAAAGACGAGTAGGCCTCAAGGCTTTACCGGATGCAGAATCAGTTTCTGCACTCGCCAGTTTGAGGTTTCGGCGGCGTACACTTCGTTCTCCGATGGGCAGGCGAGTTGGTGAGCTCCGGAGAACTCCCCAAGGTTTCGACCAGAGTGTCCGATAACCCCCAGCACCTTGCCATCCAGCGAGACTTTAAACAAACGGCCGGGATAAGTGCTTTCGCCAACGAAGAGCACCTGGTTGGGGCCTGGCGTAATGCAGATCGAATTGGGCGCGCCAATCACCGCGGCCAGGCGCGCGCCCGTGGGATTGTTGCCGTTGACCGCGCGGGTCCGGGTATCGGGCGGCACATCGATCGTGAACATACGAAGCAAGTTGCCGTCGGTATCGAACACCTGAATGCGGCGGTTCGTTCGATCGCCCACATACAGGTTGTTGTTCCGGTCCGCTACGATGGCGTGCGGGATCTGAAACTGTCCGGGCTTCGTGCCTTTCTCGCCCCAGGACTTCACCCAATTGCCGTTCTTGTCGTATTTAGCGACGCGGGAATTGACATAGCCATCCGTGATGTAGATGTTGCCATCCGAATCCCAAGTAACATCAGTGGGCTGGCGGAATAATCCATCGACGGCGGGAAGAGGCGGGTCCACATGCTCCCAAGGCTTGGCTCCGTCCGCCGATTCCGACCGGCGCCCGAACACCCACTGGACTCGGCCCGCCTGGTTGAATTTGATCACCATGTCGGAGCCCTTGTCGATGGCCCAGATATTGTCGTCTTTATCGATGCGGACAGTGTGGGCCTCGGACCACGCATACAGACCCTTGCCGATTTCGCGCAAGAATTCGCCATCGGGACCGAACTCGAGCAACTGCCCGGCGGCCGGAGCATAAGCCGGACCAGTGGCGGTGTTGGATCGAGTGAACACGAACACGTGGCCTTTCGAATTGACAGCTACCCCCGGAACCTCGCCGAAGTTCATCCCCTCGGGAAGCTTCAGGAATTCAGGAACGGACTCAAACGGGATTTCGGGTACGTTTTGCTGAGCCAAGGCAAGGGGCGCCAGCAGCCCCACCCATGCGAACCGCCAACTTATCATCGGTAGCCTCCCTGGGGTTGATCTTAATACGCCGAAGCGGTGGCTGCGGGAACCATCAGTGTATAAAGCTTAGGCACGGCGCGCGACAGCGTCGGTCCCGGTTTCGTGATAGCGCATCTGTTCCAGATCGGCGATCAATCCCGGCCCGGTCGGGTTCCATCCAAGCCGTTTCCGGGTTTCGGCGCTGGAAGCCGGCATATCAAGCCCCGCGAACATCGCCAGCCAGCCAAAATGGGCCTGCGCTTCTTCCGGCGATAGGGATTTCACCGGCACTTCCAACTTTCGCCCGATGACCTCGCCAATATCCTGCATGGACACGCCTTCTTCGCCCACCGCATGGTACTTCGCACCCGGCTCACCTTTCTCAAGCGCCAACCTGTAAAGACGAGCGACATCCAAAACATGCCCCGCGGGCCAGCGATTGCGTCCTTCTCCCACAAATGCCGACAAGCCCTTGTCGCGCGCGACAGCAATGAGATAACTGACAAGTCCTTGTTTCACCGTATTGTGAACCTGTGGAAGGCGCATGATCGAAGCGTTAACGTTTTTCAAAGCGATGGCCGTCTGCTCCGAAACACGGAGGTAAGGAAAATTCGGCGGCACATTCATATCTTCAGTCGCAACCTGCCCCGGTGCCAATCCCCCTGTTCCAGCCGTAACGATGAGGGGCCTCTTGGAACCGGCAAGAACGGAACCCAAGGTTTCTATGGCACTCTTGTCTCTTTCACAGTTCTCCTGGAACTTCGAGAAGTCGTGAATGAAAGCCAGGTGAATGACGGCGTCCGCAGCGGCGGCGCCATCTTTCAGGCTCTCAAGGTCTTCAAGTGACCCGCGATGAACGTCGGCGCCCATCGCCTTCAGCGATTTTGCTCCTTCATCAGAGCGCGCCATGACCAGGACTTTATGCCCTGCAGCGATCAGCTCTTTCACGACGGGAACGCCGATAAAGCCGGTTGCGCCGGTAACAAAAATACGCATATTGTTTTCTCCTTCCGGCCCGTTTGATCCGTCAATGATCTTTACGAGCCGTCACGAACTCGCTACAAACGGAGCTAGCCTCCGTCTGCTTTCTAGATTATCGGAGGCATTCTCCGGTTACAGGAATTTTGCGATGCCCAGGGCCCGGCCGAAGCACGGACGCGCCGTCCCATGTTTTCGGCTTTACCGGTCACCACGGGAGCACCCCGAGTTTTGCGTGCGTGAACGTGCCGGTCGGGCCCTCCGATCCGAGCAGCGCAACGCGCACCGCCTCGGCGGCACCTTCCTCGACAGTCTCCGTGCCTGCGTAGTCGTTGAGGTTCGTCTTGGTAAAGCCCGGAGAGACGGCGTTGACCTTAATCCCCGCGGACTCCAGCTCGATGGCCATGGCAACGGTCATCGCGTTGAGCGCGGTCTTGGAAGCGGCGTAAGTGGGGCCGAAGATCGAGCGGTAGGGGTAAGCCGGGTCCGAGTTCCTCGTCAGCGAGCCGACGCCGCTTGACACGTTGACGATGCGGGCCGCCGGCGCCTCGCGCAGGAGCGGCAGCATTGCCTGGTAGACGGCGAGCGCGCCGAACACGTTGGTCTCCCACACCGCGCGCACTTCATCCAGGGACACGTTGCTCGGGCGGCACAGCTTGACGTACTCCTGTATGGACATGCCGGGCTTCTTGCTCGTATTCGAGATTGCCGCGTTGTTGACGAGCATGTCGAGCCGTCCAAACTCCTCGCGGACAAGCTCCGCCGCAGCCGTGATTGAAGCCTTATCCGTCACGTCGAGCTGGAGCGCATGGGCGTCCGGCCCAATCTCCCTGGCTGCGGTCTCGCCCCGCTCGAAATTGCGCGATCCCACCAGCACGGTGAAGCCGTGCGCCACGAGATCCTTTGCGATCTGAAGACCGATTCCTTGATTAGCCCCGGTGACTAGGGCGACGGGTTTGTTGTGCATTGGTTTGCTCCTTTAAGGGTTGACATGTAAGGGTTGACAGGGCGTCCTAAACATCCGATATTTGAGTGTAGGCTCGCATAAGGATATTATTTGAGTATACCCTCGCATAAGTCAAGCCCAAAAAAAACGAGGGGGGTTCAGGCGCCGCAACGCGCCAATGGCAGATTGCGGGTGGCTGCCGTTTTGGAGGCCGCGGCAGCCGTCATCGATGAGAAAGGATACGCAGGCGCGACCATGGCCGAAATCGCCGCCCGCTCGGGCACAAAGATCGGCTCCCTTTACCGCTTCTTTCCGAACAAGGAGAGCCTTGCGGATACGATACTCGTCAGCGCCCGCGATAACATCCACGCCGTGTTCGACAAATTCGATGCGGGCGTTCACGCTCTGTCTGTCCGGGCTCTGGCTGACGATCTGATGGCCCTGATCTTCGGACTATTCACGAGGCCCGCTTTTATGAAGCTTCTCGATGCCGGCCAGGATTGGGCGGCCAAACGGGAGGAATTCCGGGGCGTGCTGCTGCACCGCATCGCCAAAACGCTCACGATTCATACCCCAAAATTGCCGAAAAACTCCGCCGGAGATATCGCGCACGTTATTCTGCTCAACGTGAAGGCGGTGGCAACGCACCAGGCGTCTTTCGACGCCGCGTCTCGAGTCCCGGCTGAGTTTCGTGACATGACGCGGCTCTATCTGCAAAGCAGATTATAGGCGGCCTGGGAGGCCGCCGGAGGCCGAGGGCCTGCCCCACGGAAACCACGATTACCCCCTCCAAATCTAGAAACTCCAGCTATCTGCAAGGCAGATTAGGGCGGGCCTCTCAATAGGCGACGGCCTTGGCTTGCAGATGGCAGGAGCTTGCTTGTCGATCTGGGCATCTCTCGTTCGACGCCTCAGTAGAGACGGGCATCAAGACCGCCTCAAACTAACAATTGGAGCTACCACAATGCGAGTTATGGTCATCGTGAAGGCAAGTAAGGAATCGGAAGCCGGAATCCTTCCGGACACGGAACTCTTTGCCAAGATGGGGAAATACAACGAACAACTGGTCAAGGCGGGCGTTATGCTCGCCGCCGATGGCTTGCAACCCACTTCGAAAGGGAAGCGCGTGAAGTTCTCGGGGGACAACCGAACGGTCATCGACGGCCCTTTCGCGGAAACCAAGGAACTGATCGCAGGTTATTGGCTTTGGCAAGTGCGGTCGCTAGAAGAGGCGGTCGAGTGGCTCAAGCGGGCGCCTTTCGATGGCGGAACTGAAGTTGAAATTCGACCGGTCTACGAAGTGGCAGACCTCGGGGAGAACTTCACACCCGAACTCCGGGAGCGAGATCAGCGGCTGCGCGAGGAGATTGATCGAAAAAAATAGTTGCGCGCGTTGTCGAGTTCGCACCGCCCAGTTCGACGTAAGGATAGAGCGGACTTTTGACCCTGCGAGTAAACGAAGGAGACAGAATGCGATTTCTCAGTATCTACAAAACAATCGGGCGAGACACTCCCCCGTCGGCCGAGGAAATGGCCGCGATGGGTAGGTTGATCCAGGAGGGGATGACCAAAGGTTGGCTGGTTTCGACAGAGGGCTGCCTTTCATCGGCGTTGGGGGCGAGGGTGCGGCGGAGCGACGGCCAGATGACCGTCACCGACGGCCCCTTCGCCGAATCGAAAGAGGTGGTGGGCGGATTTGCCATTCTGAATGCGAGTTCGAAGCAGGAGGCGATCGAGCTGGCGAAATATTTCCTCAGCCATGCCGAACAGGGGGAATGCGAGCTGCGGCAGCTTTACGAGGCTCCCGCCACAGCGACCTTGTGAAGTTGCCGCAGACGACTGGAACGTGATCTGATCGGTAGCGGTGGCCGCTATCGAAACACATCGCGCGATTGAGGCGGTATGGAAGATCGAGTCCGCCCGCGTAATTGCAGCCCTGGCGCGGACCGTACACGACGTGGGCGTCGCCGAAGAGCTCGCGCAGGACGCTCTCGTCGCCGCTCTAGAACAGTGGCCGGAATCGGGCATTCCGCAAAATCCCGGCGCCTGGCTCACCACCACGGCGAAGCGCCGTGCCATCGATTATTTCCGCCGCAACGCGCGGATCGATCGTAAGCACGAGATTCTGGCCCGCGAGCTCGCGGAGCGGGAAAGCAAAGTCCCTGACCTTGCGGCAGCCATGGACGACACAATCGGCGACGATCTTCTGCGCCTGATTTTCATCGCCTGCCACCCTGTTCTTTCGAAAGACGCAAGAGTCGCTCTGACGCTAAGAATGTTGGGCGGTCTCACGACCGGCGAGATTGCGCGCGCCTACGTGGTCGCGGAAAGCGCCATCGCGCAGCGGATCGTGCGCGCGAAACGAGCGCTCGCCGAAGCACAAGTTCCCTTCGAAGTTCCGAAAGGAGACGAGTTCACGGCGCGATTATCCTCGGTGCTGCAAGTCATCTATCTGATCTTCAATGAAGGCTATTCGGCAACTTCCGGCGACGATTGGATGAGGCCGGCGCTGTGCCAGGAGGCACTGCGACTGGGACGAATTCTGGCCGAGCCGGTTCGGAACGAGCCGGAAGCACACGCGCTCGTGGCTTTGATGGAGATTCAAGCGTCGCGAGAGAAGGCACGTGTGGACGAATCGGGCGAGCCGATTCTGCTCTTGAATCAGGACCGGACGCGATGGGATCGATTGTTGATCCACCGGGGGATGCGAGCGCTCGAGCGGGTAGAGCAGCTTGGTGGAAAACGGGGCGTTTACGCATTGCAGGCTGCGATCGCGGCGTGTCATGCGCGAGCCGTCACAGCCGACGAAACCGATTGGATGCGCATCGCGGCTCTGTACGCTGAACTAGCGGAAGTTGCTCCGTCTCCGATTATCGAGTTAAACCGCGCAGTCGCCGTCGGCATGGCGAGCGGGCCGGCGGCCGGTCTGGAACTTGTGGAGCGTCTGAGCGACAATCCGGCACTTGAAAGTTACCATTTGTTGCCGAGCGTTCGCGGCGACCTTCTTGAAAAGTTGGGTCGCCTGGAAGAGGCTCGTACGGAGTTCGAGAAAGCGGCGTCGATGACACGAAACGAATGCGAGCGCAGCTTTCTTCTGAAGAGAGCCCGCACCTGCAGCGACCACGCGAAATAAGCCTGTTGCCGCGGGGCCGGATCAGCCGATGCCGCCGCTTGCGGATCTCGAACGGCTGCGTACGCTAACTACTCCGTTTCAAAAATCCGGCCACGTATTCGAGAGGAATGTGGGGCAGCGCCCTGCGCTGCGGCGGGCCCTCGGCCCGCCCGGTGCAGGCGGCCTGGGAGGCCGCCGCAAGCCGAGGGCCTGCCCCACCGGAAGCCGCAGTACTAAGTCCGGCCGCACAAATAACTGTTATCGAATTGTCGTTCCTATTTCATAATCCGCCTTCACTGCCCCGCTGAGTAGCAAAGGCCAAGTTGCCTCGCGGCGCCTTGTGGGCGTGCTTCATTGTCGTTGGACTCGGTGG
>DATDGT010000007.1:0-7708 GCA_036521975.1 Bryobacteraceae bacterium
ACCGAGTCCAACGACAATGAAGCACGCCCACAAGGCGCCGCGAGGCAACTTGGCCTTTGCTACTCAGCGGGGCAGTGAAGGCGGATTATGAAATAGGAACGACAATTCGATAACAGTTATTTGTGCGGCCGGACTTAGCTCAGAGGGGCTGTTTGCGAGCGCCCGTCGCGAGCCTTTCCTCGAATCAGCGGCCGCCGCTCTCCCGCGTGGCCGTCTGACCCGTAAGCCGCCAACCGGGGTTATGATCGGTTAGTGGCATCCAAACCGGTCCCTCTGGCAACCTCCGAATCCGTCGACGATTATCTGAAAGCGATCCTGGAGTTGGGCGGAGCGGAGGATTCGCGCGTCAGCACCAACGCGCTCGCCGAGCGGCTGGGCGTGCGCACGCCTTCCGTCACAGGGATGCTCCAAAAACTTGCCTTGCAGCGGCCACCTCTGGTTTTGTACGAGAAGCATCACGGCGTTCGACTGTCGGCCGCGGGCAAGAGACGCGCTTGGGAACTGGTCCGCCATCATCGGCTGCTGGAGCTGTTTCTGCACGATGTTCTGAAGTACTCTTGGGACGAAGTCCACGAGGAAGCCGAGCGGCTGGAGCATTTCATTTCAGAGCGATTCGAAGACCGCGTAGCGGCCATTCTGGGCGATCCTGAAATCGATCCGCATGGCCACGCCATCCCTCAGAAGGATGGGACCGGGGTTTTCCGCGACGAAGTTCCTCTCATGCGATGGCCCTTGGGAACGCCCGCCGTGATCAGCAGCGTGTCCGATCGCAGTTCGTCCGCGTTGCGCGAGCTGGAGCGGCTGGGACTCGTGCCCGGCGCTGCACTCATTGTGGAAAAGAAGAATGCCGCAGAATCGCTCGGCATCCGGCTGGAAGGACGAGTGGAGCCGCTGCGTTTGAATCAGCAACTCGCGAGTTTTATCCACGTCGCACCCGACCGCTAGTAGTAAATTGGAGGGCGGGCTTTAGCCCGCGCGAGGCTTTAGCCTCGCTGTCAATCATCCGCGAACTTTTGCAACTAGGTTCTAGCGCCGTTCCGGAGTAGTATATGTATTGTGTCTTCTCTAGCGCACAGCCGGAGGCGTTGTGCGCGATTTGAAACTAGCGAGGAGCTATGAGACTACAGACGTTGATGTTCTCTGTGATGCTGATATCGGCGGCGAGCGCGTTGGCCCAGGAACCTGGCGGGCGCGGCGGGCGCGCCGGAAGAGGACAAGCGCCTCAACCGGCGCCGCTGTTCTTCAAAGAGACGTGGAAGGACTTTTCCGGAAACGTCCCGATGACCCAGGATTCTGTCGTGAACCCCGATCTGAAGTTGCACATGTACGGCATGGGCCCGGAAGATTTCCACGTCACCAATGAGGGCAACGTGCCTCACATCTGGAACGGACTGTGCGAATCCTCCTGCGTGCTGACCTTGAGCCATAAGGAGAGCTACGTCGACCTCACCGGCAAGGCAAAAATCCGTTGGTACACGAAGACTTCGGGCTTTCACGAGGTTCGCCCCGTCTTGAAACTTGCCGACGGGACCTGGCTCATTGGAGACCACTTTGATGCGAACACCTTCGACTACCATGAAAGCGAATTCTATTTGTCCGAGGTGCGCTGGCTGAAACTGGACATGCCCAAGGTGCAAACGAAAGGCGATTTGCTCGCGAAAGTGGACCTTAGCAAAGTGGACGAGATCGGTTTCGGGGACCTGACGCCGGGAAGCGGGCACGGCTCGGGCGGCTATTCCGACGTGGCGTGGATCGAAGTTTATGGGAAGCCGGTAAAGCGGGAAACGTCCAACTAACTTACTGTCCCGAATTAACTGAACAGTCTCGCGCACCGACCGGGACCGGTCCCTGACGGGCCCAGAGGGCACCCCGGCTCTGTTTAAAGGCTTCGCCGAGTGTCTCCCGCTTGAAGCGCGCGGCTCGCCAGCAGTTCAGAGCCGCGACCGCCAGGGAGCGGTTGCTTGAAACCTTCAACCGGATACGCTGCGCGGCAGTCCTACCCGAAAAGTGGCGTTCAAACTGCTTATTCTTGCGTCGTGAACTTGGCCGGCGCAAAAAATCAAGAGGTTGCGCAACAAAGCCGGAAAGACTTACCGGGTTTACCCGGGAAGATCCTACTAGGTGCGTTGGCGCTGGCCAGCTTGAGTGCGTGCGCCAACGTTTCCGTGTCGGCTGATGGCAGCTCAAACGCGAGTTCCCAACGGGTTCCCGTGGTTGCTCCCGCGGGCTCGGTTTTTCGGGTCCGGCTGGACCAGGACCTGGATTCGAGGCGCAGCCGGCCGGGAGACCGGTTCACCGGAACCATGGATTCGCCGCTGAACCTATATGGAACGGAGATCCTGTCCAAAGGTACAGTTGTCATTGGCCACGTGTTGATGGCTCACCCTTGGGAGCCAAATCGGGACGGCGGCCGCGCTGTCCTTTCCATTACATTGGATTCCTGCCGGCGCGGCGGCAAGGAGTTCGGTGTATCGGTAAGCGCGGTCACGCGGGTTGGGAAATACGATGCAGGCCCCGATTCCGCCGAGCGGGAAGTCTCATGGCCGGCCGGATCGATCGCCGCGTTCACTCTTCGGAGCCCTTTGGTCATCTCAGAAGTAAGCTCAGGGGTCCCAAACGGCTAGGAATATTTACGTTTTAGAAAAAGGAGTAAAAAGGATATGAGGAACAGTTTGATGATGGCCGGCGCTCTGGGGCTGGTTTTGGTGGGAACCGGATGCGCCACGAAAAAGTATGTGGCTAAGACGATATCGCCAGTAGAGGCTCGAGTCAGCGCGGACGAGACCAAGAACGACTCGAAGAACGCCGAGCAGGACAAGCAGATCGCCGATCACGGTCAGGCGATCGCGGATCAGAAGAAAGAAATTGACGAGATCGGAACGGATCTATCGCGCACCAAGGAGCGCGTGACGGACGTCGACACTAAGGCCGGCGCGGCGGGGCAGGCGGCGCAGCAGGCGAATCAAGCCGCGCAGGCGGCAAACCAAGCCGCAGGCAACGCGCAACGCGCCGCGGATGAGGCCAACCAAGGCGTCGCGCGCGAAGAGCGCACCATGGTGGCCATGAATAAGTGGGATCTTTCGACGTCCACTGCCGTGCTGTTTCCCGTCGGCCAATCGAAGCTCTCCAAGGATGCCATGGCGCAGCTTGACGACTTCGCCATGAAGGTGGCGCCGTATCAGCGTTACCAGGTCGAAGTGCAGGGATTCACGGACAAAACCGGACCGGCCAGCTTCAACGACGCGCTGAGCGCGGCTCGGGCGGACGCGGTGGCGCGGTACTTGGCCAACGAGCACAAAATCCCGCTGCGCTCCATCTCGACGCTCGGTTCCGGCTATGCTTTGCCGGTAGCCGACGACAAGACTCGCGACGGACGCAAGCAGAACCGGCGCGTGGAAGTGCGGCTATTTATTCCGGAAGCGGGTTCCGGGTCCACCGCTCAGGCGGGCGGAGTCGGAGTCGGAATCGGGCAGTAACGATTTTTGCCGCGGCCGGATCGCGCACAGCGAATACGTTTTGCGCGAGACATCTAGGCGTAGCGGCATAACAGGTAGGCCGTCGGCCCCTCCGACCCGGCGGCCTCTGAGCAGGGTGACACGGGGGGATCTCTTGCGAGGAGATCTGCACGCCCCGCAAGGCTGACTTCAGTCAAATGATTTTCTCGTGCCCCTGCTCAAATTTTCTGTTACTACTTCTTTACGAACTTGTGCAGCCCCATCGAACTCACGCCTGCAGCGTAGATAGCGCCGCTTGAGTCGGCGCTGACACCTTCCGCCAGCGCGATTTGCGGGTTGGGTGAATCGTCGGGAATGAACGCTTTCACCGAGCCGTCTTTGGCGCTACCGATGCGGATGCCGCGCTTGACACCCGGATTGGTCATTTGATCGGATTGCGAGTCGACCGAGTAGAGTGTGTCGTCCTTGGAAATAAAGATTCCGCTGGGACGTCCGAACTGCCGCCATTGCGCGATGAAGTTGCCGTCCTGATCGAAGATCTGGATCCGGTTATTGCCGCGGTCGGCCACGAACAAGCGGCCCTTGGAATCCATCGCCAGCCGGTGCAGCGTGTCGAATTCGCCGGGCCCCGAGCCCTTCTTGCCCCAGGCCTTGATGAACTTCCCGTCCTTGGAAAACTTCACCACTCGAGCATTCGTGTCTCCTCCGTGCCCGTCGGCCACGAAGATGTCGCCGTTCGGCGCCACGGCCACATCGCAGGGGCCGTTGAAGGTATCCGGTCCCGATCCCGCCACTCCAGCCTTCCCTAGCGTCATCAGAACTTTTCCTTCGGGGCTGAATTTGATGGCCTGCTGGCCCGTTTGGTCCGTGACCCAGACATTTCCGTCGCGATCCACGGTTAGTCCGTGAGGCTGCTTGAACATTCCCGCGCCAAAGCTTTTGATGAATTTGCCGGCGCGGTCGAATTCGAGAATCGGCGGGTCCTTTCGATGGAAGACCCAAATGTTGCCGTGCGCATCGGGATACGCTGAAATCACCTGTCCCCATTCCATGCCCGAAGGGAGCTGTGCCCAGTTTTCCACGTTTCGATAGGGATCGGGAAGATTGTTGGTGGCGTGGACATCAGTCTGCGCCCAGATCGCGCCCGTTGTAATGGCGAAGGCAATCGCAAATGCAAGCTTCGACTGCGGCATAGTGCTTCTCTCCTCTGCTCGACTATACCGCGATCAAGCTTGTCGCGCTTGGCACCTCATGCCCAGGCGAGCGCCGCTCGCTGAAAACTGATAACTAAGCTGATAGCTGAAAGCTGACGGCTTCTAGTGCCAGCTCTCTTGCAAAGGCTGAGTGAAAATCGATTTCGACACGCCTTCGGCGACGGCCGCTTCCTTGGTGCAAATCCAATATTCGGCCTGCCAGCGCTCGCGGCGATCGTAGGGCGGGCGGTAGACGTAAAAATTCTCCGCCCTACGGCGAACGCGCTTATCGATGCGCGAATCGTTACCCAACAAATAGGCCTGCTCGAGAGCGGCCTCCAAAGTGTCGAACGGGCCCTCGATGTAGTCGCGGTGGTTGATGATATGCCATTCCATAGGCAACAGAAGCGCTGCAGCAGGCTCGTGCGCCCGCAGCCAAGCCCTAAATCCTCAGATGTGACCCGGCTCCAGCCAGTTTCAATCGATAAGCGCACAGCGAATGCGTTGTGCGCGTTAAAAAAAGCTACCGGCTATGCTCGAGTCATGCACTACATCCTATTTTACGACGTCGAGGGCGGTTATGTCGAGAGCAGGGCAAAATTTCGCGCCGAGCACCTGGATTTGGCCCGTCAGGCGCACCAAAGGAGGGACCTGGTCCTGGCGGGGGCTCTGGCGGACCCGGTGGATGGCGCAGTTTTGGTGTTCCGGAGCGGGGAGGCAGCGAAGGCTTTCGCGCAAGCTGATCCCTACGTCCGTAACGGCCTTGTAAAATCCTGGCGGGTGCGCCAGTGGAGCACGGTGCTCGGCGACGGCGCGTCCCTGCCGGATCTCGGTGGATAGCGCACAGGCCGCCGGGCGCGGCGTCAAATGGATGAGAAACTTGGGCGAAGTGGTCGCGCCCGGCGAGTCCGTTGCGCGAACTCGTCCAAAGAGGCAGCCTCCCGAGACCCGTGACGTTGCGATATAATGGCCGCCGTTGTTGGCAAAAAGCGATCTGCCAAAAGGAGGCGCATCCCTATGAAGAACACTCTGCGTTGGTCCACGATGGCGTTTGCCATCGCGCTGGCTGCCTGGCCCGCACCGGCGGCATCGGTACAGGCGGCGAAGCCCGAGGACGTCGGATTCTCCAACGAACGCCTGCAAAGAATCCATGAAACCATCCAGCGGCACATCGCCGCGGGTGACATTTCCGGCGCCGTCACGCTGGTAGCGCGGCGCGGCCGTATCGCCCATTTTGAAGCGCACGGGCTGATGGATATCGACGCGAAGAAGGCGATGCAAAAGGACGCCCTGTTTCGCATCGCGTCCATGTCCAAGCCCATCACCGGGACCGCCATCCTGATGCTGATGGAGGAGGGCAAGATCCGGCTCACCGATCCGGTATCGAAATTCATTCCGGAGTTCAAGGGAATGAAGGTCGCGGTGGTGCGGGAAGGCGCTGCGGGCGGACGAGGAGCCGCCGGAGGACGAGGAGCCGCCGAGCCTCAGTTCTACACAGTCCCGTCGGATCGTGAAATCACCATCCGCGATTTGCTGTCGCACGTGTCCGGTCTGGTCAGCGGCCCCATCAGCACCGCGGAAGCCAATAAGCTGGGCCGTAAACCCACCGATGCCTTGGCCGATTACATTCCCCGGCTCGGCGCCACGCCGCTGGAATTCCAACCCGGGTCGCGCTGGAGCTATAGCCCCAGCGCGGGATTCGACACGCTGGGTCGAATCGTCGAGATCGTCTCCGGCGAGCCTTTCGATCGCTTCTTACGCGAGCGCATCTTCGGCCCTCTCGAAATGAAGGATACGACGTTCTATGCGACGGACAACCAATTGGCGCGCGTGGCCACGCGCTACCAGAAGACGGCTAATGGCTTGACCAAGCAGGAGGGCGGCGCGCCGAGCCAGGTTTATTTTTCGGGCGCCGGCGGTCTTTCGAGCACCGCCGAAGATTACGCGCAGTTCGGCCAGATGCTGCTCAACGGCGGTCAATTGAACGGCAAGCGATTGCTGGGTCCGAAGACGGTGGAGTTGATGGCTTCGGTGCATGCACCGGATACTCTGCCCGGCCGAGCTCCCGGGCGAAGTTTTGGATTGAGTGTGCAAGTGGTGAACAACGCGGTCGCCGCCAGTTACCGGGTCTCGGACGGCAGCTTCGGCTGGGATGGCGCCTTCGGCACGCACTTCTGGATCGATCCCAAGGAGAAGGTGGTGGGAATCCTGATGGTCCAGACCTCCAGCCAGGAAATCATGCGCGATTTCGAGAACGCCGTGATGCAGGCGATGGTGGAATAGCCCAAGGAATCAGAAGTCAGGAGTCAGGAGTCAGAAGGACCTTGGGGCTGGCGGATCTCCAGCCCCACCAGCGCGACTGAGATGAAGTGCCGGACATTCCACGTCAGCAAAAGGCGCGCGCCGGCTTCATAGGCTGCGAGAGCGATGACCGCGTCATAGACCCGCGCTCCCGCAAATCCGCGGCGGAGGGTATGGTGGATGGTATCCCAGGCCAGCCCGCCCAACGTCCCACGTATAATTCGACCCTCACGCTCTTCCCGGATTTCCCGAATCACCGTCGATATCTCTGCCTGAGAATTCGTACACGATCGGCCTTCGAGCCTTACGTCAACAGGTTTTGCTTGACAGGCAGCATAGTCAATCGTATGATTGAAGCGAACGTATGAATGACAGGCAGGATACGAAAACGAGAATTCTCGACGTCGCCGAGAGGCTTTTTGGCGCCAACGGTTTCGATTCTACCTCCCTCCGCGACATTACCGCCGAAGCCCAGGTGAATTTGGCCGCCGTCAACTATCATTTCCAATCCAAGGACAGCCTGATCGATGCCGTAATCGCCCGCCGCATCGAGCCTGTGAATCGTAAGCGCATGGAAATGCTGGACAAGGCTGGCCAGAACCCGACTTTGGAGCAAATCTTGGCTTCTCACGAAAATACAAACGCGGTCGTGTGGAATCAGGAGTTTGCGGGCTTGGTAGTCTTGGAAGATTTGCTAGTCTTGGAGGGTTTGGGCCGACAGGGGGCGCGATTGTCTGGCGCGGGAGTAACGCGAACGGG
>DATDGT010000008.1:0-3250 GCA_036521975.1 Bryobacteraceae bacterium
ACCGAGTCCAACGACAATGAAGCACGCCCACAAGGCGCCGCGAGGCAACTTGGCCTTTGCTACTCAGCGGGGCAGTGAAGGCGGATTATGAAATAGGAACGACAATTCGATAACAGTTATTTGTGCGGCCGGACTAAGGTCGCCAGCGTTTCAGAAACGGTAAGTTTTGCAACGCGATCAAAACGGAATTTTTCCGTTTGTCGCGTCGGCTTCAATCGACAGATAATCACCGGCCTTGCAATGATGAGCCGGTTCAAACGGTTTTTTGCATGTCGGACACGCGCACCACTTCCCGCCGTGACCGTCTAACCAGCCGCCGCATGTGGGGCAGCGTTCCCGCTCTGCCGTTGCGGGTAGCATTGCTGTTTCCAGAAGCATCAACCGCCGCTTCCGTTTCTTCGTTGTCGTTTTCCCACATGGGCCTATTCTCACGCTTTCCGCCGTTTCAGAAAGGGTCCTTTGCGCCCACCGGGGCCGGGGACAGTCCCGGTTGAAACCGTGAAAGTTATACGACCCAATCACGTTTCGGGTCTTTCACGTATAAACGTTTTACAGTGCCGCAAGAGGTGCACAGGTCGGCAAAAAGGCTCTCCCTTCTCTCCCTTTCGGGCGACCATCCGAAAAAGCGCTTCTTTTTCTCTTTGCAGAGGAGGCCGGGATGTACGTCACCACCACCACCAGAAGCAGAAACAGTGAGACCGCTGATGAGTTGTGAACCGCCGCAGTGTTCACATGTATTGTTGGGCATGGACAACTATAACCCAGGGAGGGTAATTCATGATCTCCCGTGCCGTCCCAAAACCGGTAAGTTTCGCAACGAAGCCGGAATCCAATAGAATCAGGCCATCGGGCGTTGCAAAAGTCTGATGCAAATCAAATCGCAATGCCTCGTTTCCGGTTGCCGGGGGCGCCTCCCTCCCCCGCCTGCTCCGGGCCTGCGGATGATCGCGACTCGAATCGCAAAAGTCTGTCGCGAAATGAAACCGGCAATCGCGCCATCTAAGGCAATCGGCAAGCCGCGGGGTTCGCGCTCCGTTCGATTCTGGCCGGAATACGCGCAAACCGGAAATGACCGGATTCGTCTGGATCGCGTCCAGTTTGCCGACAATCCAGGACTTGAAGCCGTTACCCAACAGTTGCTGAACGAGAGCCAGGGTATGGTATGGCATGGCGCGCCGGTGGTGTGCGCTGTTTGCCTTTGCGCCGTCGGCAACACCGCCTTTTTGGCGAGTCATCGAGCCAACAATGACACCGGTCGTTCAGGTCAACGGCTGAATGCCGCCGGCGCCGATGGGCGAGAGGATTCGTAGGGGCCGAGTTTGTCGCCGGGGGATAGGGGCATGCGAATGATTTAGCCCAGTCTGCCCGATCAGCCGCGCGGGTTGCGGCGCTACTTCGCGGGGTCGATGCGGAGCAGCGCGCCGTCGGCTTCGTCGGTGAGCAGGTAGAGCAAGCCGTCGGGGCCCTGGCGGATGTCGCGGATGCGGTTGTGGAGGTCGCGGAGGATACCTTCGCGGTGGAGTTCTTCCCACTGGTCGTTGAAATCGATTCGCTCCAGGTGACCGGAACGCGGGACTTCGCCTTCGCGCATGCCGCCGATGAACAAATTGTTTTTCCAGTTGGGATAGCGGTCGCCGGTATAGAAGTGCAGGCCGGAGACGGCTATGGCGGGTACCCAGTAGATGACGGCCGGCTCCATACCTTCTTTATAAGGATCGAGAGAGACGCGCGGGCCGGAGTAGATGCGTCCGTTGCTGACGACGGGCCAGCCGTAGTTCTTGCCGGCGGCGAGGATGTTCACTTCGTCCCCGCCGTTGGGCCCATCTTCGCAGGACCAAATCTCGCCAGTGACGGGATTGACGTCCATACCGAGGATGTTGCGATGGCCGATGGTGAAGACTTCGGGTTGCGCTTCGGGCCGATTGACGAAGGGGTTGTCGGGCGGAATGGTGCCGTCGTCGCGGAGGCGGAGCACTTTGCCTCGGAGGCTCGCGGGATCCTGGGCGGTCATGGACGCGGGGGCGGGCGGATCGCCACCGGCGCTGACGTTCATATAGACCATGCCGTCGCGGCCGAAGACGATGCGTGAGCCGCCGCCGCCGCCGGAGACGCCTGTGGAATAGAGATCTTGCCAGTTGCTGATGGCGGTGCCGTTCCAGCGAAAGCGGGCGAGGGTGAGGCCGTAGGCTTTGCCGTCGTCGCCGGCGGGCTTGCTGTAGCAGATGTAGATGAGCGAGTTTTGCGCGAAGTTTGGATGGAGCGCCATGTCCATGAGCCCGGTGAGTCCGGCGGCCTGGATGGGTGGGAGCCCGGGCACGGGCGTGGGACTGAGGACGCCATTGCGGACGATGCGGAGTTTGCCGCCGCGTTCGGTGATGAGGATGGTGTTGGCGTCGGGGAACACCATGCTGAAGGGGTGGTTGAGGCCTTTGGTGATGGTGAGGGTGAGGTTGCGTTCGATGCCGGTGTCGAATTTGTAGGGGGAGTCGGGAAGCGGGGGCGAGGGCCAGTTGATGCCTTTGGGGGTACCGCCGCCCTTGGCTTTCGCTTTGTCCTTGCCGGGAGCGGCGCCCGGCGCAGCGGCGGGTTGCTGGGCTTGTGAGAGAAGTGTGATGAGCGCGGCGAAGGCGGCGACGAACAGGGGCGCGGTGCGAAGTTTCATGACAGACGATTGTACTCGGAATGGCGGACGATTGCTGCGGGGGCAGGTTCAGCGTTTGGGTGTGGCTTCCCAATTCGTCACGATGGTGATGGGAGTCTTCGCTCCCCTGCAGTGGCAGCCATTGGGTCGAGTTGCGGCGATCCAGCAGCGTGGTATCCGGAAGAAGCGTGGAACCAAGCTGATCCAGGAGGCGCGTGGACCATTGCGTCAAGCCTCCCTCGGCCGCCCGGTGTAGGCGATGCGCGACGCGTGAAGCGCTCTGTAAAACCGATCGTTGCTGACCTTGATCGTGACATCGCGCCGCAGGCGTTCGTCGTGGGCGGATACACCTCCCCATGCCGCTTTTCCCGATATGCGCGAGGATTTCGTACGGCCAAGCTTATCGCCCACCCTTTGTGGCATGTGAATGAATCAGTTAGGTTTAACCGAATGGGAAGCGGTTTGTGCCTGGATGACGCGCTTTACCGGCCAATATCTGCCCGATCTGAGCCGTTGGTGAGGTTTTTGGTTTCGGCGATGATTTTTGTGAGTCGATTCGAGAGTCGATCGAGGCAGGTGCGGGTGGCTCCGTCTGGCAATGCGCGGCGA
>DATDGT010000009.1:0-8122 GCA_036521975.1 Bryobacteraceae bacterium
ACCGAGTCCAACGACAATGAAGCACGCCCACAAGGCGCCGCGAGGCAACTTGGCCTTTGCTACTCAGCGGGGCAGTGAAGGCGGATTATGAAATAGGAACGACAATTCGATAACAGTTATTTGTGCGGCCGGACTAAGCTAGCGGGGGGTCGAAGGTTGCGGAGTCGCTATGTCTACCGCATCTTTCTTGCCGGATCGCGCGGCTTTGCCAATCAGCATATGCGTGGAATGAAGAATCGCGAGCGGCAATCCCGCGAGCCCCGGATGGCTGCCGGTGGCTTGGCGAAGCAAGGAACCAGCCGCGGTTCGCGGCTTCAGCCAATCGGCATGCACGTCGAGATCGTCCGCAATCTTTTTTGAGGTGAGTACGTAAGGGGAAACGTCGGTAGCGAGGTTCAAGAGAAAACGTTGCGAGGGGCTGGCCGCGGCCACAGGCCCCCATGGCTTCCTCCCTAAGCCATGAATCAGCGGTGGAAGCCCTCTGAATAAGTCCAGGAGGCGATTCACGGGCCGGTACCCCGACGATCCGGCGCATTGCGCGATCTGGCGTCCCGCGCGAATCCAATCCACGGGAGTATCGCTGAATTCGCCGCTCTGGAGCAAAGCTATGAGCGGCCATCCGTCGTGCTGGAGGTGCGTTGGGCGCCGCTCCAGCGGAGCGGTTTGCGCCTGGCGATAGCGCGGGTCGCGCAGCAATTCGATCCAACGGTTTACTACCGGGCGGTGCGATTGAGTCACGCGGATGAAGCAGTTGTTTACAACCTGCAACGGACGCTCGTAAGACAAACCCCAGTCCGGCGCCGCTGGGACAATCATGCGTCCATGCCATTCTTCCGCCAGCAGCAAGGCATCGGGTGCGAACTCTTCCAAGATCGGTGAAATGGCCCGTGTGACGATTATGTCGTCATCGAGCCACAGGACTTCCGGTGCCCCCGCATCCAATTCCCGCAGCAATAAGGACGGCTTCACGTCCCAACCGCTCACGCCGTCCGGCTTCCGCGTGGAGAGCAACACCCGGCTTTGCGTCTTGGCCCATCGCACGACGAAATCCGGAGCGTCGGGGACGGTGATGTGCAGCGAGACATTCGAGTCGGCGCGGCAAAGCGATTCGCCCATGAAGACAAGGCTGGGCATGGCTTCCGGACGATCTTCATAGCAGCACACGTGGAGCGGCATGGGTTTCTAGCGCCCTGCTCTACTAGTCCTCAACCACATGAGTTTCGAATTCCTTCCGTCGCTCGGACCAGCGCGCGCGATCGAAGTTTCCATCGGGCGATAAGCATTCTGCCGCCGCATAGGCCATCGCCAGCGTATGATGCGCGTTGTCGTGAGCGAATAATCCCTGGCGGCCAAATGTCAAAAGCCCGTTCATCCGCCCTAGCCATTCATCGACTTTCGAGAAATGCCGGTCATAATCGCGACGGTAAACGGGGTAGGCTTGGCCCAGTCTGCGCGTGACTACCTTCGATACCTTTGTCGGCTTGGGAAGGCCGGCCTGTTCCATCCAATCGCACAGCGCGCGGCCCAATTCATCGTCGCTCATCTGCCATTCCGCGGATCCCGGATCGGCCGGCAGTTCCGCGCATAAAACGGTGCGGCCGCGCGGCTCGGACGCAGAGCTAAAGTTTTTCGGCTCCGATAAACGCGAAATCGGGATCGATTCTTCGGGGAAGTAGTACGCGTCGTATTCGCTAAAACGATCGCGATCCAGCACCAGATAAATCAGGATCATTCCACGAAAGCAAAGGCTCGATGCCGCCTCCAAAACATCGGATGGGGCTGGCGGAGAAATGCCGCGCACGAGAATGGTCACCGGAATCGTGGACCAGACGTTCTGAGCCGGAATTTCGAACTCCTTTCCGTCGACGCGATAGCGAACACTGCGGATGCCATCGCCGTCGCTTTCCAAGCGCAAAAAACTCGCGCCGAACTTGAATTCCGCGCCCGCCTCCCGCGCGGCCTCGTACAAGCATTCCGAGATCTGTCCGTAGCCGCGCCGCGGATAATAGAAATGCCCCGCTCCGGGGCGTTTGAAACCGGGAATCTGTCCCAACACCTTGCGCGCCATTTTGGCGATAGAACCGCCCGAGACGCGTTTTTGCGCCGTCGTGGGCGAAAGGTCTTGCGGATCCACTCCCCACAATTTGCGCGCATACGGGAAATAGAATTCCCGGCAGATGGTGCGGCCCAGGCCGCGTTCCAGAACACTAGCGAAGGTTTGCGGCTCGTGGCCATTGGACGACCAAAGCTTGCGCGCGCTATCGCCCAGCACATTTAGCGCGAAGGATTTGGGAAGATGCGCCACCAGGTCCAACGGCTTTAAAGGAAACCCGATCCACCGGCCTTGCAGGCGGATCCTGCCGCGGCGCGGCCGATACAATAGGTCCTCGCCGAGCAACCGGCGCAGATCCGCCATAATCGGCTCCGGCGTGATGGGGTGCAGACGATGGCTGCCGAAATCGCAGCGGACGCCGTCGAGATCGAAGCTCCCCGCGTTGCCTCCCACCGTGTGCTTCTGTTCCAAAACCGTGACGCGCGCGATTCCGCTGCGCGCCAGTTGGTATGCCGCGCCGGTTCCGGCTGGTCCGGCGCCGAGAATCACTACTTGAGGCGCGTCGCTATTGCCGGGCATGACATTTCCGGCCATGTCATTTCCGGGCATGGCGGCCAAGAACAAACGCGATGAATCCAGCGATCAGCCCGCCAGTGAGGACGATCGCCTGAAACGTCAAACTGACGGCGGCGGCGCTCGCGGGAGCAATTCCGAAAGGCGCAAGCAAACTGATCAAAGCGGCGTCGCGTACTCCGATGCCTCCTTGAGTCACCGGAAGCAGCGCGGAGATTTTCGCCAAAGGCCACGCAAATAGCCAAAGCTTTGGAGAGATGTGCAGCCCGGTTGCTTCTCCCAACCAGAAATTGATCGCTACCTGGCTTACTTGCAACCCCATGCCGAGAAGGAACGCCAGAATCATTTTGGCCGGGCGGCGATACATCGAGCGAACTCCGCGCCGCAGCTTCGCCATCAACCGCCGGGCCTTGAAAGGCAGCTTCCGCGCGGGGACGGCAATGACCAGTCCCAGACACGCCGCACCGCCCAAAACCAGAACGCCGGTCAACATCCAGAACAGCTTGTGCGTCCGGTAATCGAGCGTCCCCGGAAGCAACAACACTCCTATTGCGGTGATCGTCGCCAGCCCCAGCACGTCCTGGACACGATCCATTAGACTGCCCAAAACAATAGCCGATTTCGAGCGCGAATGAGAGAAGGCCATGCCGGCTCGAACCACGTCGCCTCCCACCAGCGAAGGCAGAAAGACATTGCCGAACAAGCCACCGTAATAACAACGAGTTGCAGCGAACAGCCCGAGGTCCGCCCCAGCCGAATTAATCAGAATGCGCCACTTCACTACCCCAAGGAGGTGTAAACCCAAATATCCGCAAAGCAGTCCCAATCCGAGGACGGGAGGAATGCGTTTCACGGCCGCCACAATCTGTTTTGCCGGGAGGATAGTGAACAACAGAATCAGAATGATCGCGCTGCCGGCAATGCGGAACCAGGGCCGTTGCCAAACTTTGGGTTTCGACGCGGAAATTTCTGGTGGGAGGGCTTCCTTCTCGGTGGTGGCCGCCGGGGTCATAGGGCTAAAAGTTGACGTAGGAGCACTTAAGCGCCCAACGTCAACCCTTCGGATACCGCGCCACCACCACGTCCCCGTCTCCTATCGTACCCGGAAACACCCTAACGGTGGTAAAGCGCTCCTGGATCATTTTCATTAATCCCGGCGCCGCGGCCCGAATGTAACGTGGAAACGAGTAAACCATCCACACGGGTTTGCCCTGCAAGCACACGTTTTGAAGCTCCTCGAGTGTCAGGACGCTCTGCCACGGCTTCAGAAAATAATCGTGGTAGGGATAGATGGCGCCGCCGGCGGTGAGCACCTTTTCGCCAGGCTTGGTTTGGGCTTCGAGGAAATGCATAGCTCCTTCAAAATCTTGCTTGGGATAGCGATAGTTGCGAACCAGGGTAGCACTGGAGGCAGCGAGTAGTCCCGCGACCAGTACCGCGGTTAGCGAATTCGTTATCGCGCACAACGCATTCGCTGTGCGCTTTCCGCGCGCGCGTTCGTTCAGGAAGGCCGGAACCGCGAATAAACCCCGCATCAAAATCATCACTCCGAAGCCGATCAGCGGGAAGTAGAACCGTGGATACATCGTGCGGCCCGCCAAAAGCGTTCCCGCGCCCATGAAAAATGCGGGCAGAACCAGAAGCGAGAACACCACCTTGCTCTGCCGCCAATAGCTCCAGGCGCCGTACAGCGCGAAGATCGCGGCCCCGGTCAGAGCCGCCCACGTGCCGAACCCGAGCGCCAATCCCCGCAGCAGTTCGCCCATGGCCCAGGAGGGCGTGGAAGCGCTTTGGAGAACCGATTTACGCTGGAAGAAATGGCGCATCTGCGCGAGGATCGGCGCATAAAACAACAGGACCAACATGATCGCCAGTCCCAACGCATGCAGCGGAAATTTCCATCGCTTCATCTCAGCGCCGGTTCTCCAATCCGCGAACGCGAGCGCGCCCATGACTGCCACTTGCGCCGCCACCGGGAATACCATCGTCAGATGCGTATAAACCCCCAATGCGGCCGCGACCGAGTAGGCGATGTAAAAACCCCGGCGGTTGGTCTGATAACCGCGCAGCAGAAAATAAGTGGTGAAAATTGCGAAGAGGGCGAGCCCCGAATAACCGCGCGCATTCTGCGAAAACCAAACATGGTGATAGGAGACCGCCAGAAATGCCGACGCCGCAAGCGCCTCGGTGCGCGGCGCGACGGTGGAGGTCAGCAGATAGAGAGCGGGGATCGCCGCCACACCGAATAACAGCGCGGGCAGGCGCAGCGTCCAGACGTGCTCGCCGAAAGCGACGAAGCTCAGCCGCGCCAGAACTGAATAGAGGGGGTGCTGGTTATCGCCCGGAAAGATAGTGACGATTTGGGACAAAGGCCTGCGAATGGAGACGACCAGCATGTAGATTTCGTCCCACCACAGCCCCCGATTCAAGCCTGCGATGCGCACAGCGGCGCCGATCAACGTGATTGCGGAGACCCATAGCGCGATCGCTCCTTTCATGGGCCGGCTATAATCGGCCCCGGTGAGGAGTTCCTTATTGCTTCGTGTATCTCTCACAAGGCAGCGGGGGCTAAAGCCCTTGATTTCAGCCGTTATCGCCGGTACGACTGAAGTCGTGCCCTGATACGGCGCGTGACCGGACCCCCTTCATCAGGCGGCCGTTGTTGTCGGCACGACTTAACGTCGCACCTTCATGCTAGGAAATGCACGCTGACGACCAATATTCTCCTGTTTGTCTTTCAATAGCTCAGGCGATTCGGAACCGCCCGCAGGCCGCTAGCGGACTTCTCGCCGGCCTCGCCGGATTCATGGTATTCCGCGTCCTGGTTTACCCCCCAAACGTCGAACAGGCGGGCATCGGCCCCGATGTTTTTGGCCGTTAGCATGGCCGTCATCATGGCATGGTCTTGATTGTTGTACTTATGCATGCCGTTGCGTCCCACCAGATGGATTCGATCGTAATGCCGCTCCAAGGCCTGGCGCACGATCTCGACGTTGCGCTGGTAGGAATCGTCGTAAACCGGATACGCCTTGCGCTGCCGGATGACGCAACCGTCGCAGACGTCGGCCGCATCGAGCAGTCCCAATCGTTCCATTTCGCGCTTGGCTAGCTCGATGAGATCCCCATCCGCCATCGACCATGTGCCGTCTCCCTCAAAACAGAAATATTCGAGGCCGTAGCAGCAGAAGTTCGGATCGGGGATCATTTCCGGGGACCACGATTTAAAATTCTGAACTCGCCCGACCTTCACACCGGGATCGTGGATATAAATCCAGTTGTCGGAGAACCGGTTCCGTTCCTTCGCGATGAGGGCGACGGTGAGAAAATCGCGATACCGCAGTGCCTGCGCGGCCGCGATAGCTTCAGGAGGCAAACACGGGTCGATCTGCGCGGCCAGTTCGCGAATCGGCATGGACGAGATCAGGTTTTCGCCGGAATAGAATTCCGTCTGGCCATCGGCGTTCTGCGCCTTCACCGTCCAGGAACGGGTCTCGGGGTGAAATCGGAAGCCGGCGGCGCGGCGCCCCATCAGCACCTGCCCTCCCATTTGGCGCACTTTGTCCGCGCAGATTTCCCACATCATTCCGGGCCCTTTGCGCGGATAGCGGAAGCTATCGATCAGCGTCTTGACCACCTTCTTACGGTCCTTGGGCTTGCGCTGAGGAAACAACGCGTGTTTGACCGCTGAGGCAAGCGACAGCCCCTTGATACGCTGAGCGGCAAAGTCCGCCGAGATTTCGCGGCAGCTCATGCCCCAGACCTTTTCGGTGTAGGTTTTGAAGAATGTGCGGTACAAGCGCTGGCCGAACTGATTCGTGACCCAATCTTCGACGCTCCGGGCGTCGCGTATGGGGAACAGGCGCGCGCGTGCGAACGAGAGCATGCACAACGCGGTCTCTGCCGGTCCGAGCTTGGCGAACGCCTCCAGCGGCTTCAGCGGATAGGCGAAGAACTGGCCGCGATAATAGATGCGCGAGGAGCGGGGACGTTGGAGCATGTCATCGCCCGCGATCTCCGTCCATAGGTCCTCGACCTCACGCGATTTGGAAAAAAAGCGGTGACCGCCGATATCGAAGCGGAATCCCTTGTAGGCCACTGTCCGCGCGATGCCGCCGACATATTGGGGATCGGCCTCCAGGACCACCACGGTCTGACCGGCTTTACAAAGCTCGTAAGCGGCAGTCAGTCCGGCCGGACCGGCGCCGACAATTACAGCTTTCAGCGAACCCATCTAAGAATTTTATCGGATGAGAATTCTATAGGATGACCCCGCCCAGCCTTTCTAATGTTAACGCGCACAACGCATTCGCTGTGCGCGTTCCTTATGCAAGTTGTTGGCACAAGCTTTCGAACTCCCGCGCCAAGTCTCTATAACCCGAGAGCGATCCTGGTTTTTCCAGGAACGCGCCCGCGCCGAGTTTGAGCGCGCGTTCGCGATCTTCCGCCAGTTGCGAGCTTGTAAGAACCGCCACCGGAACGCGGCCCCCGGCCGGCATCCCGCGCAACTGTTCCAGCACCGCGAACCCGTCCAGTTTAGGCAGATTCAGATCGAGCACGATAAGGTCGGGCGCCGGACTGGCCACGCGGAGATAGGCCAGTGCCGCTTCGCCGTCCCCAATCACCAGCAGCTCATGCATGCGGCCGGATTCTTTCAGAGTCATGCGCGTCAACACGACATCGGCGGGATTGTCCTCAATCAAGAGAACGTGCAGGGGTTTCTGTTCCATACGCAAGTTTCACCCATACCACGAGCGACATCCCAAGTTTACACCGGACCGTTTGGGGCGGCCAGGATTGGCCGCGCCACCTAGCCAGTTGCTGTTAACTAGCACGGGGTAGTGTTTTTCTAAATTTGATCGGACATCTGAGCGTAACTCCCTTAAATACAACACGTAAGCCGCTCCCGATTCAGCTCTCGACCCGCAAACGTCTGCGTTATTTCGCGTTATTCTCGCGTTATTTTTTGCGTCATGTTGCGTCATTTTTGCGTTTCGACCGCGTTTAACTCGCGTAATGTTAGCGCTTTGGAGCGAAGCCGTCATGATCCCAGGGCGATTCGAGGTACAGGCCCGAATAGCTACATCGGACCATTTCACCCGTTTCAGTACTTTCATGGGTGCGCAGGGGCATGCGGCAACTCCCTCGCGGCCGCAGTTCAGCCGGGCGTATCGCTACCCTTCTCGCGCACAACGCATTCGCTGTGCGCTTACGCTCGGATCTCCTGTCCCGGCCGATATCTCCTCGAGCCTATCACTTTCGTGTCGCGCAACTGCTTCAGCGGGAGGGGTTGGCACCGGGGAACCAGAAGAACCAGCAGAACTGCGTTGAGACCGTGCCCCGACAACCCTACACGGACACCTTAGGGTCCACGCAAAATTAACTTCCACAGATTCTCACAGATTGGGTGCAATGGTGTAGTTCCACCGCGGCAAT
This sequence comes from Bryobacteraceae bacterium, assembly GCA_036521975.1. Lineage (GTDB taxonomy): Bacteria > Acidobacteriota > Terriglobia > Bryobacterales > Bryobacteraceae > Palsa-187. Next base: position 8,060 of record DATDGT010000009.1, read on the forward strand.
ATCTTGCCGGGTTTGAGAGCGAGCGATGAGATGAGTCGGCGGTTCGGTTTGAGACCGGTGGGA
>DATDGT010000010.1:0-123097 GCA_036521975.1 Bryobacteraceae bacterium
TAGCATCTTAGCCGAACCTTAAAAGAAGCTCCAAAATTCGGGGACTAACCACGACGCAGAAATCGCGCCGGCGTCGAGTTATGCCCAATGGCTTCAACGCCGCTCATGCGCCGCTTTGGCTAATTTGCACAGCAGTGGTTGTGGACACAGTCCTGTTGAAACCAGGATCCTATCCCGATCCGGACAGGATGGTGATGTTTCAGAACGTTTTCAAGGAGGGCCGCGGCGGCGGCGCCTCCCCCAATGAATTCAATTTCTGGCGGCAACAGACCCAGGCTTTTCAAGACGTTTCGGCTTTCGCTTTCAACGTGGCGAATTTGACCGGCGAGGCTGCGCCCGAGCAGGTTCAGGTGACGCGTGCCAGCGCCGATTTCTTTCGCCTGCTCGGGGCAGACATGGTGCGCGGCCGCAGCTATACGCACGAGGAAGACTTGCCGAGAGCGCCGAAGACCGCGGTGCTGGCTTACGGATTCTGGCAGCGGCAGTTCGGCGGCGATCCCAAGGTCCTCGGGAAACGGATCACATTGAGCGGTGAGCTCTACGAAATCATTGGCGTGGTGAGTCCCCGTCTCGATATCGCAATCGAGGAGCCGCCGGATATCTATGTTCCCTTTCAACTCGATCCTACCCGCGATGATAATGGCCACTACTTCACCGTAATCGGCCGTCTCAAACCGGGCATCGCCATGGCCGCCGCCAACGCTCAGCTACAAGCGGGCTATCAGGAGTACAAGCGAATGAATCCCGTGCCGTTTGACTTCCCGCAGATCGGATTCGGCGTGCAGAACCTGCGGGACGCAATCGTGGGTGGCGTGCGCAACTCGCTGTTCATTCTGCTTGGCGCAACGAGCTTCGTGTTGCTCATCGCCTGCGCGAATGTAGCAAATCTGCTGCTGGCTCGGGCGACGGGAAGAAAGCGCGAAATCGCGATTCGGGCGGCCGTGGGGGCCGGCCGGGGGCGAATCGTGCGGCAGCTCCTTACAGAAAGCGTGATGCTGTCGGTGGCCGGCGGTGTTGTTGGGCTGGCCGCCGGATACGCCGGGATTCGCGCGATTCTGAGTGTTAGCCCCGGAAATATCCCGCTCATCCCGCAAGGAGCCAGCGTCGATCTGGACTGGCGCATTGTGGTATTTACACTGGGGTTGTCCCTTGTTACAGGGATCGTGTTTGGTCTCGTACCGGCGCTGCAGTCGTCGCGCGCTGACTTAAATACGACCATAAAGGAAAGCAGCAACCGAAGCGGCACCGGATTGCGCCACCACAAAACCCGCGCTCTGCTGGTCACCACGGAGATGGCGCTGGCACTGGTGCTGTTGGTGGGCGCCGCCCTGCTGATCCGTACATTCCTCGCGATCCACGAGGTGAATCCCGGCTTCGATGCGCGTAACGTTCTGACGATGCGCATGTCGCTAACCGGACCGCAGTTTGAAAGGGCGGCGGGCGTAGCACAACTGGTTCGTGATGGCGTTCGGCGTATCCGCGCACTTCCCGGCGTGGAGATGGCAGGATTTACCTGTTGCGTGCCTTTGGAGGGCGGGTTCGGCTTGCCCTTCCAAATTACGGGGCGGCCCGAGGGTCCGACCTCCAAGGGAGGCGCGGGATGGACCATGGTTTCGGCCGGTTATTTTGAGACGTTCAAAATTCCCGTCCTGCAGGGCCGCACATTTCGGGAACAGGACGATGGTGGTCCACCCGTAGTCATCATTAATCAGGCACTGGCCAAGCAGTTCTGGCCAAAGGGCGATCCCCTGAGCGATCGGATCATCATCGGGCGGGGCGTCGGACCGGCCTTCAACGATGAGCCGCCGCGCCAGATTGTTGGCGTAGTGGGCGATGTGCGTGACGGCGCCCTCAATCGGGAACCGCGGCCAATCATGTATGTGCTTCCCGCTCAGATCACGGATGGCGAAAATGCTCTAGTATCCCAGATCGCTCCGTGGGCCTGGGTGGTCCGCACCCAGGTGCCGCCCCTGTCGTTGAGCTCCGAGATCCGCAATGAATTGCGCGCGGCGAGCGGAGGGCTGCCGGTCGGGCACATCCGCACGATGGAAGAAACCATATCGCGATCTACCGCCGCCCAGAGCTTCAACATGCTGGTACTAACGATTTTCGGCTGCGGCGCGCTCTTACTCGCCGCGATCGGGATTGCGGGGCTGATGGCCTACCTGGTGGCGCAGCGGGCCCAAGAAATCGGCGTCCGGCTAGCCCTGGGAGCGGAACCCCGCAGCATTCGGAACATGGTCGTTTTCCAAGCGCTGCGGTTGACTGCGGCGGGAGTAGTGATCGGGCTTGCTGCGGCATTCGGCCTGACAAGGCTTATCGCCAGCCTGTTGTACGGAGTGAAGGCATGGGACCCGATGGTGTTCTCGGTCGTCCCCATAGTGCTCATCGGCGTGGCGTTAATTTCAGTCTGGTTGCCCGCACTGCGCGCGAGTCGTGTTGATCCGATCCAGGCACTGAGATACGAATAGCTGCATCTTCATTTCCTGAGGCGGCTCGCACCTCGACCCTTGACACCGGCAGCGCTCTCGGGCACTGTAGCTTTGGAGGTTTCCATGCTGCACTCGTTGGCAAAAAACTGGTGGGCGCTCGCCTTGCGTGGACTCGCTGCCGTCCTGTTCGGATTGCTTGCGTTTTTGGTCCCGGGCATCACCTTATTAACTCTGGTGCTGTGGTTCGGCATTTATGCTTTGGCGGACGGCGCCTTCAACGTAATCGGGTTCTTCCGCTCCGCCGCACACCACTGGGCGCTTTTGGTGGAAGGCGTGATCGGACTGGCTGTAGGCGTCATGACGTTCGCCTGGCCCGCCATCACGGAGATCGCTCTGCTCTATCTGATCGCATTTTGGGCGATCCTTACGGGAGTTTTCGAAATCGTCGCAGGCATTCGACTCCGAAAAGCGATTAGCAATGAATGGCTGCTGCTTCTCATGGGCCTGCTCTCCTTGGCGTTCGGGATCCTGATTTTGTTCGCGCCTGGCGCCGGCGCTCTGGCGATTGTTCTGTGGATTGGCGCATATGCCCTTGTATTCGGAATCGTTCTGCTGGCATTGGCGTTCCGGCTGAGAGGGCATCGGCATCTCGTCGCGCAGACAGCCTGAGCAAGAAGACAGGAGTCAGAAGACAGGAGTCAGGATCCAGGAGACAGAAGTCGGAAGTTGGAGCCATTCTCGCATTGCGCGAGAGACTTCGTCGGGCTGCTCCATGGTGACCATGTGGCCGGATTTCTCGATCACCACCAGCCGGCTCGCGGGGATTCGTGCGGCCATTTCCTCATGGGGCTGGGGCGGCGACCAGGAATCCTCGCGTCCGCATAGAATCAACGTGGGAACGCGGATTTGGCTCAACAGCGGGGCCGCGTCGGACCGATTCAGCAGCGCGCGGATCTGCGCTTCGAAAATTTGGGCGGTCTTTCGTTCGAACATGTCGAGGATCGCCGAAACCAGGGCGGAATCGTTTCTGCGGTCCGGATGGATCATTCCTTGCACCCAATCCGCGGCCATCGCTCGCACGCCTTCCGATCGCGCTTTTTCGAGCAGCCGGTAGCGCCCGGCTTTTTCTTCCTCGCCTGATTCGCCGGCCGCCAGCGGCTGATATTTCGTGTCGAGAATGGCCAGCCGCTCCACGCGCTCTGGCGCTTGCCGGAAAACCTCAAATGCCACGCGTCCGCCCATGGAGTGGCCGGCGAGGGCGAATTTCGGGGGCGCGTCTTCGAGAATGGCCGCGGCCATCGCGGGAAGCGAGTCCAACCCATTATGGGCGGCGATGCGGCATTCGGCGAGATCGGAAAGAGCGTCGACTTGCGTTTTCCAGACCGTTTCGTCGCACATCAGTCCGGGGATGAGAACCAGCGGAGTCATTCTCCTCAGGGTAAACCGCCGGCAGGAGTCAGGAGACAGGAGTCAGGAGTCAGGAGACAGGAGTCAGGAGTCAGAAGTCAGGAGTCAGAAGACAGAAGTCAGAAGTGAGAATCGGGAGGCAGTGGTCAGGGGGGCGCAGGGGCTGCTGTTCGAGAACCGTTACACTACGGGGAGATGGCTACTCTTAGCGCAGCCGAATCGAGGCTTACGGAAAGCACTGCCTTTCGCATTCTTGCCGCTATCAGCTTCTCTCATCTGCTGAACGACATGATGCAATCGGTGATCCCGGCGGTCTACCCGATCTTGAAATCTTCGTATCATCTCGATTTTGCGCAGGTTGGGCTGATTACGTTCACGCTTCAGCTCACCGCGTCGCTCTTGCAGCCGGTGGTGGGCATCTATACCGATTCGCATCCTACTCCTTATTCGCTTTCCGTCGGGATGGGATTTACGCTGATCGGGTTGCTGCTGCTGTCCACGGCTCCCACCTACGGCTCGATCCTCGTAGCGGTGGCGCTGGTGGGAATCGGCTCATCGGTGTTTCATCCCGAATCCTCGCGCGTGGCGCGGATGGCCTCGGGCGGACGGCACGGTTTGGCGCAGTCGATTTTTCAGGTGGGCGGTAACTTCGGGACTTCACTGGGGCCTCTGTTGGCGGCCTATATCGTCGTTCCCGCCGGACAACGCAGCATCGCGGGATTTTCGGTGGCGGCGCTGGTCGCCATGGCGGTGCTGGCGCGCGTGGGCGCCTGGTATAAAGCCCGCCGCTCCGTGGGGAAGAAATCCGCGGGCTCCGGCGCAACCCCGTCCACGCTCGCCTCCCGGCGAGTGGCCTTCGCTATCGGTATTCTTGTAGTTTTGGTATTTTCCAAATTCATCTACCTTTCGAGCCTGAGCAGCTACTACACCTTTTATTTGATCGACAAATTCCATGTCTCCGTGCAGAATGCCCAGATTCATTTGTTTATCTTTTTGGGCGCCTTTGCGGCGGGCACCATTATCGGCGGGCCAGTGGGCGATCGCATCGGCCGCAAGCATGTGATCTGGTGGTCGATTCTTGGAGTTCTTCCCTTTTCCTTATGTTTGCCTTACGTCGGCCTGTTTTGGACCACGATTTTCACCGTATTCATCGGCCTCCTGCTTGCGTCGGCGTTTCCGGCGATCGTGGTCTACGCGCAGGAGCTGGTTCCCGGCAAAGTGGGCACCATTTCCGGACTTTTCTTCGGACTCGCATTCGGCTTGGGCGGCGTGGGCGCGGCCATGCTGGGCCGGCTGGCGGACTTTACGGGAATTTCCACCGTGTACCGTCTCTGCGCGATTCTCCCCGCTATCGGATTGCTGACCGCGTTTCTGCCGAATATCGAGCCCGCCCGGCGAGCGGGACGCTAGGACAGGATTTCGGCGCGAACGCGTGGCATTCTAGCTTAGTACTCCGTTTCAAAAATCCGGCCACGTATTCGAGAGGAATGTGGGGCAGCGCCCTGCGCTGCGGCGAGCCCTCGGCACGCCCGGTGCAGGCGGCCTGGGAGGCCGCCGCAGGCCGAGGGCCTGCCCCACCGGAAGCCGCAAATACGTGCGTCAAGCGGAACACAGTGCCGGCAGAGCGGCCGGCGTGATCGTCGCAAACTGCCGGACGATTTCTTCGCAGCGCTCCGGCGGGAGCACCGCTCCCGCGAGCGCGCGAAACTTGGCCTCCATCTCGTCCCAGGTCAAGGGATTCTCCGGATCGCCCTTGGGATGGCGAATGAATCGCTCATACCGCTGTCCATCCTGAAGCATAATTTCGACCCTTGCCGGCCACTCGCGCGGATAGTTCTCTTCGAGCCGCGGGTCTTTGATTGAAACGACCTTCTGCATCAGTTCCCGAACCCGCGGCGAATGAACCTGCTCGAGCGTAAACTGATCCAGCCCCGCCGCGCCGTGGATCGCCGCGACGGCGGCGCCGAAGGGCATGGAAAACTGCGCATCCACCACCGATTGTGGATTGTATTTCTGCTCGCGCGGTTCCGCGATAATTTTCCAGCCAGCCTCCAGCACCGCGATCTTTATTTCACGAATCTGCTCCGGCTGCATCGCGTGCTCGCGAACCAAATCCAGCACCGCGTCGATGGGACCTTGCATGTAGCGGCAGCAGGCATGCGGTTTCACAGCGGTATGGAGAATCTCATAGGAATCGCCGAGACCGGCGGTGAGCCACTCCGGCGCGGGATCGCGCGAATAGGCGTGCAAGGACCCATCGCGCCCTTCCCAAATGCGGCGAGGGCCGGTGACTCCCTCCGAAGCGAGCAACGCCGCTTCGATGCCATTGCGCGCCGCCAGCCCCGGATGGATGCGCTTGGTCCAGGCGCCTTCGGCCAGGAACTCCATGCTTCCGGCTGCCAGACTGCCGGCGATTCCGACGGCGGCCAAGGTTTGCTCTGAGGAGAGGCGCAGGAGCTTCGAGGACGCGATCGCAGCGCCGAAAACGCCGCAGGTCGGCGTCGGGTGGAAGCCGAGCGCGTAATGTTCCTTCGGTTGAAGCGCCATGGCCAGCCGCGCGGCGGCTTCGTAACCCGCGATGACCGCGGCGAGGAACGCGTCTTGCCCCGTATCCGCCGTATCCGGCATGGTTTCCGCCAGCGCAAATGCCGCCGAGTACATCGTCGCGCCGAGATGAATGGAGCCGCCGCTATGCGTGTCGTCGTATTCGATACCGTGCGCCGCTGTCCCGTTGGCGAATGCGGCGTAGGCCGGTAACGTTCGAATCGGCGTGCCGATGATCGAGGCGCTATTGCTTGTGGGCGCGGTGGGCGCCGCGCGCTGAACCATTCTCCGGACACACCGCGCCGATTCTTCACGCGATCCGCGTATCGTAACGGCCAAATAATCCAGTAGAAAATAGCGCGCCCGGTCGAGCGCTTCCCGCGGCAGGTCCTCGGCCCGCAGCCGGTGAAGGAAGCCGACGAGCTCGGCGGTATATTCCGGAGCCTTCGAAGTAGCTGGATTCATGATCGCGCCACGGCGACGGGTTGGCGCTTCGCGGCAGGCTTTTTCTCGCGCAACCACACCACCCAGCGGTATCCCAGCAGCACGGCGAGGATTCCGGCGTACAACAGCGGAAGGCGGACGTCGGACTTCACCAGCAGATAATAGTGGATCACGCCCAGCGCCGCGCAACCATACACGATCCGATGCAGCTTCTGCCAGCGTTTGTACCCCATCCGCCGCACCCAACCGGCCGTGGAAGTGATCGCCAGCGGCGTCATTCCCAACAGCGCGGCCATCCCGACGGTGATGTACCAGCGCTTCAGAATGTCCGCCCACATGACGCTCGGATTGAGTTGTTTATCCACGACGCTCCAGATCAGGAAATGCAGGCAGCCGTAAAAATAGGCGAACAAGCCCATCATGCGGCGGAAGCGCGTGATTTGCGGGCGGTTCAGAAGCCGGCGCAGCGGCGTCACCGACAGCGTGATCATCAGGAAGCGGATCGTCCAATCGCCGGTGAAGTGGGTGATGTACTTGATCGGATCGGACGTTAGGTACTTGGTCGGATCGGACGTTAGCCAGCCCTCAACCACCCGGTTAATCAGATAGGCGAGCGGGACCAGGCTCAGCAGGAATAGCGCCGCCTTGGTCCACTTGCTTGACCACGCTCGGGACACGTCTTGCCGCTCAGTACTTCTTCATCAAGTCCATTCCGGAGTACAAGCTGGCCACCTGGTCGCCGTAACCGTTGAACATCAGCGTCGGGCGCACGATTCCCTGGCCCAGGAACCCTTCGCCAAGACGCCGCTCCTGCGCCTGGGTCCAGCGAGGATGGTCGCGCTTGGGATTGACGTTGGAATAGAACCCGTATTCGCCGGGCGCGTAAGCGGCCCAATCCGTCGGCGGTTCTTTTTCGACGAAGGTGATCTTGGAAATCGACTTGATGCCTTTGAATCCGTACTTCCACGGGATGATCAGCCGCAGCGGCGCGCCGTCCTGATTCGGAAGCGTCTCGCCATACATTCCCATGCACAGCAGCGTCAACGGGTGCATGGCTTCGTCCAGCCGCAGACCTTCTTTATAAGGGAAAGGGATCCCGGCTGCCCTGGGCGAGATCATGTACTTGGGATCGTAGTAGGTTTCGAAAGCGACGTATTTCGCCTTACCGGTGGGCTCGACCTGCTTCAGCAGGGTACTCAGCGAAAACCCGATCCACGGCACCACCACGGACCACGCTTCCACACAGCGATGGCGGTAGACACGCTCTTCGAGCGGCGCGAGCTTCATGATCGCGTCCAGATCGATGGTCTTCGGCTTCACCACTTCGCCACCGATTTGGACCGTCCAGGGCGAAGGCACTTTCCACTTGGGCGCGTTCTCCGACGGTTCCTCCTTGCCCGTGCCGAATTCGTAATAGTTGTTGTACGTGGTGACCACCCCTTGCTTCGTGATGTTTTCGTTGCCCACGTTGTAGGAGGTTTTCGCGGCGCTCAGTTTCGTCGTGGCCAGCGCAGCGAAAGGCGCGGCGGCCACGCCGACTGCAGCGCCGGCTCCCGCGAGAAAGCGCCGGCGGTTGACGTACGCGTGCTTGGGCGTAACATCGGAATACGGGAGATCGGGACGGCGGCGAATAATCATGGGATTCTTTCCTCTTCTTCTAATCTACTCTACGCCTAAACGGCGTGGCGGCGGCCCCGCGCGTCGTGGCCCGGAGCGGGTATGAAGGTGAGCGCCGGAGTGATTTTATACCGCCGCGCCAAAGAGCGCGTCGAGGTCCTTCTGGCCCATCCCGGCGGCCCATATTGGAGGCGCAAGGACGCAGGCGCGTGGTCGATTCCCAAGGGTGAATGTGGCGAGGGAGAAGAGCCGCTGGCGGCAGCGCTCCGGGAGTTCGAGGAGGAGACTGGGATCAAATTGGAAGGCGAATTGGAGCGTCAATTGGAACCTCTGGGCGAAGTGAAGCAAGCGGGCGGCAAAATCGTGCACGCGTGGACCATCGAGCGCGATTGCGATCCCACTCGGATTCACAGCAACACTTTTTCCCTGGAATGGCCGCCGAAATCGGGAAAAACTCAAGAATTCCCGGAAATCGACTGCTTCGAATGGTTCCCCATTGCGGAAGCTCGCCAGAAGCTGGTAAAAGCCCAAACCGCGTTTTTAGACCGGCTCGCTGAACGCGTAGAGCAAGGGACCAAGTAGACCTCTTCAACGTTGCAGTCCGCTGACTGTTCGGGTCGCCAGCTAAAACGAGGTGCTGGTGTTATGTCTTGCCTGCATGACGGCAGCGTATTACACTCAAAGTATGAAATCGCTGACGGTGCGGCTTCCGGATCAGCTAGTGAGGCAAATCGAGGCAGAATCCCGCGAGCGCAACTGCGCAAAGTCGGATGTAGTGCGCGAACGCTTGGAGCGTGGCGCTGAACTCACGTCAAATCCGTCCGCGCGGCTGAACCTCATCGCTGACCTGATCGGCTCGGTCGACAGCTTGCCAGCCGATATCAGTGGGAGACGGAAGAGATACTTGAAAACCACGGGCTATGGCAGAAAGCGTGCTCGTTGATGCCGGTTTTCTCGTCGCGATACTTAGCCGGCGCGACTCCCACCATAAGTGGGCGGTCCAAGAGGCGTCTGAAAATTCGCCGCCTTGGTATACCTGCGAGGCGGTGCTGTCTGAAGCCTATCATCTGCTGGGGAACGGGGCGCGCCTGGACTGAGCGCGATGCTTTCGCGGAGAGCCGTGGTCGCGAGGTTCAATTTGGACGACAACGTGGAGGCAGTGGTCGCGTTCTTGCGGAAATACGCAAACGTACCGATGAGTTTTGCTGACGCCTGCCTGGTGCGCATGTCCGAGACGATCGCCGATCCATTGATACTGACGACGGATTCCGACTTCCGCATCTATCGCCGTCATAGCAGGCAGGTGATCCCAGTTTTGTGCCCGCGATGACCCTGCCCTGTTGGGTTCGAATCCAACTTGGCCATCATCGCTCAGCCCGTGGTGTTCAGCTTTGGCAGAGCCTGGATCTGCTTCCAGCCGTCGCCAGCGTTCACTGGCTCGACCGTGATCTCATCGAAATACAAATCGAGAACGGCGGCCCGTTCTTGAGCCAGAGGTGGTGAGCAGTAGTCTTCTTCTTCCCATATGGCCGTTCCATCAGACCCGCTCCGGGCATTTCTCCAGCGAGTGCGTCAGTGCCTTACCGAAAGGGGCGCAGGCCGACAAACGCGTTACGTTGGAGTTGCCGACTGAGTTCGTGCAAACGCTCCGGTTTCGGCTTCGCGCGAACGAGGTAGTAAGCCATTTCTCAATTCCTTTCTGTTGCTTGACGGGATTGAGACCGCCGATCCGATCGAATTGAATCGCCTCTCCACCAATGTGATGAAGAAATACTCAGGCAGGATTCGTCTTGGCCCAGCATCCCACGGATGCGAAACTCGCTCTACTGTAGGGGCGGAAGAGAGGTATTGGGAGATTGGCTCTGGCCGGGGGTTGGAGCAGTCCCGGGGCCGTTAGAGAGACCAGTCCCGGGACCAGAAGGGATGATCCCATTGACGCCGCCAGGTTGGGCTCCGTTCGGGGGTCCGCCGTTTTGAGTTCCGCCAAGCGGGTTTGCCAACGGGTTGGCGGTTTGGCCAGGTACGCCCTGTTGCTGAAGCTGAAATACGAATTCCCATTCCTGGTATTTCGAGTGGTCCGCGTAGCTTTTGATCGTCGGGCCGGTGAAAGTGCTGGCGACTCCCGCGATGCCGCCGCCGACTGTTTGGTTGCTTGCGGGGGTGGCTGTGACCGCGGAAGGCGGCTGGCGCGGAGTGGTCAGCAACTGGTTGATCAGATTGAGAGCCTGATTCGGTGCCGCCCCTGGAGCGGCGGCGGGCGCAGCGTTTTGCGTCTGCGGATTGGAAAATTGCGGATTGGGAAGCTGCTGGTTGGAAGGCTGCTGGATGGGAAGCGGCGGGAATCCTGCGGGGAATCCCGGCTGGCTGGGATTGGCCGAACCGCCCGGAGCGAGGGGGTCGGTATTGACACCAGGCGCGACCCCACCGGCAGCCCCCGTGAGCGGCGCTTGATTTGGATCGCTTGAAGGAGGAGCCGGGATCGGAGCAACTATTCCCGGCTGTTGCGCCACTGGCGGGAACTGTCCCGGCTGCTGAGCAACTGGCGGGAACTGCCCCGGCACAACACCGGTCTGAAACTGCCCCGGCAGAACTCCGGTTTGGAACTGACCCGGCGGAACTCCGGTCTGGAATTGTCCTGGTTGAGTGGTGCCCGACTGCTGAAAGCCGCCGGGTTGAACGACGCCCTGCTGTGCGCCTCCCTGCTGTGGGACTCCCGGGTTTGTGAATCCCTGCTGGGGCGCGCCGGGCTGCGGCGTAGACGTGTTGTAACCGTTGGGAAAGAGGGTGATGGGCGGATAGGAAGCCGGATCGATGTAGCCCGCAGCCGCCGGGCCGTTGTTTTGCGCCGCCTGAAGGGAATTTCCTTGACCAGAACCACCTTGAAAAGAACCGGGGAAAGCTCCTGCCGGTGTGACGGGACGGTCGCTCGGACGCGTGAGAACAGCCGCATTGACCTGGGGCGCAGCGTTAGGGTCGGTGGGATTGGCCGACGGCGTGGTCGTCGCCGTCGGTGCCGCACCCGGCGTGGTCGACGCTGTCGCACCACCCCCTCCTGGGGGGCATGTCGTACTCGCCGTGGACGTGCCGCCTGTCGCACTCGCCGTGGACGTGCCACCTGTCGCATTCGAGGTGGACGAGCTACCTACCGCATTTCCGGTGAGCGCCGGTCCCACGCCTTGGGTTGTCCCACTGGAGCAGTTGGCGGGATTGCCGGGCGGCTTCTGCACTAGCGAATCGGTCAGATACATCCCGTTGCTGTGGATCAAGCGCCACTCATCTTTTCCGGTGTAGGGATCTTTATAGCGGCGGCGCAGATAGCGGTGACCGTTGGTGTCTTCCAAATCCTCGATTTTCGAGGGGTATCGCTTGTAATCGTTAAAGAAAAGGGCGATGGCGCGCTTGTATTGCTCGCCGCGATCGATCAGGAGCTGCTCTTTGTCGCGCTCGCTTTCGAAGGCCACGCGCGGCATCTGCGCATACAGCATGATCGCGATGGCCGCGGCCATAAAGAAGATGAGCAGCAGCGCGAAGCCGCGTTCTTTTTGGTGCCTATCCCCGCCCTGACGGGCGGGGCTGAGTTGGTGCTGATCCCCGCCCTGACGGGCGGGGCTGATCGTTCTCATGCGTCGGACTCCTGCACCAGCGGCAGCGTCTGCTCGTGCTTGTTGGTCGTATCCTCCACTACAGCCGAGTTTACCCCAATGCGGATGATCTTATAGCGGCCTTTGACTGTTTCGTTTTCCGCAGCCGTGTAGATATCGTCGCCGTCGAGGAAAAAGGCGCGGCGCGTGCCGTCCCGCGTCGTCCCCGCATAGCCGTAAAACTTGAGCGGAATGGGAGGAGGAGGAGGAGGGGGCGGCGGCGCGGAGTCCACCGGCTTAACATCGGCCGGCTTGACGGGAGCCGGCGGGCCGGGCTTGATGGTGACTTTCGGGGGAGGCGGCGGGGGCGGTTGATAGAACTCGAACAGGTTTCGCGAGCCTCCCTCTAGCGGCACGTTTTGCACTTTCGCCAGCAGTTCCAGCCGCAGAGTGGGATCGATTTTACTCACGTCTGTCCCTTCGTCGAGCTTGAGAGTAGGATGGAAATCGTCGATCGCGGACACCGCGCGGTCCGCCTTGCGTGGAGCCGTCCGATGTGGCGGCAGGGGCGCAACTGGACCGGTAACCGGCGCTTCCGTGCGCCGCCCATCGGGAGTAGAGCGGGCGCTCGACCCAGTAGAGCGGGCGCTCGACTCCGGTGCGGTATCGCGGCTGGAATACTCGTAGAGCGCGACGATCCCGGCCACCAGTACGCCCAGGATCACTAGTTTCTTCGGCTCCGCGCCCACTCCGCTCGGAACCCACCTCATTCGGCTCCGCTCCTTTGCTTATCGCGCACAACGGCACGACCGGCCTGTGGGCTTTCCTCATCGCGCACAACGGCACGAACAGCCTGTGCGCTTTCCTCATCGCGCACAACGGCACGAACAGCCTGTGCGCTTTGCCCATCGCGCACAACGGCACCAGCCGCCTGTGCGTTTGCGTCGTCGCGGACGAAAGTATCGACTTTCATGCTCACGCTGAGCACGTTCGATCCCTGCTGCGGCGCGGCGCTCAAGGACTCGATGATCAGCAGGCGCGGCGAGCGATCCAATTCGTGAACGAAGCTCAGCACATCGCGGTAGGCGCCGTCCAAATTATACGTGATAGTGAGCATTTTCAGCGAATCGGAACCTTCGATCGGCTCATCCGAAAAGGAATTTTCCCGCGGTTTGATCTTCGAGCGGTTCGCAGCCTCGTTGAGTTCGCCGAGCAGAGTCAAGTAAGCGGTGCGGTTCTCCAGGAAATAACCGGAGAGAAAGCGGTCGCCTTCGTTGCGGCCTTTTTCTACCGCCGCCAGATGCTGCCGCGTCCTTTCGAGCAGAGCTTGATTCGAAGAGATCTGCGATTGGAGCGAGGACATCTGCCGCTGCAAGTCTTCGGCCGAGCCGCCCGGAGGAAAAAGCACCAGAGCCGCCGCGGCCAGATTCGCCGCCACCAGTATGCCCAGCACGATCCTCACCAGGAGTCTTGGGTCTCGCGATCCTCCGGCCGCCGATTTAGAGTTTCTGGGCATAATTCACGCTAAAACGGTATTGGTACAGCGGCTGATTTTGCGAGGGAGGGGCGGAGCTGTGCACGATCACCGGCCCGAATAGGGGCGAGGCTTGCAAGCGCTTCAAAAATTCGAGCACCGGCCCGACTTCTTGCGAGCCGACGGTCATATCGAGCACCACTTCCTGCTGCGTGGTGATCTGCGGGAGACGGATCTGGATCAACCGAACGTTATCCGGCGTCACGCTTTCCAGATCCGCGAAGATCTTGGTCCAGCTTATGGATTTGCGCTCCACCAGAGCGTTGAGCAAGACGCTTTGCTCCAACACGCTCGCGTTTTCGGGTCGACGCAGCGTTTGCTCGAGACGGGCCTGCTCGGCGTTGATGGAGCGCAGGCGCTGGTCCAGCTTTTGGACGGAAACTCGCACGTCTCTGGCGCTGGAACGCGCGCCCAGAATCAAAAAAATCTGGCCGGCCAGCAGCAGCAGCAAGACGACCGCACAGGCGGCCGAAGCCACCAGCATGGGACGATCCCGGCGGAAGGGTTCGCTTGCGAGATTGATGGGAATGCGCATTCGAGCGTCAGCGGTCAGCTAGCAGCCATCAGCTTCAGGTGGCGGCCTCCATGTATCCCAATAATCCCGCGTTGAATGGGGTGGGCGTGCCGAAGACGCTGCGGAGCGGTTCGGCTTCCACGGGCAGATTTCGCGGAGGGTTGTCGAAGCCGCAGACGATCAGACGCCGGATGGGCGCCTTCAGCTCGTCTTCGGCGTAGGCGAAAGTGGGGTGAAGAACGCTCATGATTTCGTCTTCGTCCGCCCCCTCCTCCCCCGGTTCCTCCAGAGAGACGCAGCGGAAAAGTTTCAACTTGCCGTCCACTGCCACCATCACGGTCAAGGCCCCTCCGGCCAGCTTGGCGATCAAGGCCGGCTCTTTGTCCTCATAGAGATTCAGCGCGCTCAACGCCGAAATACTTACGTCGCCGGGGTGAAAGCCGGCGCCGCGGAATAACGCTTCATACCGCGCCAGAACCTCCAGCGCGATCGTCACCGCGACAACTTCAATTTTCCCCTTTCCACTCGTCCCCGGCTCGCGGTAGTAGCCGACCGCGGCGGCGTCGATATCGAACGGAATGGTCTTCTTCACGCGGAAACGGACGAGGGAAAGCTGCTCGTCGGCGGAATCGGGGAAGGAGTCGAAGTCGAGGACGCTGATGCGGGCGGCGGCGTCAGGGAGAAGAACCGCGGCGCGGCGGCGGCGCTTCGCTCCATTAGCCGGGACGAGCGTGGAAATCGTCCCCGCGGCGGTATCGGCATTCAGCAGATTGTCTTCGGAGGGCGAGGCCTTGATGGTTCCGGCAGGGATTTCGCTAAAGGCCGAACGCCCGCCTTGCGCATGAGCGATACCGGCTTCGGAGAGCTCGAAGACGTGCTCCGGCGGCGGGTCTTTGACTAAACGTTTAAGCGCTCCCCACATTTCTGTATTCTTCTGCCTTCTGTCTTCTGACTTCTACCCTTCGATAAAGGTGACCTTGTTGATCTCCTTCAGCGTCGTGACGCCGGAACGGGCTTTTTCGAGCGCCGATTCGCGCAAAAATGTCATCCCTTCCTCGCGCGCCACGCGGCGAATTTCCGAACTAGGGCGCCGGTCCAGAATCATTTCGCGGATCTTTTCGGTCAAATCCAGAAGTTCGTGAATGGCGCTGCGCCCGCGAAATCCGGTACCTCCGCATTCGAAGCATCCCGCGCCTTCATACCAGACGACGTCCCTCCAGGCGGAGGGCTCCAAGCCGCTTTCCACAAGATATTCATCCGCATAATCCACCGCGCGCCTGCAATGCGGGCAGATGACCCGCACCAGGCGCTGCGCCAGGATGCAATTCAGCGCGGAGACGAAATTGTACGCCTCAACGCCCATGTTCAAGAAGCGGCCGAGCACGTCCAGCACGTTATTCGCGTGAACGGTGGTGAACACCAGGTGGCCCGTGAGCGCGGCGTTGATGGCGATCTGCGCCGTTTCCTGGTCTCGAATTTCGCCCACCAGAATCTTATCCGGATCGTGGCGCAAAATGGAGCGCAAGCCGCGCGCGAATGTGAGTCCCTTTTTCTCGTTCACCGGAATCTGCGTGATGCCTTTGATCTGATATTCCACCGGATCTTCGATGGTGACGATCTTGTCTTCGTCGTTCTTGATCTCACTCAGCGCCGCGTAGAGGGTAGTGGTTTTACCGGAGCCCGTGGGGCCGGTGACGAGCACCATGCCGTAAGGCTCCTTGATGAAGCGGCGGAATTTGGCCAGATCCGCGTCGGCGAAGCCCACTACTTCGAGGCTCAATTTCGCGAATTTCTCGCTCATCGATTCCTTATCGAGCACGCGCAGCACGGCGTCTTCGCCGTAAATGGTGGGCATGATGGAAACGCGGAAATCGATGAGGCGGTTTTTGTAGCGCACGCGGAAGCGGCCGTCCTGAGGGACGCGGCGCTCGGCGATATCCAGCTCGCTCATGACCTTGATGCGCGAAATGATGGTCGAGTGCCAATCCTTGGCGATGGGCGGCATGGCGTAGTGCAGCACTCCGTCGATGCGATACTTGATGGCCACTTCCTGATCGCGGGTTTCGATGTGGACGTCGCTCGCGCGGCGTTCGAGCGCGTTGAAAATCGTGGTATCGACAAGCTTGATCACCGGCGCGATATCGGAATCGGCGGCGGCCAGGCGGTCGATGGAGAGCGTTTCCTCGGTGTTTTCCTCCTCTCCGACCACGTCCAGCGTGAAACCTTCGGTGACCTCTTCCAGCACGCGCTGCGACTGCTCGGTTTTCTTGAGCAGGTCGGAAATTTGCGAAAGCGTGGCGACTCTGACGCGCAGGCGCTTGCCCAGCAGCGCGCTCAGCTCGTCGATTTGGCTGGGATTGCGCGGATCGGCGAGCGCGATTTCCAGCGTGCCGTTATGCCCCTGGATCGGCACGAAGTTGTAGCGGAACATCAGATCCACGGGGATGGCGTGGAACAGGTCGTGGTCGATGCGGACCTCTTTAAGATCGACAAATTCCTGGTAGTAGCGCGCGGCCAGCGCCCGCGCCCGGGACGCTTCCTGGGCGGGGTCTTCGGGCAGGTGCGGCAAGCTGGCGGCCATTGTTTTTAGGGTAACGCGCGGGCGGAGTCGTAGCGAGGCTCCGCTCGAAAGCTATGACGACGGGGACGGCGGGGGCGTGGAAGGTACCAAGACACTTTTTTGTACGAACGAAGCCAATTTGCCCTCTGTTTTCTTATCCTTGTCTGGTTTCCCACAGCCGGGGCCGCACGCCTCGACCTCGGGAAGCTTCTGGTGGCCCTGTGAGCGGCCGGGCCTTAGCCGCGCAACACCCACTGCGCTAGCTCCGCGACCTTGGGCACCTTCCCCTGCGCAAGGATACCGATGCGGAAAATGCGGGCGGCTGCCCAGATCACTCCAATCGCGCACGCGATCACGCCAGCCAGCCCAAGCCATGGTTGCCACCAGGGAATCCCGCCCGGCAAAGCCTGCCGGAGTAGCATCAGCACAGGGGTGAACGGCGGAATGAAGGAAAGGGTCGTGGCGAAACCTCCGTTGGGCTGCTGCATTACGGGATTCATCAGAAAGATCGGCAGCATGATAGGCAGAATCAGAAGAATAACCAGTTGTTGCGCATCTTGAGGCGTGTTGCACGCTGAGCCGAGCGCTGCGCTGAAAGCCGAGATCATGGCCACTTCCGCGATTAGATACGCGAAAAACCAGGGCAGTAGATTCAGTGGGGCCAGACCAAACAGCGCCATTCCCGCCAGCACCAGCAGACCACCCGTGATGTAGAACAACGAACTGGTCAGCGAGGCACCCAAGGATGCGACCACCTTGCCCATCATCAGTTCAAATGGGGAGATGGAACTCAATAGCATTTCGTATACCCGCTGCATCTTGTCTTCCGCAATGGCGCCCAGATGAGGCGCGGCCCCTACCATCACCACCATAACCATTAAGATCACAAGAAAGAACGGTATCGCACCCGCCTGGGCCGCGCTCTTCTTGTTTTCTTGCTGGATGTCTCCGGTTACCGGGTCCTTGGTCAGGAGGTTCATAGAGACCACGTCAACGTCGTCTAGAATCCCTGGAATCCGTCCCGGATCTACGCCCATTTGCTCTAGACGCACTCGCCTAAGACCCGAGTTGACGGCAGTTGGCAGCCAGAGATTCAGTTGATTTAGGACCCCTGCGCCGGTGTAGTAGTGCACCAAGTCCCGCTTGGACTGCGCGGGGACCCGCACTGCGTCGGCACCAATATCGACGATTAAGAAAAGTTCTCCGCGGCGAATCTGATCGCAGAGGGCCAGGAGTTGAGCGCGCTCATCAGGCGCAGGTTCGACAGCTTCGAACACAAAGCGCGGCCCAAGTTGAACCCCGCCGGTGGAATTGGTTGCTCTACGGGTGGCTTCCTCGGCGGCCTGGATCACGGCGCCCGAGGACACGCCGGTATGATCGATGACTGCGATCCGTTGATCCTGGGATTTGCTTCTATTCGCGAGCGATGTCACCAGGAAGCCGCCCCCGATCAAAAGCGGGACGAAAATCAGCCCGACCAAATAGGCTTTGCTCAAGACGGCTTGCACGTAGTCGCGTTTGGCGATAAGCAGGATTCTATGTAGCATTCGTTTCCTCCGGCTGCGGGCCTGCAATGCGGACGAAGATGTCGTGCAAGGTGGGCTTGATGAGTGAAAACGAATTCACTCTTGTTCGTGATGCCAGAACCTGGAGAACCTGCTGCGGATCGCAGCCTTGCGCCATTCGAAGATCCTGCACCTGTCCCATGTCGTTGATGTGCTCGATCCCCGGCAGATCGGCCAACGCGAGTGAGCCCCCTTCTACGGCCACTCGGATCGTGTCAGTTCCGTAGCTCAACTGAATCGAGGCTAACGTTCCATCCAGCACTTTCCTGCCCCGAAAAATCATAAAAATCGAATCGCAGAGGCTCTCCGCGACCGCCATATCGTGAGTGCTCAGAATAACGGTGCATCCGCCCTGGCGCAGTTCAAGAATGGCGCGGCGGATCGAATCGGCACTCACCGGGTCCAGGCCCGTGAAAGGCTCGTCGAGAATCAGGAGACGCGGCTCCGGCACCACAGTGGCGATGAATTGGATCTTTTGACTCATGCCTTTGCTCAGCGCCTCCACTTTCAGGTCCGCACACTGTGCCAAGCCGAGGCGCTCCAACCATCTACTGACTTCTTCGCCGACCTTAAGCCCCCCACGAAGTTTGCCATGAAATTCCAACAGCGCGCGCACGCGCATCTTACGATATATGCCGCGCTCTTCGGGTAGATAGCCAATCTCTCCATTGTGTCCGTGAAAATGCTCTTGTCCGAACACCCGCACGGAGCCACTATCGGCGTACAGAATGTTCGCGATCATCCGCATGGTCGTGGTTTTTCCCGAGCCGTTTGGCCCGATGAATCCATAGACCGATCCTTCCGGGACCGAGAGCGAGAGCCGATCGACGGCGGTGACCGACTGGAAGGTCTTCGTCACGTCGGTGATTTCAACAGCGGGGTTGTTCACAGGCCCTCACTTTGCTCGCGCAGCGAGCCGCGTCGCTTTCCCATCATACGGCGTTCCAGCGAGACTTCCGAAGATTTCGATTTCGGAAAATCCGGCCTGTTTCAGCGCGCCGGCGAGTTCCTGACCCGAGTAAAGATTCAGCTCGAAATCGAAGCGGCGGGCCTGGGAGGACTTTACCAGCAGCCACTGAGGCCGAAGCCTCGTCCAGCCGGGTAGGACCTGCGTGCGGTCGATGAAAATCTCTCCGTCCGCGGACTCCTCCCAATGCGCATTCCAATATGCGTTGAATGCCGCGGAAGAGCTGACGCATTTCCTTCCCACAAGCTCCAGGATGAAAACCCCGCCCTTCTTCAGGCTGGTTCTGACGTTTTTCAGGACCGTGAGATCCTCTTCGCGACTGAAGTAGCCGAATGACGTGAAGAGATTGATCGCCAGATCAAAAGTCGCCGCGCGGACGAATTCGCGCGCGTCGTCCTGCACAAACTCGATAGCTGCGCCGGCTTCCGCGGCGCGCTCTCGCGCCTTGTTTAACAGAAAGGGCGAGCGATCTACCGCGGTTACATGAAAACCCCGCTGAGCGAGAGGAATCGAGTGGCGCGCCGGTCCGCAGCACAAATCGAGCGCCGAACCTTGTGTCGTGCCGCTCAGCGCGAGCAGTTGTTCCACTTCCTCCGGCGCTGACTGAAAGCGGCGGTCATGAAACATCCACGGGTAAAAGGCGCGCCAGAATTCGTCGTTCTCAAACCAGTGCATATGTTCGGAGGTGAGGCCGATGGCGTCTTGGAATTATACTCGACCGGCGACCTTCCGCACCATCTCCAGGGTGTCGGCTTCGGAGCCTGTCTTGTCCGGGCGATATCGCTTGACGCGCGCGAATCGCAGCGCCAAGCCGCTCGGGTAGCGGGGACTGATCTGAATATCTCCGAACGCGACTTCCGCCACCAGCTTCGGCTCGACATAGACCGTATATGCGTCACGAGCTATTTCGATCTTAAGCAGTTCCGCGGTTTGCCACGCCAACATCTCGTCGGTCATGCCTTTGAATGTTTTGCCGAGCATGGCGAACCCTCCGGTGGATGGTTCGCGCGCGCCCAGATGCAGATTGCTGAGCCAGCCCTTGCGCCTTCCATGGCCCCATTCCGCAGCTAGAATCGCCAAATCCAGAGTGTGGACTTTCTTGATCTTGCGCCATCCCAGTCCTCGCGCGCCGGCAGAGTAGAGCGAATCGCGCGCTTTGGGCCATCACTCCCTCATGACCGCGCTCAAGCGATTCCCGCAGGAATTGCTCGGCTTGCCCGGCAGCGCCGGTGACCAGATGGGGAATCAGATGCTCGGCCGGAGACAGTTGCGCGAGCGCATCGAAGCGCTGCGCCTGCGGCTGGTCCACCAGCGGCGCGCCATCAAGATATAACAGATCGAACCACACCGGCGTCAGTACGAATTCCGACCGCATCCGCTCGACTTCGAGCTTGCGCCCGAACCGGCGCATCGTCTCCTGGAACGCGCGCGGACGGCCCTCCGGCGTAAAGCTGAGGACTTCGCCATCCAGGATCAAATCGCGCGCGGCGAGGCGCAACGCCGCTTCCACAACCTCCGGCGCCGCGCCGGTGACGTCGTTGAGCGCGCGCGAGAATATTCGCACATCGCCGCCGGAGCGATGCACCTGAACACGCGCGCCGTCGAATTTATATTCGAGCGCGGCTTCTCCCAATTCCCCCAACGCAGCCTCTGGATCTTCAGCCGTCTGCGCGAGCATCGGTTTCACGGGCCGAAAGAGCTGGATCTCGTACCGGTCCAGGCTTGCGGGGGATTCCAACGCCGCTTTCGCGATCGCCGCGGCGCTTCCCGCCATCATCGCCGCGCGCCGGATGCGTTCCAGGGGCACGCCTGCCGCTTTGGCGATGGCTTCGAGCACGATCCCCTCCAGGGCACCTTGCCGCAACTCGCCCATCAATAACCTCACCAGGAACTCCTGCTCGGCGGCCGTAGCGCGCGCAAACAGGCTCTGCAAGATTTCCCGTTTCCGCTGCTGGGAGCCGCTTCCCTGCACCGCTGCAAGCGAATCCAGGACGCGATCGACCTCCAAAATCTCGAGGCTCGGCGATTCTGCCGCCGGCGCGGAGGCTTCGCGCAGGGCGGCGTAGCCGATTCCGGTTCTGCCCTGGCGGATGGCGCCGGAAAGATACGCCGTAGCGATCTCGACCTCGTCCGGGCTTAATTGTTTCAGCAGATTCGCGATTAGCTCGATCTTTTCGCTGCGGCGGGGGGTGGCGGCGACGCGCCCCGAGCTTTCCACAACCGTGCAGAAGAGCATTGATAGTAGGCTACCCTTCCGGCGAACCCCTGAAAATTTGACGCTATTTTGACTCGACCCTGTGACGCGACTGTCATAGAATCTCTTAGGAGTGTGTCCTGAATGCGGCGTATGACAAACTTTGCTATGTATGCAAGAATTCTTGTGGTTGCACTGCTCAGCTTGGCCGTGCCGGCGGCTTTCGCGCAGTCGGCCGGGACGGGCGCGCTGACGGGCACTGTGACCGATCCCTCCGGCGCCGTTGTGCCCAACGTGACGGTCACCCTGACCAGCACCGCCACGGGCCAAATACGCACGGTCACCACGGGCACGGATGGCGCCTACCGCTTCGCGTTAATCCCGCCAGGCACTTACTCGGTCAAGTTCACCGCGATGGGGTTCAAGGTGGCGGAGGTCCCCTCGGTTTCGGTCAATGTATCGGAAACGCCGGTTTTAAACCAAAATCTCGAGGTGGGGCAGCAGGCGGAATCGGTGGTGGTGAATGCGGAAGCGGCGATCCTGCAGACCGCGGACTCGACGCTCGGCGCCGTGGTTTCGGGGACTGCGATCACCGATCTGCCGCTGGCCACCCGCAACTTCACGCAGGTCCTTGGACTGGAAGCCGGCGCGAATTCCGGCGTGAACAACGCGACGGCGCTGGGCAAGGCCACGCTCGATCTGGCGGTGAACGGAGCGTCCCCCACCCAGAACAACTTCCAGATGGATGGTTCGTCGGTGATCAACGCCTTTGGCGCAGGACTCTCCGGTGATTCTGGTATCTATGTGGGGATTGCCATTCCCCAGCCGGACGCGATCCAGGAATTTAAGGTGCAGACCTCAAGCTACGATGCCAGCTATGGACGCAACCCCGGCGCGAATGTCAACGTGGTGACCAGGTCCGGCACCAATCAGTTCCACGGGACCTTGTTTGAGTTCTTCCGTAACGAAGACTTGAACGCCAACAGCTTTTTCCAGAACGCCTACGGCGGCGGCAAGCAGCAGATCTTGAAGAACAATCAGTTCGGCGGTACTGGCGGCGGGCCGATCAAGAAAGACAAGCTCTTCTTCTTCGGCGGCTACCAGGGAACGCGGCAGCGCAACGGTATTGCACCGGGCGGCTCCGCCAGCACGATCCTCCCGCCCATCCCCGCCGGCAATCGCTCGGCGCCCGGGTTCCAACAAGCATTGGGCGCGGCGTTCTGCGAAGCCAATCATCCGGGGAACGCGCTCTACGAGACCTTCACACAAGCGAACGGCCTCGGTGGAGTGAACGTCGCCTGCGACGGCTCCAACATCGGTCCGGTCGCACTGGCGCTTCTGAATGTCAAGAATGCCGACGGCAGCTATTACATCCCAAGCTCGACCAATGGAGGCTTCCAGCAAACCAATTACAGCTTCCCATCGATATATACTGGCAACCAGTACATCGGCAATTTCGATTACCTGATCAACGCCCGCAACACTCTGCAGGGCCGCTACCTCTTTACGGAAGATCCGCAGAGCACGCCTTTCGGCATTGGCAATGTCCCGGGCACGCCCTCGAATACTTACTACGCGAACACGGTTTCCAACCTGAAGCTGACTACGCTGATCACGAACGCCTTCATCAACGTGGCCAAGATCTCGTTGCAGCGGAACATTGCCAACGGGAGCGACAAAGTCCCCTACACACCGCAGGGGGTGGGCATCACGCCGATCATTCCGCAAGAAATGTTTCCGCCAATCGACATCATTTTGGGCGCTGTGACCATTGGCGGCACTTTGGATCCCTACGTAGGCCCGGCCAACCAATTCAACTACGCCGACCAGATTTCCTGGACCCACGGCCGCCACAGCATCCGCGCCGGCGTTGAGTATGAAGACGATCAGTGGAACCTGTCATTTGCCTCGCTGCTGCCCGGCTTCTTCATCATCCCCTCGTTTAACGATTTTCTATTGGGCTTGCCCGGCTGCCCGGTCGGGACTTGGCCGGTTAGCTGCAACACGGGCAATCCCCGCAACACAAACGGATCGCTTCTTGGCACGTATCTTTCCTGCCTGTTCTGCGTGCGCAGCGGCCCCAATGGGATCATTCACGCATATCGCGAGCACGACGTGGCCTCTTTCTTCCAGGACGATTGGAAGGTGAACAATCGTCTGACGCTGAATCTGGGGGTGCGCTGGGAATATGATGGCATGCTTGGCGACAAATACGGCAACCTGACCAACATCTGGCCGAGCCTGCTCCAATCAGTGCCTGTCCCCCCCACCTCGCCTCAGGCTTCGGGCGCCAGCCTGGTGGGATACGTGGTACCGAACAATTACGTATCGCATTACGGGCCGCCGCCCGCCGGCGTCAAGATTGTCAACGGCAACAATCCGACGCAAAGCGGCATCCCGTGGAACAACTTTGGCCCGCGCCTCGGATTTGCCTGGCAGCCGGTCGCCAACGGAAAACTGGTGATGCGCGGCGGCTTCGGTATGTACTACGATCGCGTCGGTTCAAGCGATTTCGTGCATGCGGTAGAGCAGGGCGATCCCTACGCCAATACGGTGGACTGCGGGGGTGCCGCGTGCGCTCCCTATAGTCTCGCGAACCCGTTCCCCAACACCCCCCTTGGTTTTTCACCGCGCTGGTTCAACCCGGCCACCGGCGCCAGTTCGAATCTGAACTCCCCCTTCTATGCGGCCGTTCACACGCCGTTGACCCGAGCATACAATCTCAGCGTGCAGTATCAGTTCAAACCCAACTGGGTGCTGGAAGCGGGCTTCGTCGGATCCAGCGGGATCAACCAGACGGATTACAATCACGACTACAACGTGGCGCAGTTGGCCAGCCCCAGTAATCCGATCAATGGAATCACCACCAACACCCTGACCAACGCCCCCTACCGGGTGCCGTATCTCGGCTATGCGCCACTGGAGTTGCAGGGGACCGGCTACGATCTGGTGTATAACTACAACAGCCTTCAGGTTACGCTACGGAAGCGTTTTTCGCATGGCCTGACTATGCAAGCCGCATACACCTATGCCAGGGAGCTAACCAACGTCAACACCGGCCCCGGCGATAACCAAGCCAATGTGGGGAATCCAAGCAGGATCGGGGAGCAATACGGTCCCGCTGCATTCCTACGCCCCCAGCGCTTCGTGATCAACTACAGCTATGATCTGCCCCTCGGCAAGCACCAGGGATTTGCGGGCGTGATGGCGAGCGGGTGGCAAGTAACCGGCGTCACGGTCGTGCAGGATGGAACTCCGATGACCATCGTCGATGCGAACGGAGGCACGGTGTATACGGGCGGGGCGCAGGCCGGAACCGGAGAAGGTGGTTTTTCCACCGCGCAAATGTGTCCGGGGGCCACCTACAAACAGATCGCCACGCCCGGCGGGGTCGAGGCCAGGCTAGGCGGCGGTACGGGTGGCCCGGGATATTTCAATACCGCCGCGTTCTGCAATCCGATCGTGGTGGGCAGCGACGGCTTAGCCACGGCTTACGGAAATTCCGGGATTGGCGTTATCCAAGGCCCGGGCCAGTTCAACTTCGACGCCTCGCTCCTAAAGACCACCAGAATCACCGAACGGCAGAGGGTGCAGTTCCGCGCCGACTTCTTCAATTTGATGAACCATCCGCAGTTCGGCAACCCCGCCGCTACCCGCAGTACGCCCGGCACATTCGGCGAGATCACCACGACCAACACCAACCCGCGCCTGGTGCAGTTCGCCTTGAAATATCTGTTCTGATATGTTACGAAGACTATTTTTCTTCTTCGCCGCCACACTGGTGATATTGGCGCCCGCGTTCGGCGCCGATATCACGGGAACGTGGACGGCATCCTTCGACACGCAGATCGGCGTGCAGAACTACACCTACACGTTCAAGGTGGAAGGCAATAAACTGACCGGCACGGCCAAATCCGACAACGGCACGGTTCAGATCACCGAAGGCACGGTCAACGGCGATGACGTCGCTTTTGTCGAAAACCTCGAATACCAGGGAATGCCGCTGCGGATCGTCTATAAGGGCAAAGTCTCAGGTGACGAAATCAAGTTCACGCGCGTAGTGTTGGACATGTTTACCGAAGAACTGGTCGCCAAGCGCGCCAAGTAACCTCAGATGTCAGTGACGGTCCCTGACGGTCGCGGCTCTGTTAACGGAGCCGCGACCGCCAGGGAGCGGTTGTGACGTACTTCCGCGAGGGTTAGGGTTTCGGTGGATTCTTCAGGCTCGTGTAGACGGCTTCCACGAACATACCCGTCGTCCAGGGACCCGAGGTCGCACCGTAGCGATCGTCAAAGTCCGCTGTGACTCGCGCCCGCTTCACTTGGTCCAGAGTCGCCCCGCTACGGATGAGATCCTGAACGCGGTCCCGGATAATGACGAGCATGTCGCGATACTCGGCCACTTCCCATTCATCGCACAGCCTCCCGTGTCCGGGCACGATCATCGTGCCGTCCTCCTCGTCGTGCTTGTATACCGTCCTGTCGAGAATGTTATTCAGCGCCTGGATTTCGCCTTGAATACTGCCTCCAACTTGCTCGTCGATCCGCGGATAGGAAGTCGTGGTGAAGATGTCCCCCGTGACAATCACGTCGGAGCGCCGGAAGTGGACAATGCTATCTCCATCGGAAATGGCGTGGGGTTGGTGAAAGATCTCCACCGCTTCCCCGTTGTGAAATTTCCTCCGGCGCACCTCGACGAAGGTATCGCTGGGCCAGCCTTCGGACGGCGTCTTGAGCCCGATCAAGCGAGTTTGCGTGTTCTGATGCCCGATGATCGTGGCGCCTTGTCCCGCGTCAGCGAACTGTCCCGAAAAAAACGAACCGACCACGCTCGGGTCGTATCCGGAAGCTCTCAGCTTCACGTTTCCGCCCGTGAAATCCGGATGAAAGCTGGTGTTGACGATAAACTGAATCGGCTTGTCGCTCAATTTGCGGATCGCCGCGATGGTTTTGTCCACAAGTTGACCGGCTCCGCTATTGACCACCATCGGACCCTGATCGCCGATTTGCACAGCGATGTTTCCACCATCGCCCACCAGCATGTAAAGATTCCCTTGAACCGGCAGCACGTGAATGTCGCCGTCGCGCGGGTTGGGATCGGTGGCACGGCTCGAGCGCTCCGGCCCCGGCGTTGGAACGAGTTCCGCGCTCGCCGCCGCTTCCATCGCAGCGGGGTCCCGGAGCTTTTCGAGAAACTCCGGGTGCGTCGTCTCCGGACCGCCGAGGGTGGCCAGCAATGGGATATGGTGCTTATCCGCAAATTCCCGTAGGAACGGGTGCCGGCCCCAGAAATAGCTTTCCACTTGATCCTCTCGGCGGCCGAGAATCTGCTCGCCGTCATCGCACGCGTACAACCAGCCGTCCGGTTCCTTTACGTTGCGCATCAGTGTATAGGTCCGGCTGAACGGCTCCGCGAGATAGACAGGGTCGTTCACGACGGAAAGATAGGTGATCCGGTCGCCGTGCCGGATGAAATGTTCGACGAGAGTAGCTTCGTCGCTTTGAGGCATCCCGTTCGCCCGGATCCATCCGCGTTTCAGATGCGTAGTGTATACGGTCAGCGCGTTTCCCTCGTACTTTCCCGTCGCAAATCCGCTCCAGGTATGTTGCGCGTAAGCCGGAGGGTGAGGGCGGTCGTCCATCCAAATCGTGCGCGTCCCTTCACTTATCTGCCAATAATGCTTGATCGCCAGAAGCCGCTGTGTGTAGGGATCTCGTTCTTCCCAAAAGCGCAGGTTGCCCGGCTGATTATAGGCATACGGCGGTACATACCCCATGCATTGGTGCTGCCGCCCCTGGATGCGCGAAGAGTTCCAGGCCAGCGCGTACAAACGCCCTGCCTCGTTCAAGGGAATCCCGCCATATTCCACCAGCGCTCCGGTGGCGGTAAACAGATTGGAGTCCTGACCCGGCTGCGGATACCAGGTCCCGGAGATATCGATGCCGGCCGGCAGATTGGTGCGGCCGGAAAAATCCAAGCCCTGGGCGAACAATAGAGCCGCGCAGAGCAGCATGGCCGCGAACGCGGCCAGCGCGGCCGTTAGCTTTATCCTGCCGCCGAACTTTACCTGACCGAGCATGGCGTAGGCCTCCATCCCGAGCTATCCGGTTGCTTCTTGTAATGCGACGATGTCAGAAATGGCTGCGCCAGATATGTCGGATCCTCCACCGTCGTGGTGATTACCAGGTAGGAATCGCCAGCCGGTTCGTTCACGCGATCGAAATATTCAGTCAGCGTTGTACTAGCGCTATAAGGAACCCCGTTCTTGCGAAGGTATCCCGGTCTCAACCGCGTGGTCACGACCTTCAAAGAACCTACGGGACTTGCTCCGCGGCCCACCGGAACCATTTCCCACGTAGCCTTCGAGTAACCCTGCCATGCGCCCGCGCCGCTTTCGGCCGAGTCGAAATGCAGAAGGCGCGTCTGTTCGCCGGCGTCGGATTCGATTTTCAAGGTCTGATCATCCTGCCAGGCGATATGAAGATGGCCCGGAACGCGCATGATTGCGGGAGCGCCATAGCTCTTGCACTGCTCGGCCGAAGCTTCGTCTTTGGCGGGGTCCCAGGAGTCGGCGACCTTGCGGCCCTCAGCGTTGAGAGAAATGCCGGTGTAGTCGCCCTTCGGCGGGGTGACCATCCGGAACCGCCAATCCTCAGTGACGACGGAGGCCCAATAACCGGTGATGTCGTACAGCGCCGCGTCTTTCGGGCTTCGTGGCGGTCCACTGCGGCCAGCACTCCGGCCCTGGCTGTAAGCGCCGCCGACCATCGCAATCAGGCCGCACACGACGGCCAGGCGCTTCAGGAACGTTCTGGCTTTCATACTGCGACTCCCTTATCCTATCGCGGAATCAACGATCCGTAAAACATCCAAGACGGCCATCAAAGCCTAGCCTAGAATGAACCAAGGGGTATCAACTGCGTTGACTTTGTCATGACAGAAACGTGGAGCGCCATAGAGATCCCCGTAACCATTGAGTATTCGCGAGCCGCGATTGAGGAGATCCGCGGACAAATTTGGGACGGCTTCCGCCGGCTGTCGCATGGCGGGTTGGAGGTGGGCGGCATCCTCTACGGCCAGCGGCGGGATCAAACGCTCTCGATTGAGGCCGCTCAGCCCATCCTCTGCCAGCATGCTTTCGGCCCGGGCTTCGTTCTTTCCGAAAGCGATAAAGCGGCGCTCGGCGCACAAATCCGGCAGGATTCGGAAGAACCGCGCCTTAAAAACATGGTTTGCGTGGGATGGTTCTTGTCGCATACTCGCAGCGGCATTATGCTGTCGCGCGCGGATCTGGAGATTTACTCCGCGTATTTCCCCGAGCCTTGGCAGGTGACTTTGGTGGTGCATCCAGAGCGGGACGGAAGCATGCGCGGCGGCTTCTTCGTACGCGAGGCGGACGGCGCAATTCGAACCGCCAACAGTTATAAGGAATTCAATTTTCCGGAGCGCTTGGCCCCGGCGCGATCGGGAGATTTTCTCCCGGGACAGCGGGGCATGCGCCGGGAAAGCCCCCGCCCGAATGGAAGCGCAAAGATCACCGAACCAATCGCAGAGGCCGAACCCCGTCCGGCGGCGCATTCTACGACCCCACTGCGTGAAGCCCTTCGCGGGCTCCTTCGTTCTCGAGGAAGCCGCGGCCCTTCTTCAGAAATTCGTACGGAGCATGGCTCGGCCGGACCGGGCGCGCTTCCCGATCCAGGCGGCAATGAAAAGACCGGCCGCTTTGTGCTCCTTGAAAATTTATCGTTGCGTGCACGGCTGAGCCTGCTACTTGGGGTTTTGGTTCTGATCACGATTGGCGTGCTCGGGCGGATCGCATATAACCGATCCCGCTCCTATAACGAATCCCGCTCCGCAATCGAGAAGAGCGCGATCCAGCAGGTCGGGATCGCGGCCAATGCTCGTAAGCAGGCGTTAACACTGCTCCTGGAAAACCAACGCGCGCGGGCCACCGCCTTGCTCAAGACCGCAAGCTTGCGTTGTGCGCCGGACGAAATCCTCTGTCTGCATAGCGTGCTGGCGGATTTTTTAGCCAAGGAGGGCGCAAGGGCAGTGGGGCTAAAGTATCAAGGACGCCCCCTTTTCGTCGCGGGAGAGCGCGTTCCGGTTAGCGAAACCGATATTCCGTCTAACGGTGAACTGGCGCGTTTTTATGCGGACGGCCAGAATGCGCCTTATTATGTAATTGCCGCGCAGGCCACGACCGGGGACGGAAAAATGGTCATCGCATTGTGGGGAGATATGCGAGCGGTCAATCGGATTTTCCTGGACCGGTATGGGCTCGGAGAATCCAGCGAAATGTTCTTGGCGGATACACGCGGACGCTTTTTGACGCCCTCGCTCTATCCCCCGGCTTCGATGGGAAAGAGCCCGCCTGCCAGAGTCGAAGACGCTAACTCGTGTCCGTCCGGCCCCGATTTTGAAATCCTCGATCAAGATTATCGCGGCGGACCAGTCATTCGCGGGATACGGCACCTTCCTGAGATCCGTGGAGTGTGCATCATGGCTTTGATAGACCTATCCGAGGCCTTTGCTCCCACGAATAAACTGAAGCAAGAAGTTGTACGGATTTCTATTTGGCTGAAAGCTCTTGCCATAGCTGGCTTGTTTTTCTTTGGGTATTGCATTGTGGAATCCATTCAGCGGTTGAAAAAGCGGGTTCGGGTTTTGCAGGCGGGAAACTTTGACACGCCCGTCCCGCTCGGAGGCCCGGTGGAAGTTCAGACGTTCTTTGCGCGTTGCATTGTGGAACCCATTGAGTGGCTGAAAGAGCGGGCGCGGGTTTTGCGGGCGGGAGACTTTGACACGCCCGTCCCGGTCGGCGGCCCGCCGCAAGTTCAGACGTTCGCCCGAACCTTCGAATCCATGGCGCGTTCTTTGAAGGATTCACAAGCCGCGCTGGAGGCTTCACATGAAAAAGTCCGGAACATGCTCGAACGCATCAGCGATGCGTTTATCGCTTGCGACCGTCAATGGCGATGCACGTACCTGAATGAAAAGGCCATTGCTTTGGCCGGCGTGTCCCGCGAACAGGCACTCGGGAAAACTCTTTGGGAGCTCTTCCCGGACCTCTCCGAAAGTTCAGTAGCCCGGGAGTTGCACCGGGGCATGGAACTCAAACGGCCCCTACATTTTCAAATGCATTTCGGGGCGTTTGATGCTTGGCTTGAATTGGATGGTTACCCAACCCGGGACGGCTTCGAGTTGGTATGCCGCGATGTCACGGAACGTAAACGGATGGGTGAACGACCGGCTGCCTCCGGCCTTGCAATCGCTCAGACGGACATCCGGCCCAAGGAGTTTACCAGCGCGTCATTTTACCAGCGCATTAAGGTTCACGGGAAATCGCTGGAGGGCAACCTGTCGAAAGAGCCGGCGGACCGCGACGTTTCGGTTTATCTTCCGCCGAGCTATTCGAAAAATGCGACCCGCCGTTATCCGGTGGTCTATTTGCTGCACGGTTACGCCGACTCCGATATTGGCTGGTTCGGGCCGGAATCCCGCGGGTCGTTCGCCAATGGAAACACCATGACGGCCGCGGCGGATCGGGCCTTCCTTAGCGGCGGCGTCAGCGAGATGATCCTGGTGATGCCTAACGCTTACACGATGTATCAAGGCAGCATGTTTTCAAACTCCGCGACCACGGGCGATTGGGAGGCTTTCATTGCGAAAGACATGGTGGAGTACATGGACAGCCACTATCGTACGATTCCCACGCGCGCCGGGCGAGGGTTGGCTGGCCATTCCATGGGTGGTTACGGCACGATCCGCATCGGGATGAAGTACCCGCAAGTCTTTTCCGGCATCTATGTTTTGAGCGGTTGCTATCTGACAGCGAACTTGTATCCAAACCTGCAAAGCTCCGTGCGCGCGGAAAAGCTCAAAAGTCCGGAGGAAGCCAAAGGCGCTGAGCGCGGGATCGCGACCTTACTGGCCGAGGCCGCGGCGTGGTCGCCAAATCCGCAAAACCCGCCGTTTTATTTCGATCTGCCGGCCAAAGACGGCAAGATCCAACCCGCCGTGGTGGCGCGCTGGGTTGCGAACGCTCCGCTCGCCATGGTGGATCAGTACGCGACGAATCTAAAAACGCTGAAGATTGGAATCGACGTGGGCGATAAGGACGGCTTGGCCGCCAGCAACCGCGAGCTAAACAGAGTTCTAAACGGGCACGGTATTCCAACGGCGTTTGAAGTCTACGACGGCAACCACACAAACCATATCGTGGACCGCATGGAAAAGGTGGTCTTGCCCTTTTTCGCGCGGAATTTGCAGAGCCGTTAAGACGGACCGGCGACACCGTGCTTCTTGTGGGTGCTTCTTGTGGGTGCTTCTTGTGGGTTGACACGGCCTGCCTTTTGGCGCACAATAAGTGGAACTTCCGAAACCGGGAGAATCTTCTTACCAGGAGCGAAGAGTGGCGACTAAGTCCTCAAAGCCCAAGGCTACGAAAAACGCCAGCATAGTCATGACCGAGAACGCCATAGTGATCACCCTGTCGGCGGCGGAGCAGCGCAAAGCGGCGGCATGCTTGCGAAAAAACGGCAAGATTACATTTTCCGTGACGGAACATAGTGTCACAAAGCTCCCTGGACTGCTCGATAACGGAAAACAGATCGATTAGGCTTGGCGCAGAGCTTGTTGAAGGCCGCGTCTTATTATTTCCCGAGATCGGCCGAGCCTGGAAGCGTTGGCGCCCGATACAATCATGTCGCAATCATGCCGGTAGCCTTTCCGCAACAGGAAACGCCCTTGGTGGGGCTGGCCTACAGTAAGTACGTTCCGAATCTGATTACCGCAAAACCGGACGCTATCGACTATGTCGAAATACCGTTTGAGCTTTTGGTGCACGATCCCTCCGTAGCCACAATCGGCGAAAAGATTCCGATTGTCTTACATTGCGCAACTCTATCGATTGCGGGCTCCGTTCCCTGCCCCGAAGCGCGCATCCAGGAGATTCAATCCTGGGAGCGTCGTACGGCCACTCCGTGGCTGGGGGAGCATCTCGCCTTTATTACAGCCGAACGCGAAGCCGCGGGTGATTACGCCGAACCCTATGCTCCCGGCGAGCCCTACAATATCGGATACACAGTCAGCCCTCCCATGAACCAGGAGGTGGTTGCTCGCGTGGCGGCGAATTTTGTGCGTTACAGCGAGCGCATTACGGTGCCGATACTTCTGGAAAACGGTCCCCTGTATTTCCGCATTCCGTCTAGCACAATGACGCAAACCGATTTCATCCAAGCGATTTGCGATCAGACGGACATGGAACTCCTGTTGGATCTCGCGCATTTCCACATTACTTCTCAAACCATGGGTTTCGACGCAGAGCAAGAGTTGGACAAGCTACCACTGGAGCGAGTTGTGGAGGTTCACATCTCTGGAGTAGATGAGCAGCAAAGCGGGTCGTGGGACAATCACGCGGTGCGGGCCCCTGAATCCGTCCGTCGCCTGTTCGATCAGGTTCTGGAGCGTGTCACACCACGCGCTGTAACGCTTGAATATAACTGGTCCTCTGCGTTTCCCCGCGCAATCGTCCTTGAGGAATTGGCGCGCACCAAGGAATCGATAAGAAACCAAAGGGTGCGCCTCGCGCCACCGGACCATTCAGTAACGGCCCTCCCCCAATGATGGAATTCGCCGCCGAAACTTTCATCGCCCGCTGCTTAATGGATCCCCGGTATCTGGAGTCGCTCCGGGAGGCATCGCAGGGGACGGTCGACCCCAGCGACCTTGAACGTCTTCGGCTCTTCGGCGGATTCATCACCAAAATCCAACACAACGATCTGTGGGAGCATTTTCCCACGACGCGCCGCTTACTTCACGATTTCGGCCTAGAGCTGCCTTTCTTCGCGGATTACCGCGCAGCGAGTTTTGCCGCCGGTCAATCGAAACTTGAACCTCGGCAAAAGGTTGGCGCGTTTGCAGGATTTTTGGAAAACCAGATCCTGAGCCGCCCAGCGTGGCGCTGCCCAGGGTTGCTGGAAGTGCTGCGCCATGAACGTCACCTCTGGGAATTGTCTTTCGAAACTACAACAGAGCGCGTGGCTGACTGCGTGAAACAGCTCGAGTCTCTGCAATGGAAACGCTTTCTGAATCTGATCCCGATCTTTCCGAATCCGTTTCGGATGGCTGCATTCGATCGTGACCCTACGGCTTTCGCTGCGACTCCCGGCAACGGCGGACGCCGCTCCCGTCGCGTTGTGTTGGGGTATAGGAAAATGCCCGACGGAAGCCGCCGCGTCCTGACTTTAGACCGAATCAGCGCCGCGATCTTAAGCGCTGTGAACGGACGCAGGCAAGTTCGAACAGTGATCGCGAGAGCCCGGGAAGCCGGCCTGAGAGCGGCACAGCCCCGGCAGTTCCGCAATTTTTTAGAGCAGGCGGCCCAGGCGGAGATCATCGCATTCCTGCTTCGATTGGAAAATGCTCCGGAGCCGAAGCGATGAGAGTCGCGTTTGTCGATAATCTTTTATTCGAAGATTTCGAGGGAATTCACCGCTATGTCCTCCAGCCTCATCTGGGCTTGATCTCGCTGATCGCCGTTCTCGAAGCTGGAGGGCACGAAGGGCTGCTGGTCGATCCCAAACTGGAAGTCAGCCGCGGGCGCCTCAGTCTCGATGAGGATCTTTACCCGCTTCTGGCGCGGCGCATATTGGACCTGCGACCGGATGCGGTCGGATTCACCTCGCTCGGCTGTAATTTCATTTGCACGGTGAAGGTCGCCGCCTACCTGCGGCGGTGGGAGCCGGACTTGCCTATTCTGCTTGGCGGGCCCCACGCCACGGTTCTGGCCACGGAAATTTTGAATCGCTTCCCTCAATTCGACGTGATCGTCCGCGGCGAGGCGGAGCGTAAGATCCTGCCCCTGCTGGAATGTCTTCCAAAACGTGAATTTCTTCGCGCCCCCGGCGTAAGTTTTCGTCTCGCGGGAACGATTTGGAATACACCCGGCGATGAGATCATAGAGGATCTAGACACATTGCCCGTCCCAGCCTATCACTGCCATCCCATTCGAGAACTGGGACTCAGCTCTTTGAGGATAGACGCTGGACGCGGGTGCCCGTTCCAATGCACCTTTTGTTCTACGGCGAGTTTCTTCGGGCGGAAGTACCGGTTGAAATCCGCCGCGCGGCTGGTCGCGGAAATGGATTTTCTGCATCGCGAATACGGCGTATCGGACTTCTCGCTCACTCACGACCTATTTACTGTGAATCGCCACAAAGTCGCCGAGTTTTGCCATGCGGTGGAGGGCCGCGGATACACGTGGAAGTGCTCGGCGCGCATGGACTGCGTCTCCGAGGAGTTGCTCGACATTATGAGCGCCGCGGGATGCCGCTCGATTTATTACGGCATTGAAGCCGGATCGGAGCGGATGCAGAAAATCTCCAAGAAACACCTCGATCTGCAACTGTTCACGCCTATCCTTGATCACACCGCGCGGGCGGGAATGTCAGCGACCGTATCGTTCATCACCGGTTATCCGGAGGAGGAGCTTGAGGATCAACGCGCGACATTGGATCTCATCGGTGTTTCCATAGGTCGAGATGCTCCTCTGTTGAACGTTCAGCTTCACTTGCTTACGCCCGAGCCCGGTACAGAGCTACTGGCCGAGTATCGCGACCGGATCGCATATGACGGACACATTTCGGACTTCAACTTTCCGGTATTGGAGGCGGACGATTCGGCGGTAATGGAGGGAAACCCGTCTGTCTTCATAAACCACCACTATTTCCCGGCGACGCTTTCGCGTGCGCGGCACATTTTTGTGTCGACGCTATATCAAGTTCTTTATTCGCTCGGTTTTCCGCTCCTGCGGCACCTGGTGGCCGTCTATGGGGGAACGTTCAGCGCGCTTGTCAATCGCATGGACGAATGGCGCATGGACGAATGGCGCGAAAACAACGGAGCCTCCGCCGTCGCGGACGCATCCTGGCTTCAGCGTCATTTTGAAGCGACCGAGGGCCCGGATCACTATCTGACGGGGCTGGTTGCGTACATGCTCAAAGCGGCCGAGTTGCGCCGGCTAGCGTCATTTGAGACATCGTTCGAGACTGGAAAATTCCCGTGGCCTGGCAGCGAATGGGATCCGGATGCGCGGTATCGTCTGAGTTCGCGAGTGGCTGTCATACGGAGTGTTCCCGATTGTCCACGGATGCTGGAGCAATTGATGGCCGGGCCCGCGGACCCGCGCGCTTTCTCCCGCCGGAGAAAGCGGCTCAATTTTATGTTGCACCTTCGGCCCCCGCAAAATGACGAAGTCCACAACAGCGTGGTCACGCCGGCCTGCGCCGCGCTCCTTGAGTTCTCTCGCGCTTCTCGCACGCTGGGCGAGTACCGGGCCAGATTTCCCGAGGAGACCGGTTATCCCGCTCCCCCACCGTCCTTCTTACAGTCGCTGCTTGAGCAAGGTATTTTGGAAGTCAAGCAGGGTATTTTAGAGGTTGCCGGAGCGGCGTGAGGCGACTGTCTCTGTTGGAGTCGATCGCCGGCTCCTATTCCGCCGAGATCCTTTTGGCGCTCTGCCGGTCGCCGCTTGCCACGGAATTACTCGAACCCTGCACGGCAGTTTGCCTGGCGCACCGCCATCGTTTGAGTCTCTTAGGACTGACCCACCTTCTGGAGTATCTGGCTCGTTCAACGGATCTTCTAAGAAAAGAGGGCGACCACTACCAACTGCGTGCTACGCCGGCGTCGCTTGCGGCGATTCGTTACCAGCTTGAGAAATTCCGCGGCGCTTACGGCCCCGCCGTCAGTGCGTGTCTTGACTCCTTGCGGGATGAAAAGCTTGGCCGGGATCGCGTGGATCGCGAAGCGCTCGCGTCAGCCTTTGTCGCGATGGGCGATTCGGTGAATGGAGAAGCACTGCAAGCGATCCAGGAAGCAGGCATAGGATTCTTGTTGGATCTGGGCTGCGGCCCCGCGTCTCTGTTGAGGGAATTGGCGCTGCGGAACCATCGCTTCATCGGGATCGGCATCGATGAGAACGCGGCTATGTGCCGGGCGGCACGCAGGCGGTTGCGAGAGCTCCGCGTGGAGAAGCGAGTAACAATCATCCATGGGGATGCCACGGCGGGGGCGCTCTCCAGAATCAGCTTCGGCCGAAAGACACGAGTGGAAGCGCTACACGGCGGCAGCTTTCTGAATGCGTTCTTCGCACGCGGCGAAGCCGGGGTCATTGCCGTGCTGAAAGATCTTGCCGGCTTGTTCCCCGGTCGCTCAGCCTGGTTCGTAGACTATTACGGCGGGCGTTCCTCCGCCGTGAACATGCTGCAAGATGTCGCACAGGTTGTATCCGGTCAAGGCGTACCCGCCGCAACCCGAACGGCCTGGAGTCGAATCTACCGGGCCGCCGGATGTTTGGTTGTATCGCTGAAAGATTACCGCTCCGGGCCCACCGAGTGGTTTCTTCACCACGTGGTGCTCAGGAAGTAGAAGCGTCTGACGGCGCTGTTGCCCTCGGTCGGCTGTTACCGCCGGCACGACTGAAGTCGTGCCTTGATACGTGGTCCTTTCCGACAAAGTCCCAAGTAGAAATTCCGCTAAATAACAGCTATCGGCGTAAGTCTCTACAATACAATACGTTGGCCGCTAAATGCTCAAGTTGTTTTGCGTTATTTTTGCGTTATTTTTACGTTTCATCGCGTTAAACCTCGCGTTATTTTAGCGTTTACCCTCGAAGCCGTCATGCCTCCCACGGCGATTCGGCCATAGGATCGAACACTACATCGGACGGTTTCACCCATTTCGATATTTGATCTTGCAAACGGGACCGTTTCGGGGTAGGGTGAGCTAGCGGATGAACAAACCACCCGGCCAGCGGAATCGCCTTGCCTGGGTATATACTGAGCCTCCAGGATGGAGAATGTACGCTAGGAGGTTCTCATGCTGAAGACTAGATCTTTCTTTTTCGCCACGGCGCTCGCCGTTGGTATCGCTGGATACCTGGTTACGACGCGGACCGAGTTGAACGCGCAATCTGGTGCGCAGGTGAAGACGAAGGCCGATGAAATCGGCGGCGTGGTCTCAAGCAGCAAAGGACCCGAAGCCGGAGTCTGGGTCATCGCGGAAACCACGGATCTACCCACGCGGTTAATCAAGGAAGTAGTCACGGACGATCGCGGCCGCTACCTGATTCCAGAGCTTCCGAAAGCCAAATACAGTGTCTGGGCGCGCGGCTACGGATTGGTGGATTCGCCCAAAACCCAGGCTGAACCGGGCAAGCAGGTGGATCTAAAGCCAACCATCGCCCCGGACCCGAAAACCGCCGCGCAAATCTATCCAGGCGAGTATTGGTATGCGTTGCTCAAGGTGCCCGAGAAGAACGAGTTTCCCGGCACGGGACCCGCGGGTAACGGCATTTCGCCAAGCGTCAAAGAACAGGGCCAGTGGATACACCTCATCAAAACAGATAGCTGCGAGTCGTGCCACCAGCTCGGCAACCAATATACCCGCACGATTCCCGCGCTCTTCAAGAACCTCGATTCTCCGGCGCAACAGTGGATGCGCCGCGTGCAGTCAGGACAGGCCGGGAACGCAATGCTCGGCGGCTTGGGTCAGCTAGGACCGGAGCGCGCCACAAAGGAATTTGGCGATTGGACGACCCGTATTGCGCAGGGCGAGTTGCCGGCGCAAGCGCCTCCGCGGCCAACCGGCATCGAGCGCAACGTGGTGATCACCCAATGGGACTGGGCCGATCCGAAGGCGTATCTGCATGACGAGATATCCACCGACAAGCGCAACCCGACCATCAACGCGAACGGCCTGATCTACGGATCACCGGAAGAAAGCCGCGATGCCTTACCGGTGCTCGATCCGGTGCACAACACGACGAGCTGGGTGAAGACTCCCTACCGCGATCCGGATACTCCGGGTCAGCCGAAGCCCTTACAGCCATCAAACTTCTGGGGCGACGAAGCCATCTGGGACAGCCACACCACTGTCCACAATCCTATGTTCGATCAGCAAGGACGCGTGTGGTTCACCGCTCGGATTCGCGCGGCGGATAACCCGGCTTTTTGCAAAGCTGGTTCCGACCAACCTTCGGCTAAGCTTACCCCGACCGACCGGGCTGGCCGGGAGCTATCCGTGTACGATCCCAAGACCAAGCAAGTTTCGATGATCGATACTTGCTTCGGCACGCATCACCTCCTGTTCGCCGAGGATGCGAACAATACCCTGTGGACCACCTCGGGCGGCGGTGGCGGAGTGGTCGGCTGGCTCAACACCAAGATGTGGGACCAGACTCACGACGCGGCTAAATCGCAAGGTTGGACGGCTCTGGTTCTGGACACGAACGGAAACGGGAAACGGGATGCATACGTGGAGGCTCAGCAGAGCGTGGCAACGGCGCCGAGCGGCGAAAGTTTGGGCACTGCTGCGGCAATCAACGCCAAGCAAGACCTCACCAAGGATACGCGCCTCAACGCCGCTTTTTACGGTCTCGCGATCGGGACCGATGGGAGCATCTGGGGAAGCGTGTTAGGATTCCCCGGCGGAATTGTGCGGTTGACTCCAGGCTCCAACCCTCCGGCGACCACTCTCGCGGAGTACTACGAAGTTCCGTGGAACAATCCCAGAGCCCCGGTGCAAGGTTTTTCTCCGCGCGGGATGGATATAGACCGGAACAATGTCGCCTGGGTAGCGCTGGGCAGCGGGCACCTCGCCAGCTTCGATCGGCGCAAATGCAAAGGCCCACTCAACGGTCCGAACGCCACCGGACAGCACTGTCCGGAAGGCTGGACTCTTTACCCCACACCGGGGCCGAATTTCAAGAACGTAAAGGACTCCGGCAGCGCGGACTCACATTACTACGATTGGGTGGACCAGTTCGATACGCTCGGGCTGGGCAGGAACACGCCTATTATTACCGGCAATTCGTCCGATTCCCTGGTCGCGCTGGTGGGCGGGAAATTCGTGGTCATGCGGGTCCCCTATCCGCTGGGCTTCTTCGCAAAAGGAATGGACGGTCGCATTGACGATGCCAAGGCGGGGTGGAAGGGCAAGGGCGTCTGGACCACGTGGGGTACGCGCACGCCATTCCATAGCGAGACTGGAAAGGGAACCATGCCCAAAGTGGTTCACTTCCAGGTTCGGCCTGACCCGTTAGCGGACTGACGAGCGTGAAAGAGGGAGACTAGCGTCCCGAAAGTCCTTTGGAGAATCGAGAGCAGGATCCGGCCGTGGGGGGGACAAGATTGCCGAGGGTTCGATGAGCGCGCTGCGTCGGATTGGACGTAAGGCCATGTCGTCTGTACCATGCTGCGTGAACGTGCGCGACTTCGGCGCAATTGGCCGAGCGCTTTCAACCAGGGGGTCGATCCAAGCGGGATCGCAAGCCTTGGTGGTCGATTCGATAGAGGACTGGGCGGAAGGCTCCGGAATCGGGATTGCCGGAGCCAGCGCGGGCGTCACGTCCGCGAATCAGGCGTCGCTCAGAACCACAGTGCTGTGTGTCTATCGCGACATCAAGACGCTGCTTCTGCGGGACGCCGCCCAGAACACGGTCGCCCACGCCGTTGTCACGTCCGACGACGGTCCGCCGATCCAGGCCGCGATCGACTCTCTCGGCACGGAGGGAGGGACGGTTTGCCTGCCGCCCGGGGTCTACACGATCGGCGTGCCGCAAGCGTTGACGAACCAGCCCATCATTGTCGGCTCCAGCGTCCGCGTGTTCGGCGCGGGGGTCGGGGCCACGGTAATGCAGGTTTGCCAGGAGTCGAACGTTCTTTGGTTGGCGGATCAGGCGCAACCGCGCACCGGGTTTCGTTTTGCCGGGCCGATATTCCTCAATGCGTCCAATTTTTGGTGGCTTGGCAAGTCAGGCCAAACACAGCTTCCTTACTACGGCCTTCCGCACGACACGAACATAGAGATTGCTGGAATCACCTTCGACGGAGACAAGAACCACCAGACGCATCTTTATACGCCGGACTATTTCCCCAACCCCACCGCGATGCCGGCGCCCACCGACAGCGTCACGATGGCCGGAACGCAGGTTGCGAACGGGCAGCTTCCGGCGGGGACATATTGGGCATTCATTCGGTTCGCGGACGCCGGCGGGAATGAAGGCGTGGGCGCAAACGCGGTTGACACCGTGTTTCTGGCTTCGCCTCAAAACGCTTTATCGGTCACCCTGCCACCCGTCTTCCCGCAAGGGGCTGTGGCGGTGGTTCCTTACCTGTGCCGGGACGACTTCTCGGCAACGGTCACGGCTGGCGCGGCGGTGGCGGCCAACCAGTCGAGCGTGCCGCTTGAGGCGGCGCCGCCGCCGGGCATCCTGCCCGGCATGGCGGTAATCGACGCGACGCAAGGCGGCCTCTATCTCGGGGCGATCGCGAGCGTCCAGTCCTCGCCGCCGGCGCTCAACCTGGCCGCCCCGGCAAGCAACCCTATTGCGCTGGGCGACAGCCTCGTGGTCCGCTCGGACGCCTCGGGACTCGTCCAGGAGTTGGATCCAAACACCAACCCTCGTTATGAGCGGCAAGCCCCTATCCCAATCGGCAGCATGCCGGGCG
The DNA here is from genome assembly GCA_036521975.1 of Bryobacteraceae bacterium. Lineage (GTDB taxonomy): Bacteria > Acidobacteriota > Terriglobia > Bryobacterales > Bryobacteraceae > Palsa-187. Next base: position 40,875 of record DATDGT010000010.1, read on the forward strand.
GCATCGAGCCATGGAACGGACAATCGTCGAGTCCTTGGCCGGCTATCACACTCACTTCGCACACAAGCTATCCGCAAGCTCCCGCCGCCGATCCTCAAGTCCCGGTCGTCCCCGCGCAGGGCAACTATCCTGCCACCGGGATCGTGAATTTCTATGGCAATGCCGGAGACTCCTTTTTTGGCGGGTTTCTTAATGTTGACAATCTCTATGTTCACGACATAGAGATCCGTAATTTTGTCGCCGACGGTTTCAATATAACAAATGTCAACAATTCGATTTTCGCTCGAATACATTCGCATGATAATGGCAGAGATGGGGTTAGCATCACCACCGAACAGCTCGATGACGTCGAATTCGTCGATTGCGTTTTCGCGTCGAATGCGAACGGAGTGGACATGGAGTCGGTTGGCGGCGTCGGACTTCGATGGATCCATTGCAGCTTCTTGGACAGTGGCGCGTTTGGAGTGGCCCTTCAGTCGGTGTCTGGGTGCCGAGATGTGCTCTTCGAATCCTGCGTGTTCGACGGGAACACATGGCATCTGCAAACCACCGGCTCCGGTCCCATTTACAACTTCATGATCAGGAACTGCCAATTTCGAAACAATGACAGCAACTGTATCGTTATTGAAGGTGGTCAGGGCATATTTGGCGAGATTTCCGGATGCGAGTTCGATCAGGCAAACGGCCGTTCTCAGCGGTTCGGCCCCAACTATGACTTTTATGCCCGAGACGTGCCCGCAATCTTGCTCGCGGGGGCTAATACGAATTTCCGCATCACGAACAATCATTTCATCCCCTTTGCCGCGGAGCAGGCCGGCCAAAATTTCTACTCGAGCCAATACATGATCGATGTCTCGGCCGCCGGTCCGCAGACGATTCAGAGCAACCACTTCCAGTCCAATCCGCTCGACAACCGTCCGCCCGTGGCGCAAGGGTCCACGTCGCAAACCAAAAATCAGAACTTTCTCTTCTCTCTCCTCGACGGGTCTCCCGCGCCACTTAGCGCTCACCGGATTACGGGCAATTTCGGCGACGGCCTTATCTGGACGGGAACGGTCGCATCGCGCTCGACGATCCCATGCGGCCTCGATTTAGAGGAGAAGGGAGTCCAAGCCATTCCCTCAGGCGCGCAGACCTGCGCAATTTCGTTTGTATATGCGCTTCCTGCTCCGCCCGAAGGCAATTATATTGTTTCGGCGGCCTTCAGCTGGGACTCGGGTGGCTGGTGGCTGACGGCGGCGTCAATGTGGGGGTGCACTCTCAATTGGGAGAAGCCCGCGCCGGCTCAATCGGGTTCCTTCGCGCCACAAGTCGTTTGGACGGCAAGATTCGTCGCCTGACGCGTGCTCGTCCAAACACGCGATGGGCAGCGCCTTCTATAATGGTGCGGGCAACGCGACGTGAACACGATCGCCGATCTTGCGACGGATCTCGCTCCGGCGGCGGGCGATGGCGCAATCGTGTCTGGTTACGCCGCGGCGGGCGACGACGGGGGCGGCGACTTTTACTGGGAGGGCGATCCGCCCGACTCGGCCATTATCGCCGGGACCATCGCCGCGGACGCGGCGATCGCGTCCGCGTCGGACACCGTCCCGATCCAAATCACGACTTCGTCGCCGCATCCCTGTGTGACGGGTCAGGCCGTGCTGCTCGAAGACGTCGGCGGCAGCGGCGCGTGCACCGGCGGCTTCGCGCGGACGACGATCGTCCAGAGAAAAGCCAATCATGGGCTCGCCACCAACCAGCAGGCCATGATCGCCGGGTACAAGGAACAGCCTCGGCAAAACGGCACATGGCGTCTTACAGTCCCGTCGAACTTGCCCAGTATGCACGGCTGTATGATTACGAGAGCGCGGACAAAATGGTTGATGCTCTGATCGCTGGTCTGGGGCGGAGTTACAATAGCCCGATCGCCCTTCCTGTTTCGGTGTCCAAATCCACGGCGTAATAGCAAGGCCGTGCCAGCGCCGCAGCCAAACCTCCTATCCCGCAGTGTTGACACGACCGCTGACATGAGCTAGGTTAGCGTCGAAGATTGTTGCGCAGCGCGCGAAACCAGTCCGCTGGCCGCGGCATATAGACTTTACTTCGAATCGGCTGCCCTCCGGGATTCTTCTGGAGCATGCGCAAGATTTCGGCGGGCGGCCGGCGGGTAGCCACTCCATCCACCGCGGCATAACGGACCTTACGATCGGCATCAATGACAAAGACCGAGGGCTTCGCAATGCCGCCTCTCTCTCGCGGATTGTAGACATTCCACTCCCGAATGACGCGCCGCTCGGTGTCGCACAGAATAGGAAACGGCAGTTGCAGCGCGAGGCGCAAACTCTCGGATTGTTCCGGCGTGTCCACGGAAAGGGCTGCGAGAGTAGCCCCGGCAGCGAGGATTTGCGGATAGTGGTCGCGGTAGTCCGCCAACTGGCGGATACAGAAAGGTCACCAATGGCCCCTGTAGCACAGCAGCACCACAGGGCCCGACACGACTTGTGCCGATAATCGCCACAGCGCTCCGGCGGAGTCCGCCAGCACGATTTCCGGAGCGATTCCCCCTTCGACCAACATCTGCCTCTCCCATTTTGCGGTTGATTATGGGTGGACATCAACTGTATACTGTCAACTTAACTTCAAATGGACCGGTTGCGTCACCTCCTCGTGGTGTCCGCGCTGATGCTGTGCTCTACTCAAGCCGCGCGCGCTCTCACGTTTCATAAGGATATCGAGCCGATCCTTCAAAACCGCTGCCAAACCTGCCATCGGCTCGGCGAAACCGCGCCGATGCCGCTCGTGACGTACGAAGAAGTCCGGCCGTGGGCGAAGGCGATTCGCACGGCACTGCTCAGCGGGAAGATGCCGCCCTGGCACGCCGATCCGCGCTACGGAAGATTCCTCAACGATCTTTCGTTGCCGGCGGAGGAAAAGGAGAAACTGGTCGCTTGGATCGATAGCGGCGCCAAGGAGGGCGATCCCACCGATTCCCCCAAGCCCCGCGATTTTCCGTCAGGCTGGAGAATTCCGAAACCCGACGTGGTCTTCGAAATGCCTACGGAATTCCAGGTTCCGGCCAAAGGCGATCTCGACTATCAGTACATTCCGGTGCCGACCCATTTTACGGAAGACAAATGGGTGCAGATGGCAGAAGTGCGGCCCTCCGATCCCTCGGTGGTTCATCACGCCATCGTCGTGGTGGAGAACGATAGATCTTATCAAGAGGAGTACTTGGCGGGGTACGCTCCGGGAATGACGCCGCAGATCTGGAAGCCAGGTCAGGCACGGCTTGTAAAAGCCGGCTCGACTCTCATTTTCCAGATGCATTACACCACCAAAGGCGCGCCAGCAAAGGATCGCACCCGGATCGGATTGGTATTTTCCAAAAAGCCAGTTACCGAGCAGATCGTCGCCATGGAGGCGATGGGACTGGGCCTGAGGATTCCGCCGCACGATCCCTATTACCGCGTGGAGGCAGTAGCCTTCATGCCTCGCGACGTGTCGCTCATGGGGATGCGAGCCCATATGCATCTGCGCGGCCGGTCTTTCTCATTCCGTGCGGTCTATCCGAATGGGCAAACGGAGATTCTCCTGGACATTCCCCGCTACGATTTCAATTGGCAGCCTTATTATTATTTGGAAACGCCAAAATTCCTGCCGCGCGGCACGCGGATTGAATGCACGGCGATTTTCGATAATTCGGCGAATAATCCATTCAATCCCGATCCGGACGCGACCATCACTTGGGGGCCGCAAACCTGGGACGAGATGATGATCGGGTGGCTGGATGTGGCTGTGCCGCTTCAAGGAGCGGGGGTGTTAGGAGCCTTGCGGGGAAGCACGCGTTAGCAATTATTCGTGCCGCAACGCGTCGGCCGGGTCCACGTTGCTCGCGCGCAAAGCAGGCATCCAGACGGCTATGAGCGCAACCGCGGTCAGCAGGATCGGGACTACTGCGAAAACGAGCGGATCGCGGGATTTCACCTCGAACAACAGACTTTCAAGCGTACGAGCCAACGCCCACGCTGCGGCGAGGCCGAAACCGACGCCGGCGAGGGCCAATCGCATGCCCTGCCGGACAACCATTCTTCTCACCTTACTCGCTTGCGCGCCCAATGCGACTCGAATGCCGATCTCGTGCATACGCTGCCCGACGATGTAGGCCATTAGGCCGTAGATTCCGATAGCGGCGAGTAGCAAAGCCACGCCGCCGAAAATCGTCATGACAAGCATGCTGAAACGCTCGCGCCCTGTGGAGAGCTTTACTACTTCGTCCATGGAACGGACATCGGCCGCCGGAACACCGGTCGCCTGACGTAATTGTTCCTGAATTGGAAGTAAAGCGTGCGTACCGGGCTGTGTTCGCACGAGCCACACGGTGGCATGGGCGATCATCGGGATCAACGTATCGTTGATTTGAGCTTGCGGAACATACATCGTCGGGACGGGGTCGGCGTTCAACTGTTGCCGCGTGTCGCCGACGATCCCGACGATCTGGCGCGCGGGCTCGTCGTCGAAACCCTTCAGAACGCCCTTGGTAAGCACGATTCGGTCCTTGAGGGGATCGCCGTCCTTCCAGAACTCCCTGGCCATGCGTTCGTTGATGACGGCTACGAGAGGCGACTTGGCGTCGTCGCGCAAAGTGAAGGGCCGGCCTTGCTTTAGCGGAATCTTTAGGACGTCGAAGTACCCAGGCGAGATCGTACGCCACCCGACGTGACCTGGATCGGCGGATGGCCGCCCAATGACTTCGAAGGGCAGGGTGATCCGCTCTTCCAGGGGTACGCAGCACGTGGCGCTGACGGCCACAACACCGGGAAGCGCGCGGACTCGCTCCAGGCCATCGTTCGTCGCCCGGATTACGGTGGCGGGTTTGGAATATTGCGGACCGGCCATCAGAGAGCGCATGGTTAACACATTGCTCGTGTCGAACCCGCGGTCGACCTTGTAAAGTGCCACGAAACTGCGAATCAGCAGAGCCGAGCCCACCATCAGAACAACAGCGAGGGTGACTTCGCTGACGACAAGAATGGCACGCGATCTGTTCTGCCGAAAGCCAGTATCGGTTCGACCGCTGCCGTACTTGAGAATCGCGTTGAGATCGGCGCGAGCAGCCTGAAGTGCCGGTGACAGGCCGAAGATGATCCCTGTGACGATCGAAACCGTTAGAGTAAATGCGGCCACGCGCCAGTCGATGGAAATCCCCACGCCATTGCCGCCGAGACGCGGAAGGTGGGCCGTGTTGAGGGCGAGGAGCGAGCGAATACCGCCGAAGCCAAGGGCCAGGCCAATCGCGCCTCCGGCCAACGAAAGCAACAGACTCTCCGTCATCAGTTGCCGGACGATCCTACTCTGGCCAGCGCCTAGCGCGGTCCTGACGGCGATTTCGCGGCTTCGACTGCGCGCGCGAGCCAGAGATAAACTTGCGACATTGGCGCAGGCGATGAGGAGTACGAGACTTACCGCGCCCAACAAGATCAGTAAAAAGCGGCGAACGTCGCCGACTAAAAACTCACGGATGGGCACGGCGACAAATGTGTCGTCGGAATCAATATTGCCAGGGAATTTCTCGCGGTATTCCGATGCGGATGCCCGCAATCGGGCCTTGGCCTGTTCCAACGTGATTCCGGACTTTATACGAGCCACTGAGAAGACGCCGCCGGCGCTCCCGAAATCGCGGCTGTTCGGGTCGAATTGCGCCGGGAGGTAGACTTGCGGATTGTTCCCGAGTTCTTGCATCACAGGACCGTCGGCCGCAATACCGACCACGGTGCGCGGGGCGCCGTTCAGCGCAACCGTCCTTCCCAGAATTGCCGGATCTTTGGCGAAACGGCGGCTCCAGAGCGCCTCGCTAATTACCGCCACGGGTTGACCGTCTGGCAGGTCCTCCTCCGGCGTAAACGTGCGGCCGAGCACAATCCTGATGCCGAGGCAACGGTAGGCGTCGCGTGAGAGCATCGAGGCGTTCCATTGTTCCGCTATGGCGCCGGCAGTATAGTTGATCGGCTCGCTGCTGGCGGAAAAAACGGAGATATCTTCGAGGTAGGCGCTTTGGTCGCGCCAGTGCCGAAATTTGGCTGGTGAGGTGCCCCCGTGCAAGCTGCCGGCGCCGCTCTCATCCCGCAACAGCGTGGCCAGGATTACGACGCGGTCGGCATTGGCGATCGGTATTGGTTTCAGCAGCACGTTGTTGACAATCGAGAAAATGGCTGTGGTCGCACCGATACCGACAGCGAGTGCAGCCAGGGCGGTTATCGTAAAGCTGGGCGACTTGCGCAAGGTTCGGAGAGCGTACTGAAGGTCCTGGAAGAAAGCGGAAAGCACGGGCATTCCGCGCACGTCGCGATGCGCCTCGCGAAGCTGCGTTGCCCGTCCCAGCTCGAGCCGCGCCGCGCGAAGCGCCTGCTCCGGAGGCATGCCGCGACGCCGGTGGTCCGCGGCGAGCATTTCCAGGTGGGATTCGAGTTCTTGATCGAAATCGCGATCGAGATTTCGGACGCGGAGAAACGCTGTTACTCGGGCGTATAGTTGCCAAAACCAGGCTGACATGGGTTAACTCGGGGTTAACTCCGAGTGGTGAGTCCGAGCAGCCGGCTGATGGTGCTCGAAACGCGCTCCCAGTTTTCTGCTTCGGCGGCGAGTTGCTTGCGGCCTGCCTTGGTAATCGAATAATACTTCGCTTTACGATTATTCTCGGAGGCGCCCCATTCGGCGGAGATCCACCGCTTTTGCATCAAGCGGATCAGACACAAATAGATGGTTCCCTGATTAACGCACAGAGCCTCATCGCTGAGCTGCTCGATGCGCCGGGCGATCCCGTAGCCGTGCATGGGGCCCATCGCGTCGAGTGTCTTGAGAACCATCAGGTCGAGGGTCCCCTGAAGGATCTCTGATTTGGCTTCGGCCATGATGCCCCCTCCTGTGGTGTATATAGAGGAGTGTACCCGTCTTCCTGTGGGATGTCAAGAGGACGGTCAACGAGTACCTTACCGCGCCCGCGTGGCGTTAAGCCTTAAAACTGAAAGCGGGCCACCAATTGACCCGCCCGTGGTGCGCTGAAAGTCGTTGCGGTGCTGATGTAGCCGAAGCCCGACGTGGTTTGGCCGGAAGCATTGGCGAGCTGCGCCGCCAAAGGATTGGTCGCCGTGGGGTTGTTCATTTCGGTGCGATTGAAGATGTTGGTGAACTCCGCGCGAATCTGAAGATTCGCGCGTTCCTTGACGCGAAAATTGCGCCCGAGGCTCATGTTTTCCACCGGACGCCGCTGATAGCGGAAATCGCTATAGTACGCCGCCGCGGTACCCCATTGCCCGGCCGCGGGATTCGACCACGCCGCCGGATTCAACACGAAAGTCTTGTTGGGATCGAAGCAGTGGCAGTTGAGATTATGAGTGAACAAGGGCACGCCGGGAACGCGGTTGAATAGAGTGCCCTGGAACAGATAGGTCGCCAGGCCGTTGGTGGAACTCGGAGACGCAATCGGAAGGCCGCTTGCGTAGCGCAGCAGCACGCCTACCTGCCAATCCCGCGCGATCCAGGATACGACCCTATTGCCGGTGAATCTATTGCCGCCGGGCAATCTCGGCGTCGTATAGCCGCCGGAGAATACGAACTGGAACGGCTGATCGAATACCGACAGGTCTTTCTGATTGCGCCGGTTGAAAACGTCGTTGAGGATCACGCCGTCACCGCGCCCGAAATCGTCTTCCACTCCCTCGGTGAGCTGTTTGGCCCAAGTGAAAGCGGAACCGAACTCCAATCCATGAGAGAACCGCTTGGTGGCCTTGGTTTGTAGCGATTCATACCACGTATCTCCATCCGGCACCCAGTGCCAATTGGAGATGTTTCCGTATTGCGGAAATGGGCGTAAAGTCTGGGCCACGGTATTTCCGGTGGGAAAGCCTTGGTAGGGCAGTCCGAAACCGGCCGCGATAGCCAGTGGGGAACTGATCGGGGACGCCAAAAGCGTGCGGTTAGCGGCACTGCTGAGGTTGAGTCCATAGGAGGCGAGCGTCTGCGGCGTCACGCAATTCGGGCAGATCATCCCGCCGGCGTTCCAGTAGGCGCCGCGATTGCCCACGTAGGTCGCTTCCACCAAAAGGTTTCGCACCACTTCGCGCTGCACTCCCAAGCTCCATTGCAGGACTCGCGCAGGCCGCCCGGCATGCCGATCCTGCTCTTGGGGAGCCGATCCCAGCACGCCCGGAAACAAATATTGGCCAGGATTGAAATTGGGGAACGTGATCTGATACGGCATCCCATTCGCCAACGTAAAGGCGGGACTTCCAAAGGACGCCGTCTGATACAGATATTCGGAGCCGGCGGAATAACCCAAATTGTTGTCGTCGGTTTTGAAGTAGGAGACACCGGAGCCCACGCGCAAAACCGTCTTCGGGGTGATCTGATACGCCAGTCCCAGCCTCGGTCCGAAGGCGAAAGGGTAATTCGTCGCAAATTCGCAATTGCATCGCCCTCCTCCATAGCCTTCCCCGATAATCGCGCCCAATCGCCCGCCCGCATTAGGATTGGCCGTGGAGGGCGAAAAGGTTAAGTAATAGCCGTTCCCATCTTTCAAATAGGTGGAGAAATCGTAGCGCAAGCCGTAATCGACGGTCAATCTGCGAGTCACTTTCCAGGAATCCTGCGCGAAGGCCGACAAAGAATGTGCTCCCATGTGCGTCACCGCAGGGACGGCGTCGTATCCGTTATCGACCGCGCCCAGAAGGAAGCTCGCATAAGGAAACCCGGCAGTCGACGGAAGACTCACCCCGTTCAACGCCGGCTCACTGGTCTCGTTAGGGCTGAATTCCAACCACCCCATCGAATAAGTTTCGTTGAACATCTGATACCCATCCACCATGACTTCCCCGCCGAATTTGAAAGTGTGATTGTTATGAACCCACGTGACGCTGGTATTGGCGGTGGGCTTGCGATACGTCAGGTGGATTTGGTTTCCCGGCCCCATCCCCGCCGCCATGCCGGCATTATCGACCGAGGATGACAGCCCTCCGATCACCGGGAAAAGGGTCGAGTTGGTTCCGCTGAGCCCCAGCTCGGTTTCCGAGTTGAACCGGTCGCTGTGGTCGTTGATGCGAGTGTCCACCAATCCCGCGCCGAAGTGCAGCAGCAACGTCGGCGTCAGGGTCTGGTCGAAGTTGAGGCGGTACGTGTTGGAAGTGACCCTGCGGGGCTGGCTGCCGCGAATCGGCTCGGGCAAAAGGCCGTTGTTGGGGTTGTTCTGCATGTTCAGCGACCAAAATCCTGAGAGCTTCGACTTCGCGCTGATCTGGTAATCGGCTTTCACCGACGGGATGGTGGTGGGCGTATAGTTCGAATACGTCGGAAGATAGTTGTTTACCAATGCGGAGCTGGTAGGAAGGGGAATCAGGCTCTGAATCTTCAGCGCCACGGGATCCATATCCGTGGGGGGAATGATGTTTCCGGGGAACGGAGAGCGGTACACCAAACCTCCCGACGTGAAACTGCTATTGGGATCGAAAACCTCGTTGGCGCCGATCTGCTGGCCCAGACCATCGGTGTAAACGGTCTGCCCGGTGAGCGCCTGGCTGAAATTCCCATTGCGAAAAGCGACCGTGGGGAGCGTGGTCGTGACATTATTCGTGATCACCGTTTGGGCGAAACGCTCGAAATTGAAAAAGAAAAACGTCTTGTCGTGCCCGTTATACAACTTGGGAATGATCACCGGACCGCCGAAGGTGAAGCCGTAGTCATTGCGCCTTTGGCGCGGCCGGAGCAAACCGCCATCGCCGTTGTTGGTGAACGGCGTGCCCGCGTTCAGCCCTTCGTTTACGAAATATTCATAGGCGCTTCCATGAAATTGATTCGTGCCCGATCTCATGGTCAAGTTGAAAAGCCCGCCGCCCGCCTGCCCCAATTCCGCCGCATAGTTGCTGGTTTCGACCGCGAATTCCTGGATTGCGTCGAAGCCCGCTTGTGTCTGCGACTGCGTGGAATACCAGCCATTGGTGGCATCCATACCTTCGATGCGCATGGCTTGCGTATTCGCGGGCATTCCGTTGATGCGAATGTCAACGTCGGGGCTGTAAGTGCTGCCGGGAAGCAACTGCACCACCGCGTAGGGATTGCGGATACCGGAGGACCCCGCGCCGGAACCGGTCGCCAGCACCGGCAGATTGTCCATTGTATTCGCCGTGACGGTATGGCTCAGCTCGCCGCTTTCGGTTTTGAGTAGTGGGGCGGCTTCGCTGACGGTTACGGACTCCGTGCTGGAGCCCACTTCGAGGACGACGTCCACGCGATAAGTCTGCGCTACCTCCACCGTCACTCCCTGCCGGGTGTACTTCTTGAATCCGGGCACGGTCACGGTCAGCTCATATTGGCCGGCCGGCAACTGCGCCAAGGTGTAATTTCCCGTGGCGGAAGTCCCGGCTTGATACACGGCTCCGTTTTCAATATTTTTGATTTGCACCGGCGCGGAAGCGACCACGGCGCCCGCGGGATCGCTGACTGTACCGGTGATGGTGCCGCGATCGCTCTGCGCCAAAATACCGCCGGCAAGCGCGAATAAACCAACTACGATTGCATGCAGCTTCATTGAGAAACCTCCCTCTTTTAAGACCCGCCCCGAAAACTCTACTCCTATGGAATTTGGCCGTCAAGGGGGGTACGGGGAGTGAGTCATGCGAGTCATGCGTCAACCTCTTTTAGACGGAAGTTCCTCAGTGTAGTTATGTGAACCTCTTGAATTATCTGAGAGTGCCGGGCCCGCCGTCCTCCTCCGCGAGGCCTACCGGGAAAACGGCAAGGTCCAGAACCGTACCCTCACCAACCTCTCCCATTGGCCGACCGCGGGCGGACTTTAGTCCGCGCGGGACTTGAGTCCCGCTGGAGTAGCGAGGCTAAAGCCTCGCGCGGGCTGAAGCCCGCCCTCCAGGCACTCAGATCGAGTCGCTGGGAGGAGGGTTGAAGGGCGGGTTCAACACCTCGACTGCGCGTTTCTGTCCAGCGCTGCTTAGAACGTAATTCTGGCTACAAGCTGACCGACTCGGTTCGGGAAAGCCGTCGTCGAAGTGTTGATGGATCCGAAACCGGAAACGATTGTTTCGCCCGGGGAGCAGGCGCCGTTCGTGCCATTCGGCAGGACACAGACTGCCGGCGTCTGCGGACTCGTGAGGCTGGGGTTGTTCAGATAGGTGTGGTTGAAGATGTTGTTGAACTCCGCCCGAATGTTCAGGCTGGCACGCTCTTTAAAGCGGAACGTCCGCCCAATGCCCATGTTTTCCACGGGGCGGCGTTCACCCCGGAAATTGGGTAGAAGCCCCGAAGTGCCAAACTGCCCAGGACCGGGGTTTTGCCAAACCGCGGCATTCAAAACGAAGGTCTTATTCGGATCGAAGCAGTGGCAGTTCAGGATGTCATTGAAGAGGGACTGACCCATCACCACGTCCTGCGGATTGGCCACGGGCTGGAACGTAACGTTGGCCATCGTTGCTGTGGTGAGGTTCGAAGGGTAGCCGAGCGTGTTCGCGGAGGGAATCGTTAGAGGCGTGCCACTCGCATAGTACAAAAAACCGGTATACGTCCAGTCGCGGACAATAGCGGACACCACTTTGAGTCCCCATTTGGGCGTCGTATAGGAATAGCCGATCTTGGTCGCAAACGGCTGATCGAGAGTACCAAGTCTCCAAGCCAATCCCCGGTTTTGGATATCCTGTGTGCCGCCGAAATCGTTCATCTCCTTCGACCAGGTAAATCCAAAACTGAGCTGGAGGCCGTGGGAAAAACGCTTATTGACAGTTGCCTGGAGCCCATTGTACATACTGTCTCCCAACGGCGGGCTCAGAGGATTAAGACCGGCATTGAACTGTGGGAACGGGCGCAATGATTGGGCCACCGTAGCGGTGAGCGGGAAACCGGTGAAGGGGATATGATTCTGGAAGGGTCCCGCCGCCGCCGATCCCACTGGCGCGAGCAGGATGGCCAGATTCGCGGGGTTGTTCAGGCTGAGGCTATACTGGCTCAACAAGGAATTACTCAGATAGTTGTAGTTAACCAGGTTGGTCAATCCGGTGGTTGATGTTGGCCACCAGATCCCCATGTTTCCCACGTAAGAGACCTCCACCGCGAGATCGCGGATCACTTCCCGCTCGATCCCGAAGCTGTATTGATACTGCCGTGCCGGCCTTCCCCCGTTTGGGTCGTAGTATTGGGGCCCGGTTCCTGGGACGATGCCGCCGATCGGATAATAACTTGAGCTCAAGTTGGGCCATGCGATCTGGGCCGGCGTAATCGGGTTGCCGTTTATGGCTATATTGCTCAGCGTCATAACCGGCGAACCTGGAACGGACACGTTGAAGGGATTGCTGGCCGCAGCCGATCCGTAGGCGCCCCCAAACGTCGTACCTACACCGGTACCGGTGTAGACAATGCCGGCTCCGCCGCGGATTACTGTCTTGTCCGCCACCTGATAGGCAAAGCCGAAGCGTGGTCCGAGGCCCCACGGGTAATTGTGCGCGAAGGCGCAGTTACAGGTGGCTTGGAAAAGAGTTGCTCCCGGGTGGCCGCCCGCCGCGGGGTTCGCCAGCGTCGGATCGAAGTTTGGGGAGCGCCCGTATTGCTCCTGGTACCAAGTCGAGTAGTCGTAGCGGAGGCCCAGATTTAGCGTGAATTTGCGGGTCACCTTCCAACTGTCTTGCGCATAAAATCCTGTCTGGTGTTTTCCAAAACGGGAATCGGAAGGAGGATCGATATTGGCGCTATCGACCAAGCCCAGCAAAAAACCGGCATAGGGAAGTCCGATGTGGTTCGCTCCAATAGCGGCGGCGCCGACGCCTCCCGTGATCGTGGCCACGTAGGGCATTGCCGTTTCCGCGGGGCTGAAGCCGTAGGTGCCCTGGAGGTCGTGGTGAGTAACCGCATAATTTCCCTGGGTCAGCATCTCGCCACCGAATTTAAAGGTATGGTTGCCGTGGACCCAGGTCAGACTGGCGATGGCATTGACCTGATTGTAAATCGAATCGCCGGGCCCTCCCGTGGCGATACTTTGGCTACCGCCGGCGACCGTATCGTTGAGACCCGTGAAGGCGGGGAATGGAGAGGGCTGAGTAAACGCCCCGCTGCACAGGCCGAGATTGGAGCAGGCGTTGTATTCGGTCGTTACGGCCGGCGCGCCCAAGTCGTCCGAGTTGTATCCAATGCCCAAATGCAGCAGGAGCGTCGGCGCGAGGGTATGGTCATAGTTCAAGCGGAGATTTTTTGCATAAATAGCCCCGCCGAACGTTTCAGAGATGGGTTGCGGCCAACCATCATCGGCGTAGCACGTGAGGCAGTAAGTGGCGGTGCGGTTCCAGAAAAAAGACAACTTATCCTTGGGCCCGATAATCTGGTCGACCTTAACGCTGGGAACTGAAGTGGTACGGTGCTCAAATTCCGAATTCTGAAAATTGTTCACGGAGCCGAGTGCGTTGCACACCCCTCCCGCTGTGCACAACGGCATTGGGATCAGGCTTTCGATCTTCGTTGCGATGGGACTGATACGCGACATTGGAATCTGGTTGTTCGGGAAGGGATTCGTAACCAGTTGGCCGTTGGGCGCAACTGACTGCGTAAGGGGATCGTAAATCGTGTCCGCGATGATCGGCCGGCCGAGAGGATCGGTGCCGATATTTTTGCTGCCGGCGGTCAGAATCGCGGCGCTAAAATCACCATTGCGATACGCCTGAGTAGGAACGGTAGTTACGGCCGGCAAGATGGTTTGTTTGCGGTCGTAAGCCTCCCAGTTAAAGAAGAAGAAGGTCCGGTTGCGGCCGTCATACACCTTGGGAATCCGCAGCGGCCCGCCAATTGTGAAGCCGTAGTCCTCCTGAGTATCTCCGGGGCGCACGAGACTTCCCTTGCCATTGTTCGTAAACGGCTGGCCGGCGTTCAGAAATGCGTTCTGATAGTAATCGTAGACGCTGCCGTGGAATTGATTGGTGCCCGATTTCATGGTTACGGTCATCACCGAACTACCGGCCTGCCCGAATTCCGCAGCGTAGTTGCTGGCCTGAACCGTCCATTCCTGGACTTGATCCTGGCCTGGCTGGGCTTGAGCATTCGCTCCTTGGCCCAAGGCATTGGTACCGTCCATGCCTTCAATGAGGACTCTCTCCGATTGCGTGACGCCTCCATTGATATGAACAGTGGTTCCGACGCCCCCGGGAACTGGTGGCGAGAAATAGGCCCCCGGAACGATCGCTACCAAGTTGTAGGGATTCCGAATACCGGCGCCATTGGTCCCCAGGTCCAAAAGCGGAAGGGTGTTCATGGTTTCCGTGGCGACAGTGTTGGCGATTTCGCCGCCTTCGGTTTTGAGCAACGGGGCTTCCTCTTGGACGGTGACGGATTCGGTCGCCGCACCTACTTCAAGGACCGCGTCGACACGTATGGTTTGCGCCGTCTGCACGATCAGGCCCGGACGCACATACTTCTTGAAGCCGGGCACCGTGACCGAAAGCTCATAAGTGCCAGGCGGCAAATCGACCATGGTGTAATTGCCGGTATTGGAACTCGCCACCGGATAATTAGCACCCGTTTCCGTGTTTCTGGCTTGAATTTGGGCGGCAGCCACCACGGCGCCCGCGGGATCAGAAATAGTGCCGGTGATCGTTCCACCACTGGTTTGAGCAAACGCAATTAAAGAGAAAGCGGAAAGCAGAGTGAGAACCCGTATCAGGCGCATTGCAACCTCCTCGCCTACCCACTCCAGAGGTATGGGAGCCTCGACCCTCCCATGCGATCTGAAATCGGAGAGGAGTATATCAGAGTTTTCGCGCAAAGGGAATGCTTTCCAACAACCACGTCGCAGCAAAATGAGAAATTCCTAATTGAGAAAGTAGAAAGTTCCTCTTGACAGCCGCAAGGCTATGGATGGCGAGGCAATGTTGCTGTGCATGACCTGCCGTATTCGCCGTGGCGCTATATGACACCCTGCGTCGAAGATGGCGGCATCGTGCGCGCTGGCCTGCTATTCCCCTCGATATTCCGAACCCTTCAAAACTGGAAACGAGCAACGATCATCCCCTGTCGCGACAAGCTGAACGGAGTGGCAGGGTTGATATATCCGAATCCCGAGACGGTTTGACCAGCCGCATTCCGTACTTGAGTTGCCGCCGCATTAGTCGAGGTTGGGTTGGCAGGTTCAGTACGGTTGAACATATTCGTGAATTCCCCCCGAATCGTAAGCGTTAGTCTCGCTTCCCTCATGAGATTAAACTTCCGGGCGAGATTAATGTTCTCTTGAGGACGCCGTTGATACCGGTAATCGTCGTGTTAGGCGGCCGCAGTTCCAAATGTGCCTGGAGGCGGTTGTGTCCACGCTGCCGGATTCAGCACGAAAGTCGTAGTGGGATCGTAGCAGTGGCAGTTGAGATTCACCGTAAACAGAGGTACGCCCGGTACACGGTTTGCGAATGTACTCTGGAACAACACCGACGAAAGACTGTTTGTCGATGTGGGAGCGAGAATTGGCAGTCCGCTCGCATACTGCAAAACCGTTCCCAAGGTCCAGTCGCGCGTAATCCAAGCTCCCCCATTTGCCAACTTATTCCCTCCAGATTTCGGCAGCCCGCGAACCAAGTAGCTCACCTGTGTGGCAAAAACAAACGGTTGGTCATAGCCGGAAATGTACTTATTCACCGGCCGGTTCAACACGTTGTTAATAGCGCCGGACTCCGTGCCCATTTGCAGCGACTTACTCCAAGTAAATAGAGCTGTAAGGGATAAGCCATGCGAGAGCCGTTTAGTGGCCTTGGTTTGTAGCGAATCATACCAGGTTTTGCCCAACGGCGCCCAAAGAGGACTAATCGTTCCGTATTGTGGGAAAGGAAGAAGTGACTGAGCCACTGTTTCCGTAAGAGGAAAGCCCGGATAGGGCAAGTTGTTGAAGCCGCGGGACGCCGCTAGTGTGGAGCCGATTTCTGAGGTGAGCAATGTCCGATCGGCCGCGTTATTCAAATTTAAACCGTCTGCCGCCAGCCTTTGCGGCGTAAGCACGTTATAATTGACAAGATTAGTAGAAGGCCACCAAACGCCTACATTGGCAACGTAGGCGGCTTCGACCAATAGATTTGTAAAAATTTCGCGCTGCAGACCGACACTCCACTGCATCTGTCTGGCCGGGCGTCCCGCATTCGGATCGACCAGATTCAGATTCGTCAGGCTGGGGAACTGTCCCGGGCTGAAATTCGGCCACGTGGGCGTAACCTGAACTCCCTTCGCCAGGGTTATGACTGGCTCATCGAACCCAGTCGACCCCGAGGGTACTACCAGGGTCTCTGTGGCAACTGTGGCGGCCGCAAAGGAAGTATTGGCCGTACTGTCATAAACGATTCCGAAGCCCGCACGCAAAACAGTTTTAGGTAGGACTTGATAGGCTAGCCCCAATCGAGGCCCCAAGGCGTAAGGATAATCATGCGCGAAGTGGCAATTGCAGCGATCGGGTCCATAGCCCTCGAAGATCGGAGCGCCGAGCAGACTACCAAAAGCCGGATTGGGAGTTGTTGGCGAAAAGTCTGGCATACGCCCATACTGCTCCCGCTCGTACGTCGAGTAATCGTATCGCAGGCCATAATCCAGCGTAATTTTGCGGGTCAATTTCCAGGAATCCTGGATGTACCCAATAAGATCGTGTTTGCCAACGCGAAGATGTTCAGGTTGGTTGACGGTGAGCTGATTGACCAAGCCCAGCAGGAAACTGGCATACGGGAATCCGACGGTGCCTGCCAGTCCTTGGCCGTTTGTGGATGGGAGTCCGGTTTGTCCTGCCGACATTCCAAAAATTCCATCAACCCCGGAAAGGTAAATGCCGGGGTATCCCCCGATGCGCAGTTCCCCCCTACTTTAACGGTATGATTACCCCTCACCCAAGTCAGGCCCGCGACCGCAGTCGGTTGAGAAGCCCCGGTATAAAACCAGACTTGCGGACCCATATTTTGCATGCCGCCCAACGATGTGAGCAGGCCATTGAACGAGGGAAAGATGCCTGGATTGAGAGGGAGTCCGGTTAAGCCAAGCTGCTGTGGAGCGTTGTAGCTCAGCGTTGAGGCGTTGACATCACTTTGCCTGTGATGTATATACCCTATACCCAAATGCAACAGCAGCGTCGGCGTCAGGCTCTGATCAAAGTTGAGGCGCGTTGTATAGGATTCCAGATAGGTGCCCCGGGTTTCTGATATAGGATTAGGCTGCAACCCGTCAGCGCTTCCTGGACCATTACTGGCTGACGTTGACGATTTACCTTCGGTAGTCGACCAGTAGAGAGACAGCTTAGTTTTTGGGCCCATCAGTTGATCCAGCTTCACTGCCGGAATGATAGTCCATTGAGGCGCAACCCACGGAGAAATCAGATTATTAATCGAACTCGAGTTAAACGGCAAAGGAATCAGCGCCTGGATTTTGAGTGCCACCGGATCCATACGACTCAGGGGAATTGTATTGTTCGGGAACGGGTTTCGCACGATCTGGCCCCCGACGGATTGTTCTGTGCTCGGATCGTAAATCGTGTTTTCCAGGATTGGGCGACCCAGCGGATCTGTACCAAGAACGCGGCCCGTTAGAATCTGGCTGAAAACGCCACTCCTCATGGCCGGTGTGGGAGCGTTCAAAAAGTAGTTATTGACCAATTCGTGCTCAAGAAACTGTTCCCAATTGAAAAAGAAAAAAGTTTTGTCACGCCCATCGTACACGTGAGGAATCCAAAGGGGGCCGCCAAATGTGAAACCATAATCGTTTCTTCGCTGAACTGGACGGATCAACTGGCCATTTCCATTATTGGTCCAAGGAGTACCAGCATTCAGAGCTTCATTTCACAAAATAGTCATATGCTGATCCATGAAACTGGTTGGTGCCGGATTTCATGGTGTAGTTGTACACGCCGCCACCAGCGGTTCCATACTCAGCAGCGTAATTACTCGTTTGGACCGAGACCTCCTGGATGGCATCCACGCTGGGTTGATACATAGTCGAAGTGCCCGTGAAACCGTTGGTTGCATCCTGGCCTTCTATGGGTACGGCGGGAGTGTTAAGCGGAGTACCGTTAATCCGATAGCTTGCCCCGGGCCCACCGCCGGCGCTAAGATAGCCGCCGGGAACGAACTCAGTCACGGTCTGCGGATTTCGAATGCCCAAGTTGCTCGAAAGAGCCGGTCCTATTGGCAGATCGGGAAGGTCGTCCAGACGCTGATTGGTAACGTTATGGCTCAGTTCGCCGCTTTCCGTTTTCAACAAAGCCGCGTCCGCTTGCACTGTAATCGACTCGGAAGCGCCGCCAAGCTCCAAGACGACGTCGATACGCAATGTCTGCGCCACCTGTACTGTCAGACCCTGCCTAACATACCTCTTAAAGCCGGGTCCCGTAACTACGAGTTGGTAAACACCAACCGGTAATTCAGCCAGCGTGTAATTTCCCGTCTCCGTACTTGCCGCCTTATATGCGGCGCCAGTCTCAGTATGATCGCGCACAGCGTCGCGATGGTGGGGTCGTGGGTATAAAGTAGCTGCCCCTTGGCTAACAAGGAATGGAAGAACGAGTTGTGGACCGAGCCTTCCACTGTCTTCCGGAACTCCGCCCGCGGCATCAGAAGGGCGTGGACGTTTAGTCCATCGGCGTAAAGCGCAACGTGCTGCCTGTCGAGCTTGGGGACATCGATGGTCACCAGTACCAGATCGATGTCGGACTTCTCCCAAACGGTATCGTGCGACAAACTGCCGCACAAGATCGCCGCAAGAACCGACCGGTCGGCCTTCACCTGTTCGATGAGAGCGCCCAACGCCTTGCTGAATTTCTTCTGGGTCGCGCCAGTGGAAACTGTCACGGTGGTTACTGTAGCGAGTAGCAGGCGGCGAAGTCAATTTCTCTGGTCCGGGTCCGGTCCAATGCGGTCCCAAAATGTAAACTCCAGAGCCAGTTAAATTAAACAAGAAGTCAGAAGTCAGAAGGAAAACCGCGTCGACGGACGCACGATCCGCAAAGGCTTCTGGGGTTGTGTTTAGCTGTTAACTAGCACAGGGTGCTGTTTTTCTAAGATTCCGCCCCCGATCGGTGTAACCCCCTGAAATACAACACCTAAGCCGCTCCCGGTTCAATTCTCGACCAGCAAACCGCCGCGTTATTTCTCGTTATTTTCACGTTATTTTTTGCGTTTATGGCCGCGTTTCGCTGCGTTTAGGTCGCGTCATGTTAGCGTTCAGTCTCACAGGCTGAAGCCTGTCCACCACACACATGCAGCCGCATCCCGAATAGCTACATCGGACGGTTTCACCCGTTTCGGTATCTTTCGGCACTGGCGCAAATAGCGGAGAATCGAAGTATGTTAAACGTCATTGGTTCGCGGGAAACACTTCCCCGGGCTTTCCCGGCACTCACCCAGGAACAGATCGACCGTATTCGCCCCTTGGGGCGCATACGCCCGGTGCAGAGCGGCGATATCTTGTTTAAGCCTGGCGACACGGCGGTTCCGTTCTATGTGCTGCTCTCCGGCCGTATGGAGATCGTGCAGCCGACCCTTGATGGCGAGCGAATGATCGCGGTACACGAAGCGGGCGAGTTCACCGGGGAAATGGCAATGATTTCGGGTCAACATTGCCTGGTGATCGGGCGCGCGACCGAGGCCGGAGAGTTTCTCGAACTCAGCCCCGAGAACTTGCGGATGCTGGTCGCCAGGGACGCGGAACTGAGCGAAATTCTGATGCGCGCTTTTATTCTGCGACGGCTGGAGTTGATTCGCCGGGGCTGGGGGACTCTGGTCATTTTGGGATCGCGACACTCGGCGCGAACCCTGGAAATCCGGGAATTCCTCACCCGCAACGGGCAGCCCTATACTTATGTCGACCTGGATCGTGACCAGACCTCCCAGGAACTGCTGGATCGTTTCGAAGTGAAGCGCACGGACGTGCCGGTGGTGGTTTGCCCTGGGCGACAGGTGCTACGCAGCCCCTCTGTGCAGGATCTGGCGGCGGGCCTGGGATTGAGTGTGGCCAGCGGCGGCCAACGAGTCCGGGACGTGATCATTGTGGGCGCGGGCCCCGCGGGCCTGGCCGCGGCGGTTTACGCGGGCTCCGAAGGGCTCGATGTACTGGTGATCGAAACTCGTTCGCCCGGCGGGCAGGCGGCGTCAAGTTCGAAAATCGAGAATTACCTGGGATTCCCGACGGGAATCTCCGGACAGGAACTGGCCGGGCGCGCCGCCTCGCAGGCGCTGAAGTTTGGCACGCAGATGGTGGTCGCGCGTAGCGTTATGAGACTCAACTGCGATCAGCGACCATATGTGGTCAAGCTGGATGGCGAAGAAGCGCTGACAACGCGGACGATCGTGATCGCCACGGGAGCACAGTACAACAAGCTGGCGCTGCCGAACCTGGGACGGTTCGAGGGGAACGGCGTGTATTACGCCGCGACCTACATGGAATCGCAATTTTGTACCGCTGAGGAGGTCGCGGTCGTGGGCGGGGGGAATTCGGCAGGGCAGGCTGCGACATTCCTTGGCCAGACAGCGAGCCGGGTACACATGCTGGTGAGGGGAGGGGAACTCTCCAGCACGATGTCGCGGTATCTCATTCAGCGGCTCGAGGAGAACCCGAAGGTGGACCTCCATTATCAAACCGAAATTTCCGGGCTCGACGGAGCAGAGCACCTGGAGCGTATTATCTGGCGCGACCGGGCGACCGGCGCCGAGTCGGGCATGCCATCCGGCACCTGTTCGTGATGACGGGCGCTTCTCCGCGAACCGAATGGCTGAAGGGCTGCATAGCCCTCGATCAGAAAGGCTTCATTCTGACGGGCCGCGACCTCGATACGGCCAGCGTGGGCGATGGCAACCCGCGCTGGACGCTCGATCGTCCGCCACAAATGCTGGAGACCAGCCTCCCGGGGGTATTTGCGGTGGGGGACGTCCGGGCGGGCAACGTAAAGCGAGTGGCGTCGGCGGTGGGAGAAGGCGCGATCAGTATTCATCTCGTGCATCGTGCGTTAACGGAGCTTTAGTCTGGCGCGGAATCCCAAGTTTCGCGAGTGCTCCGGAAATGGATACCCGCCCGTGGGTCTCGGCGAGAGCCCATTCGATCAAGTGTCTCCTTTCCCAACTCTCCGGCATTGCAAACATACTCAGTAACAATGTGCTGGTCGATTTGAAGGAAACCTCCCCGTTCCCGTCCACGTTTGACACTCGGTCGAAGACGTTGCGAGTCAGCCCTGTCCGTTAGGGCGGGGATCAGCGTTCGGGTTACGTGCAACCGCCCGACCCCGCACTCACGGGCAGGGCTGAATCGGGCGGGGTTGATTCCGGCGGGCCGGGTACGGCGGTATGAATCCAGCGGTCTGAAGCGCAGCCTTCTCGCCAGGCCTGGAAATGTAGAAACTCTAGACCCCGCCCTCACGGGCGGGGCTGAAGGCACCCGGCGCGCTCCAGCGCGTTTTCATCTGGGAATTTCAGCGAGCTACCTGGCTGCTGCGCCGGGAAGCTCAGACCACGGATATATCGAGCTGACGGTCACGGCGTCGAATTGGAATTTCGAGGACCGTTCACCTGCGTCCATAATTGGTGAAAATGTAATCCTTTGCTGCCGCTGGCGTGTGACATGCGGCGCCGCACTTTGCGTTGTTCCCCTGCGGCGGATTGTCAGCCGTCGTGCCGGGTCTGAACGTACCGGAGGCAGCTTCATACTCGAACACGGCGTATCCCCATCCGTGCGTGTCCGGGAACCTCTTGCTGTCCTTCTCGATGAACTCGACGTCAGTCAGGTCGCCGGTCACTGTGTCCGGAGTGCTCGCGGAAAAAGGGGGATCGGTTAACTTCCTCTGCCTCCACACAATCTTCGCAACCTTGGAGCCGTCTGGGAATGGCTTGCCATTGCCGGGAATACCTTTTTTGTATGCGTCGATCATCACGGGATTCGCAACGATGACTCTGATCACGTTTGTGGCGTCGGTCAGACTCGGGCCAACAGCGGCCAGTCTTCGTATCCCTTGAACTCAGAAAACGCGAGCCCCCCCGGCACCTTCACAGTGTACTTGTCCTGCTTGTCCTGCGCGTCGATGGCCCAGCCACCCATGACTGCGAGTACGCCTGTAATCGCCGCAATCACCGCTATTCTTCTGCATTCCATTGAGCACATCCTTAAGTTAGATTTTGGTTCTTACTTCGGGCGTTTGCCGTCTCGCCTAGGACCGCAAGCAATGTGCCAACCTGGCCCCACGCTTTTGTGCTGTTGAAACAATGGCATTTCCGAAATGCCTATGGCGTCGCGATGATGTCGAACTGTCGACGGTCTGTAACCCGGGCGGCAGTTCGCGTCGCCCCACGGACACCGCAGGGCAGCCGACCGTCAGATGTCAGTTGAGCGTCTCCTTGGTGTGGTAAGCGCCAAGGGCGGGTGCCCTCCTGAAATTAATTGAAGTCGATTGCGTGCGAGTAGTCTGGCGCATTCATCCGACTATACGCGGTGCTCGCTTAGCCGCCCAATAGTTCGGCGGGCACGCCCGCTTCCTTCGCTCCGGCAGTGCCGAAACCGGGGCCGTGGGTGAGCCAAAGCAGAATTGGCAGAGCGTAGTCCGGGTACCGCCGCATCATTTCCTTGGCGATGGCGCTAAGGCGGACGCCGGGTTTCGCCACGTCACGATAGTTTTTCAGCCAGCCGATCGCATCCGCACAAATTTCTACTCCACCGAGCTTGCCGTGGCCGGGGAAAACCGTGTCGATGGGACCGATGCCGCGCGCCTGTTCGATGGCGCGGATCCACGAGTCGGGATTGTTCGTGTCGGCCATGGGCATGTGGTAGCGATTTAAAATCAGATCGCCCGCGATTAACGCGCGTGCGGACGGCACGTAGAAAGCCGTGGAGTGCACCGTCTCCGCAATCGGAGAATCGATGAAAATGATTTCTCGATCTTCCAGATACGCCGCTTTGCCGAAAAGCGGCCGCGGATAGACGATGTCGCCCTCCGGAAGCAGGCCGCCGAACATGTCCTGCCAGTGCACACGCTTCGCGGGCCATTCGAGCACACTGTCGATCACGCCTTGGCGAGCCAAAATCACAGCGTCAGGGAAGGCCTCAGCGAACGCGTTGGTGCCGCCGTAATGATCGGGGTCGCCGTGGGTGATGAAGATGGCACGTAGCCGCTTGCCGCTCGCCTGCACGAAGTGGAGCAGTTTGTCGACGTCGCCCTTTACGAAACCGCAGTCGATCAGTACTGCGTCCGTGCGCCCGGAAACAAGCACGGCGTTGGACGCCATAAAAGTCTCCTCGCCGGTAAACATATCGAAGTGGATGCCGTTCGAGTCGAGTGAAGTGATCATGTGAGCCTCGGAGGAATTTGTTCACGGCGGATTCTCACACGTGACGCACGGGGCAGAACCAGCGTAGCCCGGTCGCCGCCATTTGCCGAACGGCAGCAAACGTTTACGTGATGGAGCCCTTCCATCCGGACTCTCAGACTTCCCGAATCGCCATATTCGTGAATCCGTATGGCCGTCACTTGTGACCTCCTGAGGATGGATCGGTTCCGCCAAGCCCTCGTTTCAGTCTGCTTCTTGAATCGTGCGGGTTCGCGCGGCATGGAGACCGGTGCGCAGCAACTAACGGCGACGCGGCGGGAAGTCAGGGATTCGGGTAAGCGCACGGTCCCGCGTGGGGCGTTGCGCGCTACAGCCCTAGCACGACTACCGTGGGCTGGCCGTGTGTTTGAAGCAAGGGAGACTCCAAACCGGCGGCTACGGCGATGCGCTGGCTCCCGCCTTGTTGATACGCGATCACGCCTCCACCTACGGGCTGGTGAGTGGCGATCCGATGCAGGAGGGTTCCGGTGGCTGCGTCGAAGAAAAGAAGGTCGCCGTTGAGATCGCCCGTGACGACCAAGCCTGTGGCTGTGGAGAGAACCCCCGCGACCATCGGCGTTGCAGACTGAAACTTCCAGCGCACCGCTCCTGTGTCGGCATCGACCGCGGTGACCCAGCCCTGCTTCTTCTCGTCGCTCGCGCCGAACCCATTGGTGGAACCGAGGAATGGTTTTCCCGGTTCGTATTTGGGCGGTTTTGTATCCATCTTCACGGTGGAGCACCAATCTATGGCATTGACGTACACGAGATTCGTCGCGGCGGAATAAGAAGGTCCATTCCACACCACACCGCCGCCCGTACCGGGACAAAAGCGGGTGCCCTGAACGGTGAGAGGAGCGTCGATATTTTCAACTGTTGTCACCGGAGTTTTCCACACGACCTTCCCGGAAGCGATATCGATGGCGTGCAGGAACCCGTCTTTGCCGGCAGCCATAGCCCGGCGCTGCCCTTGTTTTGTGGTGATCAACGCCGGCGCGGCGGCCATGTCCCAATCGTGAATATCGTGCGGCACAAGTTGATACCAGGTGCGGAGAGCGCCAGACTTGGCGTCCAGCACCACCACCGAACCGGCGTAAAGATTGGCGCCTGGGCGGTACTCGCCCGCGAAGTCGGGCGCGGGATTGCCGGTGGGGACATACAGCGCGCCCGCGTCCGTATCCAGCGTGAAGCTGGTCCACGTGGAGCCGCCGGAAACATGCGTTCCTTTGGGCCAGCTTTCGGAGCCCGCCTCGCCTCCAGTGGGCACCAACGGAAACGACCAGAGCACCTTCCCCGTTTCCGCGTCGAGCGCCGCGATGCGGCAAATATTGCCCAGGTCCGCGCCAGCGGTGCCGATGAACACCATTCCATTCCAGGCGATGGGCGAAGCGGACATGTTCTCCAAGCTATCCGGCGCGGTGATCTTCGTGGCCCAGAGTTCCTTGCCGTTGGAAATATCGTAGGCCATAACGTAGCCGTCGGCCGCGCCTCGGAAGACCCGATTGCCGGCCACCGCCGCGCCACGCGTTGTCCCGACCACGGGAACCTGCTTCAATTTGTGCTCGGCGTTCCATTTCAGCGTGCATGTGCCCGCGTCGACGGCATAGAGATGTTCGAACGTCGTGAAGTAGAGCGTTCCTCCTACTGCTACAACGCCGCTTTCGAACATGACCTTCTCCGGCAATTCGTAGGCGCAGATTTGGCGCAGGTTCTTGACGTTCGCGGGCGTGATATCGGAGAGCGGGGAAAAGCGATTCGAAGCGTAATCGCCGTTGTACATCGCCCAATCAGGCGAGGGTTTTCCTTCAGAAGCGAGTTTCGCTCCACAGGCGGCGAGGAAGATTGCAACGGAGAAAATAGCTGCGCGCATTCCAAATAGCGTATCACCGATTCAGGCTGTCAGCTATCGGCTTTCAGCTTTCAGCTAGCTGATAGCTGATCGCTGATCGCTGATTGCTGAAAACTCGCCTGGAGGGCGGGCTCTAGCCTCGCTTCGGCAGCGGGACTGAAGTCCCGCGCGGACTAAAGTCCGCCCTCCGAAAACGTCTTCACCGGAGCGGTCGCGTTACGACGTAGGGGCGATACGGTGGTTTGGATACAATATGGAACCATGCCGAGCCCCGAGTCGACTATCCGTCTTCGGTTGCCCGGGAGGGCAGCCGCTCCGAGCTTAGCGAGCCCGCCACACTCCGATATCGCTCAGTTTCTGAAGGTCGAGGAGAAAGTATCCATCTCGGTCGGCGTTTCGCTGCGCGGTGCGCCCGTCGAATCCGTCCCGTTCGACGCAAAACCCGACGACGTGATCGAACTCCAATACGAAGGCGGACTGAGCCACTGGGTCCGCGTCGATCAACTTCGCGATGATCTGCAGAAGCGCAACGGTCTGCTCGCTCGAGGCTCCGCAGGCCAGCCGGAGGTCGTAATTCCTGCTGATCTCGGCTCACCGGCTGCTCGGGGAGCTGCGGACTTACTGCTCAAGGGCCTCAAAATCCTCGGGCTTGACCCGGTGGGCGTGGCAGCAGACCTCGCCGTCCGGGAAATCGTTTCAAAGTTCGAAGACTCGCTTCAGCCCGCTCCCGGTTTGTACATTCTCGCGGACCCAAGGACTCCCGAACGGGAAGTGCACGATGCGAAGGAACTCGACAACCGCGCGCCATACCTGCTGTTTCTCCACGGGACTGCATCCAGCATTGTGGGCAGTTTTGGCGGTCTCTCGCCATCGCCGGAGGATACCAAGGAGCCCATCCCGCCCGACGATTGGGAGGCTCTCAAGAACAGATACCCCGGGCGCATTCTTGGCCTCCAGCACAAAACTCTCAGCGTCAGTCCGGTAGTCAACGCGCTCGACGCGGCCCGTTTGTTGCCGGACGGGGCACAACTGCATCTCGTATCGCATTCGCGCGGCGGTCTCGTCGGGGAACTCCTCTGCCTGAACGAGCTGCCGGCAGACTATCGCCATGCTTTCGCCAAGGTTCCCACCGATATTCCAGATGAGGTCCGCCAGGAAGTGCAGGAGGCTCGCACAGAGGAGGCAGACCGCTTCGATCAACTGTCCGCCGAACTTGTCCGGAAGCATCTGATGGTGCAGCGATTCGTTCGAGTCGCGTGTCCCGCCAGGGGGACGGTGCTGGCCTCCAAGCGGCTCGATCTATATCTGTCCGTGTTGCTGAACGTGATCGGCCTCGTTCCTGTATTGAAGGCAAGTTCGCTCTACGCATTGCTGAAAGCCGTCACCATGGAAACGGCCCGGCGGCGTGCGGACCCGCGGCAACTACCGGGCATTGAGGCCATGATGCCCGAATCCACTTTAATCAATCTGCTGAATCAGAAGAACCTGACATCGGCGGCCGACCTCGCTGTCATCGCCGGCGACCTTGCGGCCGAGGGTGTGTGGCAGAGGCTGAAGACGCTCGCGGTGGAGCTGTTCTATTTGCAGCCCAATGATCTCGTCGTGAATACGAGCGCCATGTACGGTGGCATGGAGCGCCGCACCACTGCCAGCTATTTCTTCAACAAAGGTCCACACGTAAACCACTTTCATTATTTCCGCAACACCGGTACGCGATCGCTGTTACGAAAATGGCTGGAGGCCGGAAAAGGCGAGAAGGTGGAAGGGTTCAAGCCTTTCGTACCCGGCCAGACCAACTTTGTGGCTGACACCCGGCGCGCCGGCGACGCTCCGGAATCGCGCCCTATTGTGTTCGTCGTGCCGGATTTTATGGGCACCGAGATGAAAGATGACAGCGGCACGATCTGGCCCAACATCTCTGAGCTATCGAAACGCGGGCTCGATCGCCTGGCCGACACCAACGGCGCGTTGCGGGCTGGCGATCTTATCCCTGCGCTTTACGCGCCGATGGTCAACCGCCTTCAACCACAGTACCGGGTGGAACAGGTCGGCTACGACTGGCGCAACGGCGTAGACGAAATCGCGAACGTACTCCGAGCGAGAGTACAAGCGTGTCTGGCGGACGAGAGACTTCAGAAGCAGCCCATCCATTTCGTCGCTCACGGCGCGGGTGCTCTTGGCGTACTGCGGCTCGCCGCGGATGCGGCCGTGTGGGACCAGGTCGCCGCGCGGAATGGCCGCATCGTATTACTTGGCGCACCGCTTCGTGGCTGCGCCGCGATCGGGCAACTGGAGAAGGCCGAAAACCGGCTGAATCGGCTGCTTCAAATGGCCGACCACCAGTCGGATTGCGCCCCCGAGAAGTTCTTTGGTAGTCTGAAGATCGTCGCAGACCTGCGGCTGGATTCACCCCAACACCTGGGCCTCGCCGACGCGGCAAAAGTTAAGAATATCTTCGCCATCACCGGGAAAGCGGACCGCACGTTTTTCGAAGTTCGCGAGGACGGGAAGACCCTTTACACCTCGGCCGGCGACGGACTGATAACAGCCCAGGCAAGTCGCATGGAAGGCGTTCCCACGTGGCAAGTGAACGCACCTCATGGCATGCTGGGACGTCACGAGCTGCTCACGGACTCTCTGCTGGAGTTGCTGGCGCAGGGATCCGCGTCGAAGCTGCCGCGCGCGTCCACCGCTGGGCCCGTTGCTGGGCTTGTTGCGGACGGAGCGCCGGTGTTAATCGACGAGCCGTTGTTCTTTCCGGACGAAGACGATCTGCTTGACGCCGCGTTGGGAGGCAAGCCGCCCTCGCAGTTTGAGGCGGTGGAACATCCGGTCAAAGTCTCCGTTTCATACGGCCATTTGCGGCAAGCCAGGTTTCCGGTAATGGTCGGCCACTATCAAGAGGACACGATTGTCAGTGCGGAGAAGGAACTGGACAAACAGTTAGAAAAACGCCTGACTCAGCGGTTCAATATGGGCGTGTATCCGGGGCGCGTCGGTACCTTCGAAATCGTGCTCGCGCCCGGCGGAAGTCCCCCGGGCGCCTTGGTAATTGGCTTGGGCGAGGTTGGTGAGCTTACGCCGGAAAAATTGCGCCGGGGAGTGCGCACGGCGATTGTGGGTTACGCTTTGCAGCTTGCAGAAAAGGCGCGGACGGAAGCGACCGGTCCTCGAGCGGCGAACTTCACCGCGGTGCTGATGGGCACATACGGGCAGGGTAGCGTCCGCGACTCCGTTTCCGCGGTGGTCCATGGCGCTCTCGACGCGAACCGCCAGCTCGCCGAGAATCAGCTCCAGGATCAAGTCCGGGTGGAAGAAATCGAGATCATCGAAATGTACCAGGACATTGCGTCGGAAGCCGCCCATGAACTTTTGACCCTGGCCGAGCGCCTGAATGGCGACGCAACAGCCGGCGCGGTAATCGCGCCGGAACCGTGGCTGCGCGTCCTCGAAGGCGGACGCGCCAGCCGGCCGGCGAATCCGTACGCTGCGGGTTGGTGGAGACGCATCAAAATAAACAAGCGCGCTCCAGTGCCCCCGGAAACGAAATCCGACGGTCTGGAGTTTACAGCTCTTACCGATCGCGCACGGGTGGAGGATTTCGTGCGAGGAACCGAGCAACAGGTGCTCGAGCCCATCCTCCAGGCAGCAACGCGCCAAACTGTTTGGGACGAAAGTCTCTCGGCAGTGCTATTCCAGTTGCTGATTCCGCGTGCTCTGCGCGGCTATGCGCAGGACCGCGTCGACATGGTCCTGATCGTAGACGAGGATGCCGCCAACTATCCGTGGGAACTTCTGGCGCAGCGCACACGTTCGGGTGTTGAGCCGCTGGCGGTGCAATGCGGGCTGCTGCGGCAGCTCCGTTCCAGCTCATCGGAGCAGCGCATGCCTCCGGCCTCAGGCCGCGCCGCTCTCGTAGTGGGAGATACGCAGAGCGGCTGGGCGGACCTGCCCGGGGCACAGGCTGAGGCCGATGCCGTGCACGCCCGGCTCGCGGTCGATTATGATTCCACGCTGCTGAAAAAGAAAGATAGTATGGTGATTGTAAGCGCTCTCCTCTCGGGGGAGCTGCGCATTGTGCACCTTGCCGGCCACGGCAATTTCGATCCGAACGACCCCAAGCAGCGCGGCATGAAGATCGGTCCGGACCAGTGGCTAACGCCCAACATTCTCGACGGGATGTTAGCTGCCCCAGATCTGGTGTTCGTGAACTGCTGTCATCTCGGCCAAGTAGCGGGTGCGAAAGAAGGAACGCCGTCGCCGCAACTCGCGGCCAGCTTTGCCGTGAAGCTGATGAACCTCGGGGCCAAGGCCGTAGTTGCCGCGGGCTGGGCGGTGGACGACCAAGCCGCCCGCGTATTCGCCGACCGGTTCTACCAGTGGATGCTGAAGGGTGAGCGCTTCGGCGAGGCGGTTAAAGAGGCGCGCCAGCGAACCCAGGAGTTGTATCCTCACAGCAACACCTGGGGTGCATATCAATGCTACGGGAATCCCGATTTTCGCCTGGATTCAGGACGCTGGAAGCGAGGCGCGGAAAGCACACCGGGACCATTCGTTGCCCGCCAGGAGATTCTCCAGAGGTTGCTCGATATCGCCGGCTCCCAGGCTGCCGGCGCCGAGCGTGAGGAACTTCTGAAGGAACTCGAGAACCTGCGCGACCAAACACCTGCCCAATGGCGCGACGGAGAAATGCTGGCGGCCTTTGGAACTGCATACGCGCAACTGGGCAGTTTCGAAGATGGAATCGCTGCGTACCGGCAGGCGCTCGCAGCCGAACAGGGCAATGCTCCCCTGCGCGTGGCTCAGCAACTCGCAAATCTGCTGGTTCGAAGCTCGAAAAAGATGAGCGGAGCGCAACAAGCAGCCCTGCGCAAAGAAGCTCTCGAATGGCTGGACAAAGTGGTGCCCTTAGCCGATACCGCTGAGTTGGCGTCGCTGCGGGCGAGCTACTACAAACAGGTGGACGATCTGGACCAGGCGCTCGCGACGTATCAACGAGCTTACGAAATGCATAAACGAATGATGAGCGATGGCTTCTCCTACCCGGGCCTGAATGCCGCGGCAATTGCGTTCTTGCTCGGGCGCGACGATGCGGAAAGCTGGCGGCAGCAGGTCCGCGACTGTGCCGACGCCGCCGCCCGCGAGCGCGACGCCAAACGCGATGTCTGGTCGCGCGCCGGGGTTGTGGACGCAATGTTGATGATGGCTCTGTGGGATAACAAGATCGCAGAACAACAGAGTGATATCGCGAAAGCGTACATTGCGGTGGGTGAAGGAGGTGGGGCCAAGCGTGAGATCGATTCCATCCTGGGGCAGATCGAATTTTTGGCCGAAAAAATTCCGCCCGGCCATGCGGCTCAGGGACCGCTGAGTGCCATTCTGGCGGAGGTGAGGACGCACTTCGCGTAACATGATTGGGGTTCACCTTATAGGTCCCGGACCCCCGATGTGGGTGGGAAGAAGGACTACGATACGAACCGCCACGCCACCTTTAAGCGGAATAAGATGATCCTATGAAGCCACGAGCCTTCGTTGTCATGCCGTTCGGTCCGCGACGCATCCCTGTGCCCGACAATTCCGTTAGCGAGGCGGCCGGGCACCGTCCGAAACACCAGCCTGGTGTCATCGATTTCGAAAAGGTCTGGGACCGTCTGATCAAGCCCGCACTGGAGATTGCCGGCTGCGACGCTTTCCGGGCCGACAGCGAAGTGTCTGCCGGCGACATCCGCACCGACATGTTCTTCGAATTGGTTACGGCGGACTTCGTAGTGGCGGACATATCGATCCCCAACCCGAATGTTTACTACGAACTTGGCATTCGAGATGGCGTCGGTTCGCGGGGCGTTTTCATCATCGACGGCGGGTGGTCGGCATCGCACCCCTTCGACATCGCCCAGGACCGAAGCTTTCGATATCCGGGGTATTTGTTCGAACTTCCCAAGGAGACCGGAAACAAGGGTAGCTCCTCCAAGGCTGAAAGCGAGGAAGCTAATTTGCCCCCCGCCCATCAAGTTCCTGATCCGAACACAAGGCCTCAGCCGACACCCAGCCAAACAGATACTGTAACAGATGCTGTAGGAAAAATGGCTGCCGCTTTCCGCGGGGCTTTTACGGCCGACACCCAGGGAACCGGCAGTCCGTTGTACTCCCATCTTCCCGGCCTGAGGCCGGCAAATTGGGAACAGATTGACACTTCCCGGTCGCGCTACTTCGGATCGCTGCAAAGTGATTGGGAAGAGCGGGTCCGCCGAGCCCAGGAACTGAACCGGCCCGGGCACATTCTCACTATCGCGCAGGAGGCGCCGACACGGGTTCACCGCAACAAGATCATGGCCATCGCGGCGCGTGCCCTGATTGGCCTCACCCAATTTGCCCCCGCCGAGGAGGTGCTGGAAGAGATCCTCCAGATCACGCCGGATGACATCGACGCCCAGCTTTGGCTGGCGATAGCGAAGATCAATACGGGCGATGTTCTCGGCGCCGAACATCGGCTTCGGCACATGCTGCGCTTCCGGCAAAACGACCCAGAGACTTCGATTATGCTGGGCTATGCGTACCGTCTCTTATGGCACCTGCAATGGAAGGGAGACCCCCAGCCGCGGGAGCGCGCCAAGGAGTCGTCCCGACTTTTGTTGGAAGCCATTTCCTGCCTGGCCTCTGTTCAACGACTCCATCCGGAGTTATATCTTAGCGGCTACAACGCTCTCGTTCTGATTTGGGTTGCGGAGCAATTGTTTGGACCCGATCTCAAACTGCCGGACGAAATCACGAACCGCACGCTTCTCATGCCAGTTGTCCGCTACATGGCAACCGCCGCAAAGCAGCGGGCCGACGAAACTGGAGACTACGACACCCAATTCTGGAGTTCAGTGGCGATCTCCGGGCTGGACATGCTGAGCGGTGACCGCACCGCGGCCATCCAAGCAGTCCGTGATGCCTGCGCCGTACCTTCTGCCACGTTGTTCAACCTGCAATGGCTCCAGGAGCGCCTGAACTTCCTGAAAGAGCTGGGTCTTGAGGAGGATACCGTGTGCAGCGAGCTCGCCGTCGTGCAAAAAGCTTTCGAGCTGAAGAGAAGGAATGGCTCCAAAGGTAAATGGAATAGGGTGCTTCTATTTCATGGTTACCCACTCGATAAAAGTGACGCCAAGAAGGAGGACAGCAGGCCGCGCTTTCCAAGATCCATCAAGAAGAGTGTCGAAAGCGAGATAGAGGCAGCATTGGGGAAGAATCATTGGAACGTTGGCCCCGGCGATATGGCCATGTGTACCGCCTCGACCGAGTGCGGTGTCTATTTTGGCCAGAGGTGCAAGGACCGCGGGGCCTATTTGCGCGTCCTCGTCCTGGAACCGACGCGCACGCAGTTGGTAGAAGAGATGCGTGATCCCGACTTCGGAGACCGGACCGCCGCTCGTTCCAAACTTCTGACCAGTGCCGATGAAGTCTGGTATGACCGCGAAGAACTGGGAATCGCCGTGGACGAGACCTCGCTCCGCAGCCGCCACAGCCGGTGGTTACTGAACACCGCCAGAATCGAAGCGGACAACGCGAGCGCGACAGAATCGCGCCTGCTCGGACTCGTGTTGTCGGACCGCACTTTCAATATCGACGACCCTGACGATTCCGCCTTCTTTATTGCTGAAATCCGCAGCTTTGTTCGCTACCAGAGTGAGGTCAAAGCCATAGATTTGACCGGGCTTGCAGAACAGGCCGCCGGAACTATGCCGCCAGAGATGCCAATTGCGGATCGAACTTCTGCGTAGCTCGCGCCGGCGGTCTTACCACCTTCCTCTTGGGCGGGTCTACCAAGGGACGAAATTCGCCGTCGAAGGGTGATTGAG
The DNA here is from genome assembly GCA_036521975.1 of Bryobacteraceae bacterium. Lineage (GTDB taxonomy): Bacteria > Acidobacteriota > Terriglobia > Bryobacterales > Bryobacteraceae > Palsa-187. The sequence goes on from DATDGT010000010.1 coordinate 73,880, forward strand.
ACGTTTGCACAAGCGTGGTATATTGACGCCGATGGAACGAAGAGAATTCTTAGCGGGCGCAGCCGCGCCCCTAGCCACTGGAATTGTCACGGGGATTGCCGAGCGATTGTCTGCCCAAACTCCGGCAACGGCCCGTGGGCGCATCAAGCAAAGCGTGATGGCTTCTGTTTGGACAGGCTCGACGCTTTCGTTCGAGGAGCGGTGCAAGGTTCTCGCGCGCATTGGTTTCAAGGGCGTCGATTTGCCCACCGCCCAGCAGGTGCCGATCCTGACACAAAATGGCCTGGCGCCCGGCATGATGACGGGCACGGGAACCAGCTTCCAAAATGGATTGATCCGCAAGGAAATCCACGACAAGATCGAGGAAGCCACTCATGAGGGGATCGACACGTGCGCACGCGTGGGATGCTCCGTTCTCATTGCCATCCCCGGCGAACGGCGGGGCATGTCCAGGGAAGAGGGCGCCGATAACGCTGTCGCGATACTGAACCGCGTGAAGGGTTACGCCGAGCAAAAGAACATCAACGTTTGCATGGAAATTACGAACTCCAAGGTCGCCGCGGACCAGCGTACCGATCAGATCTTCGATCATATGGCATGGGGTCTGGATGTGATCAAGCGCGTGAATTCACCGCGCGTGAAAATCCTGTATGACATTTACCACGCTCAGACCGCCGATGGCGACGTCACGCGCACGCTGCGCGATAACTTCGACCACATCTGCCACATCCACGTCGCAGGGGTGCCCGGCCGCTTGGAGATCGACGACAAACAAGAACTCAACTACCGGTTCATCGCCAACGCAATCGCCGATCTCGGATACACCGGATTTGTGGCCCACGAGTGGCGGCCTGGGATGGGTAACGATCCGGTGAAGAGCCTGGAAAGGTGCTTCGAGATTTTGAACGTTTGATTCACAGAGCATCCGCTTGCTGACGCGCGCGGCTCATCAAGTACTTCGGAGCCGCGACCGTATGGGAGTGCCCCAGGGGAGCACTGAGCGCAACCACGGCGGGCCCACATCGTAGACCAGATACATTGTCAGGATTCCCAGCAGAATGCCCATCAGCCGGTCGCGGCTCATGGCCAAGGACGGGTTGACTCCGAACCCTTGGAAGATTGTGAGATAGTACGCCAGCGCCATCTGGCCACCAAAATAAGAGAAGCGGGGGCTCGCTGTGCTGGCCCACGCTGCGATTGCCGAAACCACCGCGAAGGCCAGCGTAAATCCGAAGATGGAATCGATCGTTGGCAGAACCCAGATCTGCGAGCCAATTCCGCAGACGACTCCACCAAACAGCAGACCAGCCAGGTGGGTGAGCAGTTTCTGACGCGAGGACCCGCGAATCGTGGGGGGCGCGGCGAGCAGACACGTAACCGTACAGACCCCGCTGCCCGGCCATGCGAGCGCGGTCCAGACCAGGTAACAGATTGCCGCCGCTAGCGTGCCTTTCAGTGCGAAGATCAGATATTCCGGATTGGCGAAAGCATCCGGAACAAGAAGGCGCTGCTGCGTTTCGTGACGATCGGACGCCATCGGCGATCCCGCTAACCACTCGATCGCCAGCGTGACCAGGGCGCCCAGCATCATGCCGAATCCGCTCCAGAAAATGCTCCCGGGATCCGGTCGCAACGGATTCGGGAGCGACCATATGACGTCCACCGAAGCTGCGGCCACCACGATGACGCCGAATCCCAATGCCGCGGCGTAATTCGCCAGAATGCGCGTGAGAAAGAACGCGACAAAGAAGGCGAATAGCACAAACAAAAAATGCAGCAGTAGATAGTCGATAAACAGCGCGATGCCGGTGAGCGAAACCGCAATCCCCGCCATGTTGGCCAGCGCCATGGCGATACCGTTCCGCACGGTGGTTCGCAAATCCTTGCGCGGGACCGCAAAGGCATAGAACACCGCCAGGAAGCCATTGGGAAGCTGGAACACCATCACCAGCAGCATGGTGAGGACGGTGGCCAGCACCATGCGGCTAACCGTGGCCACGCGCCCCGGATAGGGCCGCAGTTCCAGTGGGAGATAACTACTTCCCATCGTTGCGCACGATCACCTCCGCCGAAGCGCCGATTCGGAATTCATCCGGCGCCGGCTGATCAATCCGCACCCGCACCGGGAACCGCGTCGCAAGGAGGACCCAATTGAGCGATCGCTGCACATCCGGCAATCCCTGCGATGGGCTGCCGACCAGGCTGGGATCGGGAGTGACTCCGAAACCCGTGCTGTCAATGGTGCCTAGGAATCGATGGGCAGGGTTCGACATTACGTACACGTCCGCTTTCATGCGGGGCGCGATCCGCCGGAGATCCTTTTCGCGGAAATTGGCGATCACCCACCAAGTGCGCGTGTCGATCAACGTGAACGCCTGCTGTCCGACGTGGGCATATGCGCCTTCCGAAATAGTCAGGTTTGTCACGCGCGCATCGAATGGCGCGTACACCTTACAACGCTCCAGATAGTAGGCTGCATTTTTCACCGCCGCCTCTCGCCCTTGCCGCTGCGCGATCAGGGGTTCCAACAGCGTTACGCTCTTGACGGCCTGGTCAGCCTGCGCGCGGCTTTGTTGATACGCGGCCTGCGCTTCGTTTTGCTGGGCGGCGGCTGAGGCCCATTCCGCCTGCGCGGCAGCGAGGCGAGAGCGAGCTTGCCGTACAGCTTCCCCCTTCACGGAACGCGAAGTTCGAGCTTGGTCCACCATGTCCACCGAGACGAACTTCTTCACCAACAGGGGTTCGAGACGAAGCACATTACCTTCGGCATAGGCATAATCGGCTTCAGTGCTCGATAGCTCCGCTTTGGCGGCATTGATGCTCGCCTGGGCGGCTTCCACAGCCGCTTGCATACTCGCAACCCGCGCCTGCGCACTGACCGTGTGTGCTTGCGCGGAAACCACGGCGCTGGTTTCCGCCCCGATGGCGCGCTCCAAATCCTTAATCTGCCCTTCCAGCGTCGCCTGTTGCGACTGCGCCGTCTCCAGCGCGTACCGATACGGGAGAGGGTCGATCTCAAAAAGCAGATCGCCTTTGTGAACGTACTGATTATCCTTGACATCGATGCGGATAATGCGCCCATACACCTCGGGCGCGATGCCGATCAGGTTTGCGAATACTTCTGCATCGCTGGTTTGCGGATGCATGCCTACGCGTCGCATCGTCAGCAGCACTGCTGCTATTGCGCCCAAAACGATGAGCGCGCCAATAAACCGCCCCACAATCTTACGCACCATAGCTCCTCAATAACGAAAGCAAATCAGCCAAATTCCGCATGTAAGCAGCGTTACGAGGCTGGGATAAATGATCACTCTCGGTCCCAACTCGGTTTCGATATTCACACGCACAAACAGCCAGCGGAGGGCCGCGGTCAGCAGGATCGCCGCGACCAGGCACAACATCCAGATGGGAAAAAACGAGCCGATGACGTCCACGGATGGCGCGCGCGCAAACATACTTACGGTCCCGTCATCGGAATCGGGTCGGCTGCGCGGAAGGCCAAATCCGCCAGGCCGTTCAGCACCTCAATACGCGCCGACGCCTGCGCGCTACGCGCTCGCGCCAATTGTCGCTGCGCGGAACTGACGTCGATGAAGGTTCTGACACCAGACTGAAAAGCTTCTGTGGCGGCGTCATAAGACTCCCGCGCGGACGCGAGCAGCGCTTCCGCGGCCTCCTGCTGCGCGAGAGCTGTTTTCAGAGTCGTGTAGGAAGTCCAGATTTCGTCTTCAATCTGGTCGCGGGAAGCCGTTGCGCGAGCCTCCATCTCTTTCCGCTCGGCCTTGGCGCGAGCCAGTTCGTTGCGCCGGGCCCCGCCATCGAAAATGGTCCAGTTGAAATTCAACTCCGCGGAGTAGGGATAGATTTGCGAAGAGACCCAGGGAGCCTTCAGTTGGCTGCCATAGGAATTGCGGTGGCCCCAATCCGCGAAAACACTCAAAACCGGGTAGTACGCGGCGCGCGCCTGCTCGACGTCGGCATCGGCCGACCGGATCCGCGCAACTTGCGCCAGCAGATCGGGTCTCTGCGCGATCCCCCTTCGCATGATTACCTCTATCGGCCCCACCGCACCCGGGGTCAACAACTTCGAGACATCTTCCACTGCGAATTCAGTGGCCGGAGACACCCCCAGCACCGTTGCCAATCCGCCGCGAGAGATCTCTTCCAGTCCCTTGATAGAAGCCAATTCATATTGGGCTTGCGCGGATGCCGCCCGGGCCTCGAGCACATCCGGCGATGTCCCCAAGCCGTTCGCGAGCCGCGTCTCCACCGCTTCCTGCACGGTTCTCGCGTCGGCCAGAGTCGCGCGCGCTGCGTCCTCCTGCGTGGTCGCATTCAGAAGCTGGTAATAAGCCGCTGCTACCTGAAACACGATTCTTCGGTGTGTATTGTTAAACTCAAAATCGGCGGCCAGCAACTCGGCTTTCGCATGGTCGATCCTGGAGCCGCGCGCTAAGTCCAGCAACGTGTACGTAAGTTCCGCTGTAGCCGGAAAGGTCGCGAAATTCTCCCGGTAGAATCGCCCCATAAAAAACGCATACTGGCTGCGAGAAGCCGAAGCGACGGCGGCCACAGTAGGAAACAATTCGCTGCGCTCGATGCCCACCACCGCGGCCTGCTGCTTCGCTCGTTCCCAAGACGCGCGTGTTTCCGGGTTGTTGCGCTCGGCGATGTCTACCAGCTCCGCCAGCGTATAAATGTGCTTCGGATCCAGACTGATGTCCCGGCGGGCGCCCGGCGCGGTAATTCCTTCGAGCGCCGCTTCAAAGCGCCTATCCCGCGACACAGGCCACGCCTTGTCAGCCGCCGGAGGTGTTTGAGCGTAGCAACAGACTGCGACCAACTCGAAAGCGATCGATTGGAACCGGGACATAGCCGAGGATTATCCGATATATCGACTCGCCTCCAGTTGCGCTGGAGATTTTGGATCGCGGAACAAGGATGCAAGGAATGTCCCGTGGACTCAATAATTTTGTTATTTTCCGCATCGGTCCGGAAAGCGCCTTCAATACCGCGCTTTAGGAGAGCTGAGCCGCGTCGCTCGCGTCCATTCGCGGTCCGCCCCCCCAAAAACGTCTTCAACCGGGTGGTCACTCGATCTTTTGCAACCAAATGCTACCGCGCGCCGAGCTCGCCTATTTCCCGGCGCAGGCGCGGGACGTCGGGATCGTCGGGGTGGAGCGCGATACAGAGTTGCAGCTCGCGGCGGGCCGCTCGCCAATCCCCGCGCATTTGGTAGATTCTCGCCAGGAAGAGCTGGGGTCTTGAGAAATGCGCCGGATCGGCGCGTTCGGCCGCCGCGAGATATGGCTCGGCACGATCCCCATCCCCTAACTGAAAAAACGTGATTCCCGTCTGCGCGTTGGCGAGCGCATCGCGAGGCCGCGCCGCCACCGCCTGCTGGTTGTAGCGGAGCGCTTCCTCCAAATGGCCTTGGCTCAACAATACGCCTCCCAAGTTCACGGCTGCTTCAAACATAGCGGGCTCGGCTGCCAACGCCTGGCGGAAGGCGTGTTCCGCGGTGGCCGAATCGCCGCTTTGATACGCCATGACGCCCAAACTGTTCCACGCCGCCGCGAACCCGGGCGCCAGCTCGACCGCTCTTTCCAATCGCCGCTTAGCGCCCTCCGCGTCCCTTTTCTCCAGCCTCTTCTGCGCAGCCATGAATTCGTTCCAAGCGTTCTTGGGAACGGAGAGCTGTTGTTTGGAAACGACGGCGGCGCTCTTGTCCGCGGCCGCCTCCGTCGCTGAGTAAGGGACGATCACATGAACCGCTCCTTTCCTATCAGCGAGGCTGGCGCTGATCACAACGGTCCGCCGGATTTCTCCGAGGTTGCGCCTCAAAACCGCAAGGCTGTAGTTGCCCGGGGGAAGATCGCGGAAATGGAATTCGCCTCCGGGATCGGTGATCGTGGAGGCAGCGAATGCGCTTTCCACGCCATACAGCGTGACACGGATCATTCGCAGCCGTCCGACGCCCGTTACGCGCCCGCGCAGCTCCAGTTTCGGATGTCCGGGTGGGTTATCGGCCCCCGCGGCGAGGGCCGCGCCAAAAATAGCGCACAGGGACAGCCTGAAGCACGTCAAGCTGAAGCACGTCTGCCGGGACGTCGCGTCCACGGCTCCGCACGGAGTACCGATGCTGTGCGGCATCGGCTATTATTATTACCCATACCCCTTGCTCAAGCGTGCGGCTCCGACGCCTCGAAAGATGAGCAATCAGCCGAACGGCGGACGTTGGTATTCAGGCGTTTTGGTATGGGACCTTTTTTCGTTCTCCGTTCGCTCATACTGCTGGCGAAAGCCAGGCAGCAATTCGTCTAGCACCGTCTTGAACTGATTCGCGGTCCAGCCGATGACCGCGCCCTTTACGGTGTCGAACAAATCGGCGGCTTCGCTCTTGCGGTATTGCACGCCCCGATGAGGTTGACCGTCGCCGCCCTGGCTCAAAGGATGGTGGCCGTTGCGATGAGTTCCTGGCCGTCCTACGAACGTGGAAACCACTACCCCGCCGGCAAAAGCCAGCGCGAGCATTGTCATCGGGCTTTTATCGAAATAGGTACGCCAATCGGTGGCTTCTTTTACTCGGCGTCCGAGCTCGTGTACGTTTTCACCGAGCTCATCCCGGGTCGCGTCGATGTGCCGCTTTATCTGGTTTGGTTCTTCAGCCATTGCACATTCTCCTTTACGCTCCGAATCGTAGTCTCCGGTTTGGGATGTACTTGCTTCATCCTGGCCCGGCCGACCGCTAACATGACGCTGGCGGCAATGCCCACCAGTACACCCACGATCAAGGCCGCGGCCCACGCCACGAGGGCGAGAGCCAAAGCATAGACGGCGGCCCACAGCAGCAGCCCGAGCGCGAATATCGCGAGAATCGCTCCGCCCGCCGAGATTGCAGCACCTCGCGCGGCTTTCTTTGCCTCCTGAGTTATTTCCGCTTTCGCCAGGCGAACCTCGGAGCGAAGGATCTCCTGCACGTTCTCCACGAGGTCTTGAACGATCTCTCCAGATGAGCGATTATCGACCGGCATAGCATTACTCCTGGACAGGATCAATCGTGCCGAAAGGCGCGGCCCACCAAAAACCCGACGGCAGCCGCCATGAGCAGCGACTGTCCTGGACGCTTGCGGACCACATCTTCTATATCGGACAACATCTGCCTGGTGTCGTGTTCACGGAGATAGGTCGCCGTGGATTGAACGCCTTCGGCGGCGGAGTGAACGGCGCTAGAGATTTTCTGGGCGCCGGCGTCGGCTGCGTGGTGCATCTTTCCGGCCGTGCTCTCGAGAGCGCCCGCCGCGGTGTGGCGCCGTTCGTTGATTTTGGCTGCAGCCGTGTCCCCCCACTCGTGGACCTTGCCTCCCAACTCCTGGACCTTGCCCTTGGCGCGATCCACTATTCCGGAAGCATTTTCTTTGAGTTGCGAGGCCGTGGAGGAGAGCTCATCGAAAGCCGGCTTCCCCCAGTCCGTTTCAATATCAAGAGTGCGTGTGTCTGACATATAATCATCCCCGCTTAGAAGATGTGGAGGATTCTGGGAGCGTTTCGGGGGGCGGCAACCTTGCCCAGCCGGCATTCGCGCCGGGTCCCGAAGCTGGCCAATTCGTGGTGCCACCTAACCTAAAAAGGCGGCTGCGGGCAAGATAGCCCGCCCAGCGGCTTTGTTCGAGGGCTTCCGACTAGCCGGCAGATTCGGACCTGCGGCGCGCGAGCTCCATCAACTCGTGATGTGTTCCCAGCGCTCCGTCTTCTCCCTGTTCAGAATGCAATTGAACATAACTCCCGTCGTCCTGCAGCACCCACGCCTGGCGGCGATCCCGCAAGCAGATATCGAGGATCTCCCACAGTTTCTCTTTTCCCTCTTTCGCCAGAATGGGCACGTCAACTTCGACCCGTTTGGAAAGATTACGGTGCATCCAGTCCGCCGAGCCTATGAAGAATTCGCCCTCGGCTGGTTCTTCTTGTCCGGCGGCGAAATGAAAAATTCGAGAGTGCTCCAGAAATCGGCCGATAATCGATCGAACGCGGATGCCCGCTGTGAGTTCGGGAACGCCTGGGCGCAAGCAGCAAAATCCGCGTACGATTAGATCCACCGGCACCCCTGCCCCGGACGCTTCGCAAAGCGCCTGGATCAGTTCCGGGTCTTCCAGTTGATTCATTTTGGCCACAATGCGCGCTGGGCGATCGGCGCGGCGATTCGCGATTTCGCGCTCGATGAGTTGCAATAGCCCGGAGCGCAAGGCGGTGGGAGCGACCAGCAGAGACGAGCAAACCGGCGCCTGGGAATGCCCGGTCAAAAAATGAAACAAATCGACCACCTCTCGGGTGATCGCCGGGTTGCAGGTGAATAGGCCAATATCGGCGTAAAGCCGCGCGGTGCGGACGTGGTAATTTCCCGTCCCGATATGGACATAGCACCTGAGGCCGGCGCCTTCCTGCCGGGCGTCTTCCTGACTCACGTCTTCCTGCCGCACTACCAGGGCGAGCTTGGCGTGAGTCTTCAGGCCCGGAATACCGAAGGTGACGTGCGCTCCTACCCGCTCCAGCTCCGCGGCCCAGTGCAGATTCCGCTCTTCGTCGAAGCGTGCCTTGATCTCGATCACACACGCTACCTGCTTGCCGGATTCGGCCGCTTTCACCAGCGATTTGACAAAAGGCGTGTCGTCGCCGACGCGGTAAGCGGTCATTTTCACGGCCACGGTTCTCTTGTCGCTAGCGGCGGCGGCAATAAACTCTTCCACGCTATCGTCGAAGCTTTCGTAAGGGTGATGCACCATAAGGTCGCCCGCTCGCATGGCGGCGAAAATGTCGGTGCTGCTTTTGAAAGAAGATACGGGCAGTGGACTCCAAACCCGATCTTTCAACCGCGGTAAGGGAAGCGCGGCAATTTGAAAAAGCGACGTATAATCCAGCTCGGCCGGCAAATCGTAGATGTCGGAGGCGGAAAGCTGAAAACGTTCCCGCAGCATTTTGCGGATAGAAGGGTGCGCTCCGGAGGCGAATTCCAGCCTGACGACCGGCTCGTACCGCCGCCGCCTGACTTGTTCGCGCACCAGTTCCCGCAGAGTCTCGTCGGAATCCTCGTCGAGCTCAAATTCGGCGTCGCGGGTCAGCCGGAACAAGGTTGTACCGCCAAGTTTCATCCCGGCATACAGCTTCCCGACGTTTCCGCGAATCACTTCGTAGAGTGGAGTGAAGACTCTGTGCCCGCGAGGCACCCCGGTTTCGAGCTCCGTCCACTGTTTCAATACCGCGGGCACTTTCACCCGAGCGTGGGAAGTTGTTTCCTGCTCAGGATCGTGCAACAGAAAGCCGAGCGAAATCGACAAATTTGAGAGAAACGGGAAAGGATGTGCCGGATCGAACACCAAGGGAGTCAGCGCGGGAGACACCTGCGAATCAAAAAAGCTGCCGGCTTCCTCCTGCTGGGGGGGCGTTAACTCGTCCCAGTTTCGAAGATGAATTCCATGATCGGCTAAATCCGGGACGATTTTATGCCTGTAGCACTCGGCTTGCCGCCGGAGACTTTCGGTCAGCCTTTCGCGAATTTTCGCCCGCAATTGAACGCGCTCCGGAGTGGAACCCTTTCGCAGAATCGACATCCTCTTCATCCAGAACTCATCGAGGTTCGACGTGAAAATGGCCAGAAACTTCGCTCTCTCGAGCAGCGGCGTGCGCTCGTCCAAGGCTTCAGCGAGCACACGGTCGTTGAAGTCGAGCCAACCCAAGTCGCGGTCGAGCCAGATTTCGGCCAGCGGCTGCGATATTTCGTGATTGAGGACGGCCTCATCGCCCACGGAAACCATCGAGGGAATTTTACGAGTCGCGGTGCTCACGGGGAGGTCCGATTCTTATCCAGTTTAACCAGCGATTCCGGTCCAAGACGAACATGGCATATCCGCCCGACCTCTCCGTTTCATTTGGGTAAACATTCCATTAATTAACAGCGAATCTACCGCAAGGGAGTCCAACCACGGCCCTTCTGGCGCAACGAGGGACGAAGATGCGATTTTCGGACGACGGTTTGCTGACCTTCCGAGCTTACGGACGGCTTACGGGCGGACGCTAGCGCTAAGCCGTGACTTGGCGGAGTCTCGACATTGATTGGCGATTTGTCGCAAGACCGGCGTGCTGCCGGGTGTGTATCCTGCTCTTATGCCGAACAACCTAGCCCGATTCTCGATATACGCTGACGATGTACAGCGCGCCCGCAAGTTTTACGAAGACGTTTTTGGCTGGGACTTCGAGCCCTGGGGGCCGCCGAATTTCTATTTGATCGAGACCGGGCAGGAGCCGATTCCGCCGGTTGGCGGGTTGCTGCAAGCGCGGCGCGAGACGGTGCCGGGTATGAAAATGACTGGCTTTGAATGCACCGTCGGCGTCGATAACATCGATGAAACGATGCGGAAGATCGAAGCCACGGGCGGAAAGCTGGTGATGGCGAAGTTTCAGATTCCCACGGTGGGTTCTGGAGCTTACTACCAGGACACCGAGGACAACGTATTTTGCGTGATGCAGTATGAGAAACAATGATGTCGGTGGCGCGTCAGGGCCCAGGCGCCGGCTGCGGACCGATCAGGAACCTTTTCTAGTAGCAAGGTGCCTTGCCACTAACTACGGACCCGATTTCGTCATCAATACGCACCGGCATGAGTGGCACCAACTGCTCTATGCTACGGCGGGATCGATGACGGTGACGTGTCCGGGAACGACTTGGATGGTGCCGCCCGGGCGCGCAGTATGGATACCGGCCAGTGTGGAGCACGCCATTCGCATGTGGGGCACGGTGGCGATGCGATCGATGTATTTCCGGCCGGATGCCGACTTTGAAACGTCCGCTTGCAAAGTGATTTCCGTGACGCCATTGCTGCGCGAGCTGATCTTGCGCAGCGTGGAACTTGCCGGGCTGGACGCGCGCGAATTGGCGGAGCAGCAGGTCGCCGCCCTGGTCATACATGAGGTGGAACGGGCCCAGGAGGGGCCGTTGCAGTTGCCCTTACCGGGCGATGAGCGAGCGCGCAAGGCCGCAGAGGCCGTGTTGAGCGATCCCTCTCTAAAGCCGGCGGTCGAAGAAATCGCACGGCATGCCGGACTGAGCGAGCGTACGCTCGAACGCCTATTCTCTGCCGAAACCGGTATGAGCTTCGGCGTTTGGCGACAGAAAGCCCGACTACTCGCCTCGCTTCGTGTGCTTGTCGAGACGGAATCGGTGACCGAGGCGGCGCTCGAATCCGGTTACGCGAGTGTGAGCGCGTACATTGCAGCTTTCCGTCAGACGTTCGGATACACGCCTGGCTCGCTGACCGACTGACTGCCCGATGTGTTAAAATCCTGCACGAGTTCGATCTTCCCGTTCGCGTGAGGCGAAAGGAGGCAATGTGCATAAGCTCGCAGCGATCCTCTCGGTGATGAGTGTTTCACTGATGGCGCAGTGGCCGAAACAGTTGAGCCGAGGAATCCCCCGCACCTCGGGTGGCAAGCCCGACCTCTCGGCTCCTACGCCGCGATCTGGAGATGGCAAACCCGATCTGACCGGGGTGTGGCTGGTGAGAAATGGGAATTTCTATCTCACCTGGGATCTCAAGCCCGGGGATATGCTCCCCTGGGCAGCAGCCCTATATAAACAGCGCGAAGCCGATTTTCGGCGGGACAGCGACGGGATCGCCTGTTTGCCGCCGGGCCCAAAGGCCGCAATCGGGGTTGGCCCTTTTCCGGTCAAGATCGTTCAAACTCCCGACCTGGTTGTGATCCTTCACGAATACGAGACCATTTTTCGACAGATTTTTACCGACGGCCGCGCGTTGCCTGACGATGCGAATCCCACGTGGATGGGTTATTCGGTGGGACGCTGAGAGGGTGACACGCTGGTAGTGACCACCGCGGGTTACAATGACCGGACCTCGATGGACCTCGCGGGGCACCCGCATACTGAAGCCTTGCGAATGACGGAGCGCTTTCACCGGCGCGATTTTGGACACCTTGATGTGCAGATCACATTTGACGATCCGAAGGCGTACACCAAGCCTTGGACGCTTCCGATGGAGTTCGCTTTAGTCCCCGACGGCGACCTTATCGAGTACGTCTGTGAGAACGAACGGGATGCGCGCCATCTCGTTGGAAAGAGCGGAGAGGAGTTTCCGATTTCGGCCGATGCCCTCGCCCGGTACGTCGGCGCCTACCAAGTCTCTACGCGCCCGGTCGCAGTTGTGTCTTTGGAGCAAGGCCGCCTAATGATTGGTGAAGGGCAATCCGGCAAAGTCCCGCTGGTTGCCCATTCAGAGACTTTCTTCACGATGGAAGGAACCGGAGTCGAGTTCGTCAAGGATGAAAAGGGCGCAATCACTGCCATGATCGAACACTGGGTGGAAGGCGACCGGAAATACCTTCGCCTCAATGACCGATAGTGGACTGAAATGATAACGTCAAGGCATGGGCTATCTTTCAAGAAAAGCCCGCCAATGACTTTCGCGGCTGGGCATGCGCCGAAGCGTTCCCCCGCGGAGAGATCCTTTTCGATCAGGAAACGATCGGGCGCCATTTCGACGTGTCCTGCAGGTCGATCAACTGCGTCGGAGGACGCGTGAACGACGGCCGGATTATACTTCCCCCAAAGGTCTCACCAGGAGGGTTTCTATGGATGTTGCACATTCTTCTCGTGGAAGACAACCCCTCGGATGTGCTGCTGGTGCGCGAAGCGATTCGTACGCCTCCGATCGAGTCCGACGCCATAATCGTCTACGATGGGGAGTAGGCGCTGCCGCCGGTAACGGCGGGGTTGAACCTACCGACGGATTACAGCCTCGACTCTACACAGAGCTTGCCTGTCCCGAGCGATCCGTGCGACTATAGGTAGTCTACTGTTTGGCTCTTTCGCTTCGTCCGGCCTAGAGCGCCCCTCGTCCGATCCTGCCTCCGATTAATTCTGCAACTGTAAAGGAAATTGAAATGAAAAATATTTTTGTTGGGAACCTTAGCTTTGGAGCTACCGAAGATGCGCTTCGATCCATGTTCGCGGCATACGGCTCTGTTGATCGTGTGAATGTCGTGACCGACCGTGACACCGGGCAGGCCAGAGGGTTTGCATTCGTCGAGATGAGCAACGCCTCTGAAGCTGATAAGGCTATTGCGGAGCTTAACGGCAGAGAACTCGACGGGAGGGCGTTGGCCGTGAACGAAGCCCGTCCGAAGGCGGACCGTGGAGGAGCCGGCGGATATCGCGGCAGAAGCGGCGGCGGCGCCTCCCGCATGAACAACCGCTGGTAGCTCGCTTAGATCAAGTCAAAGCTGGCACCTATCTTCTTGGCGCTCCCTGCGGGGCCGGCACGGCGGGGTCCGGCCGTTCAGAGGCGGTTTTGGATGCTTCCCTCCTCCGGTCGAAAGGCCCCTTCGTCTCGATCCTGTCCTCGATTGACGGCACAACCCAGAAAGGAAACTCAAATGAAGAGGATTTATGTTGGAAACCTGAGCCTCGGAGCGAGTGAAGATTCGGTGCGATCCATATTTGAAAAATACGGAACCGTTGATTTAGTGAACATCGCCGGGAACCGGGATACGGGAGAACGTAGAGCGTTTGGGTTTGTCGAAATGGGCAGCAGTAGCGAGGCGGATAAAGCAATCGCCGGCTTAAACGGCAGAGAACTTGACGGTAGAGCATTGAATGTCACCGAAGCCCGCCCGGAGGAGGAAGGCGGCGGATTCCGTCGCAGAAGAAATGGAATTTTCAGCACCCAAAGCCGCAACAATCGCTGAAATGATAACGTCAAGGCATGGGCTATTCGATCATCCATGTCGAGCCGCTTGGCGCACACTGGCAAACCCGCGACCCGTTTCTGTTCTGTGTTCACCACACCGACAATTATCCGAAGGGGAACGATCGTCTTGGGCCCGCGGCGTCGCTCGCGGCGCGTGAGATCGGGCACGATTTCGAAGGGCGGGATGGTTGGCGGATGTACCACGGCGACGTCGTGCCGGGGTTTCCCCAACACCCCCACCGCGGCTTCGAGACCGTGACCATTGTGCGCCGTGGTTACATCGATCATTCCGACTCGCTCGGCGCGACCGCGCGCTTCGGCATGGGCGATGTTCAGTGGCTAACGGCGGGTGCTGGAGTGGTGCACTCCGAAATGTTCCCCCTACTCCACCAGGACCGTCCGAATCCGCTCGAACTATTTCAAATCTGGTTGAATCTGCCGGCCAAGAACAAATTGGCTCAGCCGTGGCCTTGTTAGCAGTGGATGCCAATTCTGTCGATGCGCTCGGAGATACAGCCGTGTGTTTCGGACCCTTTTGCGAGGCCGAGTTTTACAATTACCCGGTGACCGAGTTCGACGCCGCGCCTGTACCCGAGCCGTCTTCGACTGTGCTCGTGCTAAGCTCGCTGGCCCTGTCCTTTCTGTGGATGCGGCGCCGGAAAGCTGCTCAAAAAGGTATTGCGCGCGGCTAGGGGGCTGGCGTATTTAGACGTAGCACGCCGCTCCGCTGAAATCGTCCCAAAGAGGCATGTCGACCAGAGACGTCACTGGATCGGTTCGATAGTTTCATCCTCGGCAGGGCAAAACCCGCAGCTCTTCCTCCATGTCGTCGGCTTCAAGACATGGGTAGCCAGTCAGGATTGTTTCCTTCGTTTTCCCGCCGCCAACAGACAGAGTCCCCAAGCAATGTTAGGATCCAGCGAATCCAGCGGGCTAGTCGTGGAGCGAACCGCGACGTCGGCGACGTGTAGATAGCGCGCCGTGGTTTCCGGGTTGCGGCAAGCCGTCGACGCCCCACCAGCCATCCCGGACAAGAGCCCTTCTGCCGCGCAGCGGCTTATTCAGACAACCGGACCAAAGTGATGAAGCCGCCCGCCGATGGGAAAAGTTTCGATGGGCTAACGCGGTGCGGACCGACGCACCCAGCAGTGAATTGACTGATCGTCATTATTCCCGCCGGCGCAGAGCTTAACCGACGATTTTAGCAGTCGAAACGCGCCGGCAAGATAGGTAGCCCAGATTACCTTTTGGCGGCGGCGGCTTCGAGCAGGGCACGAATCTGCGTTGCGGCTTCCGAGTTGCCTCCCCGTCCACCGGCTCCGCGACCACCCCCAGGAGCCGCACCTCCAGATTGGCCAGCCCGTACGTTGATGGCGTTACCACCGCGCGCGACGCGTTGCACTGCGATGATATCGATTGGCTTCTTGCCTTCGGCATCGAGAAGGTTGGCATCGGCTCCGTGATCGAGCAAATACTTCACCAGATCCGGCCGAGCTGCGCGCGCCGCCTCATGGAGTGCTGAGGTACCCTCTTGGCTAAAAGCCTCTTTGTTCCCCATGTTTTCCCGGGAAACATTAAACGAATAGGTATTGGTGCCAGTGACCTTGGCGTTAATATCGGCGGAATGCTGGACCAGCGCATCCAGCACCTGCATGTTCGGCTGGTTGGCGGCACCGCGTCCACGAGGACCTGCCCCAGCCGCGAGCAGTAACGGGCTGTATCCCATAGTGTTAATGTTGGGATCCGCGCCTTTTTCAAGCAGAGCTTTAACGACTTCTACGTCCTGATTCTGGACGGCGCGGAACAATGCCGTTGTTCCTGTGCTGATCTCGTTGTCTCCAAACCGTCCTCTACCGGGGGCGTTGGGGCGATGAAAGTTCATGATGGGATTTGGATTGACGCCTGCCTCCAGGAGCTTGTTAATGATCTCCATGCTGGAAACGGGAGGTCGCGCGTTAGCACGAGCGCCTCCGCCGTCGCGGAGATTTTCGACTCCCGGGCCGCCGCGCCCCCCATTACCTTGCGCCCCGCGTCCACCACCACCTCGCGCGCCGCCTCCCCCGCCGAAACCACTGAAGCCGGCTGTTCCCGCGCCGGCCGGCGGAGTTTTGCGATCGACAGCAATCCATAGCGCCGTGCGGCCCCACCAATCCCAAACTTCAAGATTGGCTCCTTTGTCCATGAAAAGCTTGGCGATATCGTTATGCTCGTTGTCGAGAGCGATCATCAGAGGCGTGATCCCTTCCGGCGTGGGCGCATTCACGTCGGCTCCTGCTGCGATCAGCCCTTCGACGCAGTCATAGCAGCCGCTTCGCGTCGCGTACAACAACGCGGTGAGTCCGCCTACGGAGCGATACTGCGCGCGGGGTTCGCTGGTAACCTGGCTGGGCCAATCCGAGAAGAGCGCCCTCGGCCTGACGTCGGCATCTTTCGAAAGCAGAAGCTTTACCATCTGGGCCGCGTTCCGGTTGGCGGCAGCGGCGTACATCAGCGGCGTCTGGTTGTGAAACTTTTCGATCGTATTTACATTCGCGCCGGCATTCACCAGCATCTGGACCACGGACAGATCGCCGCCGCTGATCGCCACCATCAGCGCCGTCTCACCATCCGCATTCGCGGAATCTGCGCGGGCGCCGGCGTCAAGCAGGATCTTGACCAAACGCCCATCGGACTGCCGGGCGGCCTCCGTGAGAGGAGTCCCGCCAAACTCATTGGTGACGTTCACGTTCGCTTTCTTGGCGATCAACGCCTGAGCGACTTCGTAATCTTTGCGATAGACCGCCCATATTAAAGGGGTGGTGCCGTCGGGCTGGGCGCGATTGACGTCCGCTCCAGCTTGGATCTGAGCTAGGGCCTGCTTGGTGTCGCCTGCTTGGACCAGGGTTGCTAGATCGGGCGGGGCGTTTTTGGCCTGCGGCGCCGGCTTGGCCTGCGGCGCTTGCTGCGCTTGCGCACGAATGCCCTGCATCCAGGCTAGGGCTCCCAGGGCGGCAGCGCACAAAATGGCCAACTGGACAGAGCGGCGCTGAAGCGCCGCGCGGACTAAAGTCCGCCCTCCAAGATTGCGAAGACTCATTTGATGCCTCCTAAACCACGTTCTCGCCCAACTTATCTTCGTAAGCCCAGGCGCCCTTTGCGGCTGCATACAAAAACTTCAAGGGATCCTTCCACTTGCGAGGAAGGCCGTCGAGAGTGCCGTTCTCCAGCATGTCCTGGGGGCCTTCGCCATTCCGGACGTGGTCGAAAATGCGCTGCCGGACTTCCTCCATCATGTCGCGCTCCGCTTTAAACTGCGCTTTGGTCATGACGGGGCCATACGCCGGTACAAACCGGGTTTGATCATTGCCGATCTTCAGTAGCAAATCCATAGAATCCACGCGGCCTCCGACCCAGGCCCCGGTGAACCAGTCGAGCTCGGGATCGCGCAGCGGTGAAGCGACATCCCCCACCGCGATCACGTTGGCGCCCTTGAAGTGAACGTAGAGGTCGCCGGATGTATGTGCCATCAGTAGATAGCCGTAGGCAATTTCCTCGGTACCTGCCTTCATCGACCCTTGGTCTCGAAAGGTCTCGGTGGGCAGTGCGGCCTTTGGCCTGGCCTTGATATAACGCTGTTCCGCCGGATCCCAGTAATCCACCCTCATCCATTCTCTGGTGCGCATTTGCGCGATGATCTTGGCGCCTTGCGCTGCAAACTGCTCGTTATTGGCGGTCTGGTCCAGATGATAGTGCGTGTTGAATAAGGCGAAAACCCCGCCCTGACGGGCGGGGCTGAAGCCTTTCAGCGCGGCCGCTACGGCATCGCCTGATCCGGATGCTCCGCTATCTACCAGCACGAAGTCCCCTCCGGAGGAGAAGGCGGTGACATTGGCGCCGCCGCCATCGATCACTGCCAGATTGTCTGTCAGCTTGTTGACGGATTGCTGGGCCTTCAGCAGTCGCGGGGCGTACGCGGCGAGCGCACCAACGGCGGCGCCCTTCAATATATCTCTGCGTTTCACGTGCGAGCTCCTAGATCTCCGAGATGACGCCTGTGCTGTCGCCGAAGTGGTCTTGCTCGTGACCTACCTTTTGCAGGAGGGTCAGATGCAGGTTCGCGATGGGCGTTCTCTCCGGCAGCATCAGGTGCTGGCCGCCCTGCTTCAGCTTGCCGTTTGCGCCGCCGACGATGAGATTCGGGATCGGGTAGCTGCTGTGGGCGTTGCTGTTACTCATGTTCGACCCGTACATAAAGATCGAGTGGTCCAGCAGCGAGCCCTGCCCGTCGGGCGTATCGGCCATCTTCTTAATGAAGTTGGCGAACTGTTGCACATGCCACTGCTGGATCTGCACCAGCTTCTTGATGCGTTCAAGATCGTCGGCGTGGTGTGAAACCGGGTGGAACCCATCGGAGATGTTGAGGAACGGGTAGTTCCGGTTGGTGCCTTCCGCCACAGTGATGTACGTTGCGACGCGTGTGAGGTCAGCCTGGTAGGCCAGCGCCAGCAGGTCATACATGACCTTTTCCTGCGCCGCGAAATCCTCCAGCTCGCCGATCGGCGCATCGGGAATCCGGATCCTCGAGAGATTGGAGTTGCCGGACATTTTGGCACGCCGTTCCACCTCACGCACGTTCTCCAGGTATGCGTCGAAAATGGCCCTGTCCTCGCTGCCTAGATTGCCTTTCAACTGGTTGGTACGGTCCGTGATCATGTCGAGAATGCTGTTCTTCTGGCGGGCCATCGCGACGCGCTGCTGCGGAGTGTCGCCTTCGCCGAACAACATCAGGAAAATTTTGCGAGGATTGTATTCCATCGGCAGCGGTGTATGTTCGTCGCGGAATGACAGCGTCGTGAAGGGGCCGCCATTGCCCGCTGCCACCTGCACCGTGGTCTCCGAGGCGAGCTCCAGCGAAGGAAACTGCGTGTCCTGGCTGAGGAACTTCGTCATTACCTGGTCCAGGGTCGTGGACATGTTGTTGCCCTGCGGAATCGTGGCGCTCAGCCACGTGGCGGGGTTGCGAACGTGTACGGAACCCGCGGCGGCAGCGTTGTCCAGATTCCCGAACGTGGTCATCTGTTTTTTGAACGGCTCTATCGGCGAGGTGATCTCGTTCAGCTTGTAGGCTGCGCCCGATCCGGAAGGAGTCCAGCGGTCCCACGCCGGACCATACTTCGTGTTGAACATGATGGCCCCGTGAGGAATGTAGAAGAAGCCCGCGCGCATCTTGGGATTTGCCGCAGTTTGCGCCAGGGCCGTAGACGCCGGCACCATCGCGCTCAGGAACGGAAGCGCCAGGTTGACACCCGCTCCTTTCAGGACCGCTCTGCGGGAAATGTGCTTCTTGGTAATGAACATGTTCGTTTCCTATCCTCAATAGAAGACAGAAGGCAGAAGACAGAAGACAGAATCGAGAACGCGCTCCGTGTTCTGACTTCTTCCCTTCTGACTTCTGACTTCTTCATGATTACTTCTTTACCTCGGCAGTTGAAACTGGGGCTTTGGGGGCCGCCTTCGAGACGGGGGCCGGAGCTTGCTTCCGGAACGCGTCCGTATTGACGATTCCCGACACCAGCGACGCCAGGGTGTAATTGTTGTTCTTGGCATCGCGCACTACCTTGCGAACCTGTGGCATGTCGAAATATTCCAACTGGCGGTTGATGGCGTACATCATCAGCTTTTCCGTCATTGCGGTGACGAACTTCTCCGGGGTCTTGGAGAGTTCCTGGCGAAGCTGCACAGGACCGTCGATCGCCACCCCGTTCGGCATAACCGTGCTCGCATCGATTTTCGCGTTGGCGGCCTGACGGTCCGTTGTCCGGTACTCACCGATGGCGTCAAAGTTCTCCAGCGCGAGTCCCGTGGGATCGATCACGCCGTGACATTGATTGCAGGCTGGTTTGTTGCGGTGCGCCTCCAGCCGCTCCCGAACGGTCTTCGGAGCAGTGGCGGAGGGTTCCGCCAGATTGCTGTCGACGTTCGGCGGAGGCTCTGTCGGAGGCGTGCCGATGATCTTGTCCAGCACCCAGGCGCCGCGCAGCACCGGAGAAGTGCGGTCGCCATAAGAGGTCCTCATCAGTACTGCAGCCTTCCCGAGCAGCCCGAAGCGGTTCGGGTCTGTCAGAGTAACCTGTCTGAACGCGGATGTGGGCGGGCCCTCAATTCCGTAATAGCGCGCGAGCGTGTCGTTGACGAATGTCTGGTCTGAGGTCAACAACTCCGTCACGTTGCGGTTCTCCAGTAGAACGTTCTCCAGAAACTTTTCGGCTTCCGTCAGGAAGTCCTGGCGAAGCGTGGGATTGAAGGTGGTGAAGATCTTCGTGTCCGGCTTCACCAGGTCGAGGCTGTTGAGGTTCAGCCATTTCATGGCGAAGCTGGTCACCAGGCTCTCCGCTTTCGGATCCGCCAGCATGCGTTTCACCTGTGCGTCGAGCGCGCCGGGCTTGGTCAGTTGCTTCGTTTCGGCCAGCTTCAGCAACGCTTCGTCCGGGCCCGTATTCCAAAGGAAGAAGGAGAGCCGGGATGCCAATTCCAGATCGCTCAACGAGAGCTCGCCGTTCTTCGATATGGAATTCGGCTCGGAAACCCCGCCCTGACGGGCGGGGCTGGGCCGTGAGGGCGAGGTCGGGGTCTGAATGGAGCGGAACAGGAAATCGGGACTTGCCAGAACCGCCGCCACAAGCTCGGTAACGCCCTGATCGAACGTTCCATTGTCCAGACGGCCCTCGCCATAGAAACGCATCAGGCGGGCGACATCGGCCTCAGTCACCGGCCGGCGATAGGCACGATGCGCCAGGTTCTCCGCGATCTGCCTGGCGCACGCAGTTTCCCCGATCTTGGCGGGGTCGCAGGCGAAAATAAGCGACCGGCTGGGGCTGTTCGAAATGCCGGTCGGGTTGTAGGGGCCCTTGATCTCCAGACCGACGTTCTGGCGATTCGGCAAGCGCGCCATCGGCGCGCCGCCTCCGCCGAAGCCGCCGCCACGGCCCCCACCGCCGCCAACGTTGTCGTCGGAGAGGACATGCGAGCGGTCGATGAAAGCCATCACGACGTCGTGCTCGCCCGCGGGCACTTTCACCGGGATCTTCTCGAAGCGCTCCAGGATCTTCTGCCAGCCCACGTTGTTGAGCACGTTCGCGAGTCTCAGATCTTCGGCGCCGCCGATGTCGCCCTTGAACTCCACCTTGCGGTCGACCATCAACACGAGCGTCGTCCGGTTCTGCAGACCGCGGTTGTACAAACCGATTGACTGCTCGTCGAAGCTGAAGCTGAACCGGTACTCGCCGTCGGCTGGGAAGTCGTGGGTGAACGCCATCACGTCGCCCGCGCGCAAGCCCGGCGGCAACGGCAACCCCGGATCCTGATTGCCCTCCGATTTGAAGGGCCAGTCCGAGATCGGCGGGTGCATGTCGCCGACCGCCGTTTTCGCGATGCGGCGCGCCGCGTCGAGATATTGCTCCAGGAAAGCGGGCGACGTTGTCAGGACGGAGGCGATGTTGTCGAAGCCCTCCAATTGAACGTCCTGCGGAAGGATATCCTTCGCGTTCACGTCGACGCCCAGAAGCGATTTCACCGATGCAGCGTACTCGGTGCGATTCAGACGCTCGGCCGGGACGTGGCCCGCGGTGATCGGGCCAGGATTCGCATCCAGCCTGCTTTCCATCCACCTGGTGAACTCGTCGATGTCCGCTTGCGGCGGCTGCGGGTTGCCGGGTGGCGGCATCAACCGCCCGCGCAATTTGCGCAGCACCTTCTCCCAGAGTTCCGCATTTGCCTCCAGGTGCTTGATGTCCAGGGTGTCAAACGCCACACCGGCGGTTTTCAGGGTCTTGTTGTGGCAGTCCGAGCAATAGGTGTCGAGCATTGCGGCGTGCGGATCGTCCGCCGGCGCACTCGTCGCGGGAGTTTGTCCAGACGTCCGAGTCGTGAAGAAAGCCAAGCCGCCGATCGGAACCAAAAGTGCACTGAGGTAGAGGGAACGTCTCATAGTTTACAATCCCTGGGTTTACAATCCCTGGGTCTACAATCCCTGGGTTTACAATCCGTTGCTCGATCAATCATTTGCAGCATTCGAGGGACACTTTTTTTTGTATCACAACGCGAAGGGAAACGGGTAATCGATGCTGGCGGCTATAAACTGGTCCCGCTCCAGGGTGGTGTGAACTAATCGGTGGGGGAAGTTCTATACGAGACGCATAGTCCGCAAAGGCTCTGCGGCCACACTTCACACAGGACCATCCCCGACCATTCATGTTTCAGACACTGGCGGATGAAACTTTTATGCCCTTTGCCGGCCTGCAGGGCCATTGGGCGCTTCTTTCTTGTCCGACTGGGCGGGCGGAGCGGGGAGGCAGCCTTCAATGCGGAAGATCAGGGCAGCATTATTGAGCTCTCTGCGGCGCAGCCAGGCGGCCAAATCTTCAGCCGAAAATTCAAAGCCATCGTCGCGAGGGTTCCAGGGTTGATGGAGCCCTTCCTTGAGGTTAGCGATTTCGCCGGCGTCTATAAGGGCCTTTTCGCGGGCTTCGACGCGCTCTTTCTGAAGCTGTTTTAATTCGGCTTTGGCTTTCTCGAGGGTGCGGTTGAGGCGATGCTCGTAAAGGGAGAGGCGGGTGAGGAGATCAGCATGCTGCTCGAGAGATTTGGCTTGGGCGAGGGCGCAATGGATGAGAGGGTCGGGGGACATTTCCGATTCCGCTTCGCCTGTGGGTTCGTAAGCTGCGAGGCCGAAGAGGTTGTTTTCGATGGCGCGGATGCGGTCGAGCCGCCAATAGGTGTCGGCGATAGTCTGGACGCATTTGGATTCGATCAGACCTTGAGGCTTTAGCTCGGTGTGGAACTGGCCGCAGTGCTTTTGATAGGCTGCGAGATCTTCCGAGGGGAGAACGACGGTGTGGCCGGTGAGGCCGTGACGAAGAGCGTTCAGGGATACCCGGCGCTTACCTTCGGAGCTGACGGGGCCGCAGGAATGGGCGGCGTTTTGGCGATTGATTTCGCCGCGGTTGGTGGTTTCGGAAGGGTTCATGTAGACCTCCATATAGGTTTTCGCGCTGGAAAAGCGGTCGTATAGCGGAATGAATTGGGATGTTATTGAAAATGGGTAAGTTGTTGGTATGGTGTGGTGGCTACTGTTCCCGAATCGTTCAGTGGAATGACTTTCAATCGGTCGTAAGGATCAACTCGTTGGGCCGGGTCCCGTAGAAAGCTCCAATCCTCATACCTGGGAAAGGGCTAAGCGGAGGCCGGACTCCTGGCTGTGGTGCATCCGTGGGTGATGGGTCCGGTGTCTGTGCCGGAAGATGCCATTGGCAGGAACCGAAACGGGAGCCGGGCGGGGATGCCGTTCTGAAATGTGGCGACCTGCCGGTTCGGGAGCGGGCGAGTTTCTTAACAAGACTGCGGCGCCGCCGAAGTGGACAGCTATCGGATAGTGTTGGCCTGTTAACCAAAAGGTTTCGAGTTCCCAATTCCAATCTCATTATCTTCAAAGCGATAAGTTGGCGTGACGGAAGTTTCGGCTTAAGGCATATGGATTGCAAACACACCCGTGCCGATAGGAGGATTAACACGAATAAGTGTTATTAAGACTATGCTACGCCCAAACGGAACCGATTTTAGAAAAACCCGCGTCTGTGCCGGCATGAAGGCCCGCCACGGAGCGACGCTCGTGGCGTTGTGCTCCGCTCCGCTCCTCGCTCAGATGTCGCTGACACTAACTCCTTCGCAACCCTCCCCGGTTCCGCTTGGGACGGTAATTACCTGGACCGCTTCCGCCTCCGGGCAGAACGTTGGAACGCCTACTTATCGCTTTCGCGCCCGCCCGGCGGGCGGCACATTTCAGACCATCGTCGACTACGGCCCGAATTCGTCTCTGGATTGGACCACTATCCAGCAAGAAGGAACCTACGAAATTGAAGTTTCGGCGATGAGCGGCGACGGCGCACAAACGGCTGCCGTGTCCGCCCTGATCGCGATGAGCTCGCTCGTGAACGACGGTGTGCCAGTGGTCACTCCCACCGCTAATCCGTTAGTGTTTATCTATAGCGCGCCGGCTTGTCCAAACGGCCAACAATTAAGCGTTCAGGTGACTTCACCCGAAGGCTACGTTCAGTCGACGCCCGCTCAGACCTGCAACGGTTCCAGCATGAATGTTTATCTGGCAGGCATGCGCCCGCAGGCACAATATACGGTTCAACACTCCGTTCAAACCGTGAATTCGCTCGCGCGAGGGCCGGCGATGACGCTGCTGACGCCTGCGGTGACGTTGGCCGTTCCTTCTTTCTCGGCGCTCGGCTCGGCCACACCGGTCGTCGATGGCATTCTGCTCCAGAGTCCTCTAAACTCACCATCGTTCTCCACATTCGCGACCGATTTAAAGGGAAACCTGATCTGGTATTACGCCGGCAACATCTCGTTTCTGACGCGCCCGCAGACGGGCGGCACGTTCATGGGAATCTACGAGAATGGAATTCAGGACCAGGCGCATCAATTCTTCCGCGAATTCGATTTGGCCGGCAATACTCTCGCGGAAACCAACGCCGCTCGCGTGAACCAGCAACTAGCCTCAATGGGCGTTCATCCCGTCGGTGGCTTTCACCATGAGGCCCGCAAGCTTCCCAACGGCAATTATCTGGTGCTTGCGGATTCAGAACGCATCCTCACAGACGTTCAAGGAGCCGGTCCGGTGGACGTGATTGGCGATACGATTCTTGTCCTAAGTCCGGATCTTCAGGTTCTCTGGGCCTGGGATTCCTTCGATCATCTGGATCCGCACCGCGCGGCCCTCCTGGGAGAAACGTGCACTTATCCGGCCGGTTTGGGTTGTGCCCCATTTTATTCGGCCAAGACCGCCAATGACTGGCTGCATGGCAATTCGCTCCAGCTCACACCGGACGGAAATATTCTCTATTCCACTCGCCACCAGGACTGGGTAATCAAGATCGATTACGGCTCGACCGGCAGCGGCAACGTTCTTTGGAGATTGGGCGCGGACGGCGACTTTAGAATCGAATACAACGATCCGCGCGTAGGCCGTTACGATCCGTATCCCTGGTTCTCCCATCAGCACGATCCCAATTTCGAATCCAACAACATCACCCTGACTCTTTACGACGACGGCAACACCCGCATCACGAATAGCGAACCCTCCGGCCACAGCCGCGG
This sequence comes from Bryobacteraceae bacterium, assembly GCA_036521975.1. Lineage (GTDB taxonomy): Bacteria > Acidobacteriota > Terriglobia > Bryobacterales > Bryobacteraceae > Palsa-187. The sequence continues at coordinate 98,776 of DATDGT010000010.1, forward strand.
GCAGGCGCTGCGCATCGATGAGAAGAAACGCGTAGCGCTCCTGATTCTAGACGCCGATCTTGGCGTTTACAGCGACGCCGTCGGATCGGCCCAATTGCTTCCCAACGGCCACTATCATTTCGATAACGGCTTCCTGACCCTTCCGCCGGGCAGCACAAATTCCGCGGCGCAATCGCTGGAAGTGAATCCCGAAGGCCAGACGGTGTTCGGCGTCCAAGTCGGCGTGCTGGAGTACCGTTCGTTCCGCATGCCCGATCTGTATACGGCGCCGTAGCGGTATGCGCCGCAGGAATAACCTGCTGAAGCTATCGAGGCCTATTGCTTTTTGCCGATGACGGTGTAATCCGGGGGAACCTGGAACAGCGACGGATCGGGCTCGGCACGGTTGATATTGGTGAGGCGGTAGGTGTTCTCGCCGGTGCGGGGATCGCTGTGTTTGGTCATCACGTTCATCTGCAAGTCCGGGGAATACCAGACTTCCTCGACCACGACGATGTCCTTCTCGTTGCCGATCTGGCCTGCCGGAATGGTGCGCGTGGTGCGTTTGCCCGTGGCATAGACGCCTTCGATGTTCTGCGGAGGAAGGTCTTCCGTGACCGTGTTCAGCGCGGGCCCTGCGGGACCACGTCCCCCTGGTCCGCGGCCTCCAGCTCCAGCGGTTACGGCTGGTGCCCCGCTTCGGCCTCCGCCACTTCCGGCTTGCGCGCCCACGTCGGAAGCGCGATAGGCTTCCAGCGCTTTAAGTTGCGCGTTCAGCGCTTTCAGTTCGTCCTCACCCGCAGCCTCCTCGGGAGAAGTGGAGACCCGAAGGTTAATGAAACCGCCGGCGGGAGTCTGTCTGGCTGTACGAGTCTGCGAGTTCAGCGTGTAGCCGGTTTTGGCGACCGGGTCCGAGATCGCTGCCGTAAACCCTTCGCCCGATGCCAGCGCGGTTTCACTGCGCTCGCGTCCCTGGCCGTCGCGAACCATTTTCTCGGAGTGCTTCTGCACGATACGGTTGCCGTCGGCGAGCGTCTGCACACTTTCAGTGACGGCCATAGCGGAGTAGGGCGAACCGATGATGGGGCCTGCGAGCCGCGGGCCGTTAGGATTTAAGATTACTTTCCCTATTTCCTGTGCGGGCAGCAGTGTGAAGGCCGCAAATCCCGTCAGCAGCGTGACTTTCGCGATCAGATTCTTCTTCGCGATCAGATTTTTCTTCATTGTGGTAGCTCCTTATTCCAGTTATTGATAGCTCACGAAACGAATCGCTCTTGCCAGGCCGTCCTGGCCGATCAGGACATCCGCCTCGACGGGATCGTCAAGATGGCTGGCCATGACCAGCATCCCTACGCCGCGCATGGTTGACGCGGGCACGATCACGCGCACCAACTCGCCGCGCTCGAGCGGCGGAGCAAGATCCATCAGCGGAAAGAAATCCGTGTAGACTTCGTGCGGAACGACTTCCGCAGCCCGACGAACCTGTACCGGTTTGGGCCGGGGAGGATGCACGGCGGTATCGGCCGGGGGCGCAGCCGGGACGACAATAGGCGTTATAGAAACTGCCGGTGGTTCAGGCGCGCGTTGGGGTCGATGGGCGTACATCGTTACCACCATCACAATCGCCGCGGCGGCCGCCGCTGAAGCCGATGCACGCATCCACAGGCGGGGGGCCCGGCGCCTCCGGAACTGTTCCAGTAAGTGTGCTTCAACGTGTGGCGCTGGTTCACGACTCTGATCCGCATCGCGCAGGTTTTCGAGAGCCTCAATAACGTCGTTTTCAGACATGGCACTCGCCTTTCACTCCACTCAGTTTCTTCGCCAACATCGCCCGGCCTCGGTTCAGACGGGACCGCACCGTGCCCACAGGGCAGTCTAATGCCGCCGACGCGTCTTCGTAGCTTGAGTCTTCCAAGTCGCACAGTGCGATCACTTCGCGGTACACGGGCGGCAGACTCAGGACGGCGCGCCGCACCTGATCGACGATCTCGCGCCGCATCAAACTATCGAAGAGATCTTGGCCGCCTGCTGAATCTTCAAGCGGCAGATCGCGCCCCTGAGCAATTCTCCGCAGCACGAGGTTGCGCGCGATTCCGTAAAGAAACGCCGCTAGCGTCCCGCGCGACGGATCGTAGCGCGAGCCCTGTTTTAGCAGCGCCAGAAACGTTTCCTGAGTAACGACTTCCGCTGCTGAAACGCTTCCGGTCATGTGCAGCGCGAAACGGTAAATGGCTCCCTGGTGCTGGCGATAAAGGGCGGTGAAAGCGGCCTCGTCGCCGTTTAGAACCCAGGCCAGCAACTGTCGGTCGCCAATCATCATTCCCCTATCGTCTGTATTTCGCCGCTGGAAGGCCGTTGGTTCCACAAAGAAAGCAGTCCGCCCAGCGTAAAATAAGTCCCAACGGAAATAGGGGGATGGGCGTCTAACCCATTTGTGAGCGCGTGGGCAGACCGCGACCGCTGCCCTTCTATTGCCAAATTACAAGCCGGAGTCCAAATGCCTTGCCGCATAGTGGCCCTGTTTAGTATTGTTTCGTTCGCGGCTTGTTCGCTTCGTGCGCAAGCCACTGGTGTCCTAAGCGGGAAGGTGCTGGATCCGTCGGGCGCCTTCATTCCGAAAGCCACCGTCACCCTGACGGGATCCGGTGACGTAGTTAAGGCTGCTGAAACGGACGACTCCGGCATTTTCAGGATCACTGGCTTGGCCGCCGGGCACTACACGGTCCGGTCGATCGCGCCCGGATTCGGAATATTCGAAACCGCTCTGGATCTCGACGGCTCCGGGAACGCCCGGCTCGATATTCATCTGACTGTGGCAGTGGACCGCCAGGAGGTAACGGTCGCTGATCGCGCGCAAGTGGAAGTCGATCCCGCCAATAACGCTTCCGCGGTGGTGCTGAAAGACGATGAGCTCAAGATGCTCTCCGACGATGCCTGCGATCTGGAAGCGGAACTGTTGGCGCTGGCAGGGCCGGCGGTAGGACCCAGTGGCGGACAGATTTTCGTGGACGGCTTCAGCAACGGCCAGCTTCCTCCCAAGGATTCGATCCGCGAGGTCCGCATCAACACCAACCCTTTTTCCGCGGAGTTCGATCGTGTGGGCATGGGGAGAATCGAAATCCTGACGCGGCCCGGCACGGACAAGCTGCGCGGCGGGGCGCAGTTCAACTTTTCCGATTCGGCGCTCGATTCGCGCAATCCCTATGCGGACACAAAGCCGGCTAGCCAGATGCGTACGTTCTACGGAAATGTGAGCGGGCCGATCAGCTCCAAAATGTCCTTCACCTTCGACGGAAGTCACGGAACACAGGACCAGACGGCGCTGGTGAACGCGCAAATCCTGGACCCTTCGCTCCAGCCCACCTACCTGACGCAAAATGTCGCGATTCCCAATCAAAACACTTACGTTACGCCTAGAATCGACTATCAACTCACACCTAATATTACTTTGCAGGGCCGCTATTATTGGGTGAACAATAGCACGCAGAATGCTGGCGTGGGACAGTTTACCTTGCCGTCCCGCGGCACTAAATTCGACAACACTACCCAGTATGCGCAGTTGATTGAGACTCAGGTAATCGGAACGCGCCTGATTAACGAAACCCGGTTCTCATGGAACGGCAACTACAATTCGACCCAAGGCAACGCCAGCTCGCCGGGAATCAACGTCCTCAGCTCTTTTAACGGCGGTGGCGCGAATGCGCCGCTCAATTACAATCGGAATTCCAACTTCGAATTTCAGAACAATTCTTCGTATAAGCGCGGCGCTCATTTCGTGAAATTCGGAACGCGCATTCGCGGAAATCTTCAAGACAGTTATTCCACTTCGAACTACAATGGCACTTACACCTTCACTTCGATCGATGCCTATGCGGCGACGCTGCGCGGAGTGGCGCTCGGGTTGCCCTTCGATCAGATCGTGGCGCAAGGAGGAGGAGCAAGCCAGTATTCCGTGACGGGAGGCGTTCCCCTGACCTCGGTGAGCTACGTGGACGCGGGGCCGTTTGTGCAGGACGATTGGAGAGTAAAACCGAATATCACTTTGAGCCTTGGGATGCGTTTTGAAACTCAAACCCATGTTGCCGCCAGCCGCAGTTGGGCGCCACGGATCGGCATTGCGTGGGGCATCGGCAAGGGACAGGGAAATGGACGGCCGCCCAAGACCGTACTGCGGCTGGGCTCGGGGATGTTCTACGACCGGATCAGTCAGGCTCTGACCCTACAAGCTCTTCGTCAGAACGGGATCGCACAACAGTTCTTTCTCATTACCGATCCGATGTTCTACCCCACTGCGCCTCCCGTGAGCCAGTTGCTCAGCGATGTTCAGGCGCAAGCGATTTATGAAGTAGACTCTCATATTCAGGCTCCGGAGATTTTTCAATACGCCACCACCGTGGAACGGCAGCTTCCCAAGAACATGACGGTTTCGGTCAGCTACACGAATTCGCGCGGCACCCATCAATTGCGATCCGTTAATCTCAATGCTCCACTGCCGGGAACGTTCACGGGACTTCCGGGCAGCGGCATCTTTCCCTACGGAAACGACGGGCAGTTATATCTATACGAGTCGAGCGCGCTGTTTAAACAGAATCAGCTCACGTTCAACGTCAACGCACGCATCAACGCCCGCTATTCGTTGTTTGGCTATTACAGCTACAACCACGCGCATTCGAATTCAGATGGGCCGGGCAGTTTTCCCGCCAATACTTACGATCTGTCGGGAGAATGGGGCCGTGCGGCCTTCGATATCCGGCATCGTGTCCAGATCGGCGGGAACCTGATCCTGCCGTGGAAATTGCAGCTCTCGCCGAATATATCGGCCTCCAGCGCTCCGCCGCTGAATATCACGACGGGTACGGATTTGAACGGCGATTCGATTTTCAACGATCGCCCGGCTTTCGCAACCGTGCCCGCCGACCCCGCGCTCGGCGTATTCTCCTCGCCCTGGGGCGTGTTCAATATCGATCCGGTTCACCATCCCGAATTCGGCAGTGTAATCATTCCGAGAAATTATGGATACGGCTATGGTCAGTTCAACGTAGGAGCGCGCCTGAGCCGCACGTGGACTTTCGGAGAAAGGGCGCAGGCCGATCGGCAGGCACAAGCCCTTCAGCAGGCTGCGGCGGCCGCGGGCATCCGCATCGATACCGGAGCCAACTCCGGCTCCAAGCCGCCGGGGCGCTATAGCATCCAGCTCGGGATTCAGGCGCGCAATGCGTTGAATCATTTGAATCCAGGATCGCCGGTCGCAATCTTGAGTTCGCCCTTCCTGGGGCAGGTATTGCAAAATAACGGCCCCAACAACGCGAACCGGCGAGTGGAGCTGAACCTGCGCTTCGGGTTTTGACCAACGACTCAGAGCGAGGCATGCCCCGACCTGGTTCATAATGGACTGTGCTCGCCGGTTCCAACGGCGAACACTAGGAGGAGCCCCCACGTTGCAAACTACTTACGCCCTACGAATATCACTTCACACGCTGTCCCTCGGTCTCGCGTTCTTTGCCCTTAACTTGAGCGGCGCGGCGCCTACCATCACCGCCGTTCAGAACAACTACAGCTACTTGATTCCCGGAACTCCAAACTACGCGATTGCGCCAGGCGCGCTCTTCATCCTTAAAGGCACGGGGATGGCGGCCGCCGGCACTCAACCGCAACTCTGGAATCTCTCCCAAGGCCCTTTGCCGCTCACGTCGCCCGCCGCGAATGGCACCAGCGTCTCGGTCACGGTAGGAACCACGAACGTGAACTGCGGAATTTATTACGTCAGCCCCACGCAAGTCGCCGCCGTTCTTCCCTCCACCACGCCGACCGGAAGCGCCACGTTCACGATCACCTACAACGGCCAGTCCGGCTCGATCTCCAACATTCCCATCGGTACCAGCGCGATGGGTTTGGATACGTTATACCCGATCGCCGTCGGCGAAGCTGTCGCAACCGACAACACCACCGGCAATCTGATCACCTACGCCGCTTCCGCAAGCTGGAATGAGGTCGTGGTGCTGTGGGGCTCCGGCCTGGGCGGCGACACGGCCAACGATGACCGCTCCTACCCCGCCCATCAGGACAATCTCAGCTACCTTTCCGCGTTATACGTGGGAGGTGTACAGGCGCAGATCCTCTATCAAGGGCGCTCCCAGTATCCCGGCGTGGATCAAGTCGACATCGTCATCCCCACGGGAGTGAGCGGATGCTTCGTCGGCATCACCGCCGTCAGCGGATCCGGCGCCGCGCAGGTAGTCAGCAGCACCGTCACTCTGCCGGTGGAACAGAACGGCGGGGCATGTAGCGATTCCAATCTCAGCGTGACCGCGACTCTGTTCACGATGCTCGAGAACCTTCCTTCGGTGCGCACCGCCGTCATCCAGATGAATGAACGGCTCACCGCGACAGGAGCCTATGCCGGGCCCGCCAGCGCCAACGGCACCTTCTTCAACGGATCCGCCGGGCAATACGGCGACGGCTATGGCTCCGCCTCCTACGGCAGTTGTTTCGTCAGCGAGCCGATCACCGTGCCTCCCGGCGGGTTCAATGGAGGCTCAACCTATCTCAATGCGGGAACCCTCACCGTCACCGGCGCTTCGCCTTCCCCGTTTGCCGTCCCTGCCGTCCAGCAGGGAGTTTACCAAGGGATCTTCGGAGCCAACTACACGTTTCCCTCCGGACAGTCTTTCAGCGCAAGCAACGGAAACGGCGCCGCCAGTGTAGGGGGTTTTAGCGTCACCTTCCCCGCCCCCAGCGCGCCGCTCGTCTGGACCAACCCGCCGGCCACTGTGACGCGATCGCAGGGCGTCACCGTGAATTGGACGGGAGGCGATCCCACGGCCGATGTGGAGATCAGCGGCACGTACTCGACCGCGACGCTGACTATGTTCTTCAACTGCTACGCCCCGGTCTCGGCCCACACCTTTACCGTTCCGTCCTATATCACTTTGTCGATTCCGTCCGGAAACGGATATTTGACCCTGATCCAAGGCACCCAGCCCGTCCTGTTTTCCGCCACGGGTTTGGATTACGGATATGCTTTTGTAAGCGAGATGACCCAGAGCGCGGTGGCCTTTCAATGATCGCGCCGGTATCGGCCACGGAATCTATCGAATCTGTACGCCGCTGGACGTGATTCCGGGGGGATTCACGTTCAATTCATACCTGGTCGCTGACGACGAACCCCTGCTGATCCACACGGGGTCCCGCAAGCTGTCCCGATTACCCTGGAAGCCATTAGGAAAGGTGATGCCGGTCGAAAAGCTCCGCTGGATCGACGGACCATCCGCACAGCCGCTTGCCGTGACCTCATAACTGACTCCGTGATCCTCTGACCGCTCAAAGTTCCGCAGATCCGCTCCGCGCTGGTCAGGTCGCTGATGCCACTGAAGCTTTCACTCCGGTGGTCTCCAGAAATTCCCGTATTGCGGTTTCCGCGTTGCGCCGCGCCAGATCGAGAATGCCGCCTTCAATTGCAGCTTTGTCGATCTCATCGAGCGCAGCCAGGCGCGCTTGACGCTCCAGATCCGGGTTGTAAGGAACCCATGGAGTCCACCACGTGATGCTTCGGTCCCAGACCTTGGTCTGTTTATCGTCAATCACGGTTTGAAGGATTCGGGGGGAAGGGAGGTTGATCCGAACTCTCCGGGCCGAAAAAACCTGCACGTTGGCGGGCGTTAGCTCCGCAAGATCTACGCCTGCCAGCACCTGGGCTTGCACGAACAGAAGAATCCTCTCCGCCCCCAGGGGATATTTCTTTTCTTCCAGACCTACCACCTTCTGGACGGTGGATTTTACCGAGACAAGCTGCTGGAGACCTTCAATCTGGTGCAGGATCGCCGGCGCATTCACTTGGGAAACAGCGGGGGTTGGGTGGGCGAAATGTATCCACACTACGCCAACCAACACGGTCAAAAGAACTCCCGCCACGAAACCGAACGCGCCTGAACGGGACCGCAAGCTGTCCTCCACACCAAAAGGAGCACTCCGCCTGCCACTTTGTAGGGCGGACTCTCGCGAAAAGCGGTGGTTGGCATGTATGGTGTAACCTGACCTGAAGCCGTGAAGAAAGTTCTTCTCTCCTGGAGCAGCGGTAAAGATAGCGCCTGGGCACTGTATCGGCTGCGGCAATCGGCGGATGTCCAGGTCGCAGCCTTGGTGACGACATTCAATTCTTCGGCCGGCCGCGTCGCCATGCATGCGGTGCGGCGCGCGCTCGTTGAGGCGCAGGCGGAACGCATGGACCTTCCACTGTGGCCGGTGGAGCTGCCCTGGCCGTGCTCGAACGCAGAATACGAAACGCGCATGCGCGCTCTGATCGAACGAGCCAAAGCCGAAGAAATCGCCGCATTCGCCTTCGGCGATCTGTTCCTTCAGGACGTCCGCGAATACCGCATCAAGCAATTGGAGGGCACCGGTCTCGAGCCGCTATTTCCTTTGTGGATGATTCCTACGCGACAACTGGCGGAAGAAATGATCGCCTCCGGCGTGAAGGCCAGGCTGACCTGCGTGGATCCCAGGAAGCTGGAAAAGTCCTTCGCCGGACGCGAGTTCGACGCATCATTGCTACGGGATCTGCCTCTCTCCGTCGATCCCTGCGGCGAAAATGGTGAGTTCCACACGTTCGTTTACGCGTGCCCGCTGTTCTCCCGGCCTATCCCCGTCTCCAATGGGGAAATCATAGAGCGTGAAGGATTTGTGTTCGCCGATGTGACTCCCCAGGTAACCCAAACCCACCGAGAATCGTTTTGATTGATGTACTTTGTGAAGACGCTTTTACCCTTTCTCCTTTCCGCGGCGTTGTTGCCTGCTCTGCTCCATGCCGCATCCGAGACCGGCGTGGTGCGCGCCGCCGATCAACTCATCCCCGGCGCGGAGGTGACAGCCAGCCAAGGCACCGCGAAGGTGGTCGCCTACACCAACGAAAATGGCAGCTACTCGATGAACCTGCCCGCCGGCGAATGGGACATTCAAGTGCAGGCCTTCGGGTTCACCATCGCTAAGGATCACATCACGGTGGGCAACGAACCAGGATTCAAGAATTGGACGCTGGAAATGCCGCGCCCGGGACAGAAGCCGGGTGAGACGCCCACGGTGACTTCACAGTCCGCGCCCGCCAATCCCGGCCGTGGACGCGGACGCGGGCGGGGCCGCGGCGATAATTCCGCGCAATCGGGCGGACCTGGTCGCGGCGGCGCGGGCGCAGGTCAAGGGAATGGCGCTCAAGCGGCAGGCTCTCAAGGAAGTGCCCAGGGCGCTCCGCAGCGTCCCGCGTTCCAAAGCGCGCAAGCCAACGCCACGCAGCCCAACGGCGCGCAAGCGGCCCAGGATCAGTCGCTCGACGCGGGAGGAGCGTTCGGAGGATTGGACGCAGATAGCGCGGACGCCGATCAGGCTTTCCTGGTGAACGGCAGCACCAGCGGGGGCCTGGCGGCATCCGCCGATCAAAACAACCGGCAGTTCAATGGCGTGGGCCGCGGCGGACAGAATGGCCAAGGAGGCGCGCTGGCGAATCTCGGCGGATTGGGACTGCCTGCAGGAATGGTCGCGCCTGGAAGCGACGGGCTCGGTCTCGGCGGGTTCGGGGCGCAAGCCATTGATGGAGGATTCGGCGGCGGGCCCGGAGGACCCGGCGGACCGGGCGGATTCGGCGGTCCGGGCGGTGGGCCTGGTGGTGGCGGACCGGGTGGCGGTGGCGGCGGAGGCGGGGGAGGACGTGGCGGCGGAGGCGGGGGACGCGGTGGCGGAGGGGGCGGACGCGGACAAAACCGCCAAGCTCGCGGACCGTTCAACGGCAACTTCAACAGCTTTGGAAACCGCAGGCGGAATCAGGCCGCTTACACCGGCTCCGTGTTCGTTCAGCTCGCCGACTCCGCGCTGAATGCGGCGCCTTTTTCAGTCAACGGAGAGAAAGAGGCCAAGCCTTCATCCAATAATCTCCGCTTCGGCGGCAACATCGGCGGCCCGCTGGTGATCCCGAAGATCCTGAACTGGAAGCGCGCCAGTTTCTATTTCACCTATCAGGGCACGGTAAGCCGCAATCCCTTCAACCAGGTTTCCACCATGCCCAGTGGACTGGAGCGCGAGGGCAATTTTTCGCAAACGACTACCACCGTGGGCGGGGTCGTCACGCCGGTGCAGATTTTCAACCCGACCAGCGGCGGCTGCAATGCGGTGCCCGCCGGCGCGGCGTTCCCCGGCAACATCATCCCGGCAAGCTGCATCAACCCGCAGGCCCAAGCGCTTCTGAACAGCTATTTCCCGCTCCCCACCTCGGGCTTGAGCGTGCAGAATTACAACTTCACGGGAGCGACGCCCAACGACAACAACAACGTCGGCATGCGTTTCAACATGCCGCTCGACAATAAGGACCGGCTCAATTTCAACATCCAAGAACAAACGCGGAGCTCGCAGACCTTGCAGCTTTTTGGCTTTAGAGACCACGGCTCCGGCACGGGTCTGAGCGCGCAAGCGGGATGGAGCCACAGCTTCGCCCCGCGCTTCAACAGCAATGCCAGCGTGACGTTCAGCCACAACACCAACCAGAGCACGCCCTTTTTCGCGAACACCACCAATGTGGAGGGAGCGCTTGGCATTCTGGGAACTACGGACGTTCCCCTCACCTACGGTCCGCCCAATTTGTCGTTCGCCAATTTCGGCGGCCTCAGCGATTCGTCCGCGTCGCTCTCGCGCAACCAAACGTTCACAGCTACCGAAGCGCTGACCTACAGCTACAAGCGCAAACACAATCTTACCTTTGGATTCACCTACAATCGCTTGCAGCAAAACAGTCTGAGTTATGCGAACGCTCGCGGCTCCTACAGCTTCAGCGGGCTGGAGACCAGCCAAATCCTCAACGGCCAGCCCGTCTCCGGGACGGGCTACGATTTCGCTGATTTTCTCCTGGGGCTGCCGCAAACCGCCTCGCTGGGTTGCACCCCCAACAACAGCTACGACAGCAACGTCTGCAATAACTATTTCCGGAGCTGGAGCACGTCCGCGTATGCCAATGACGACTATCGCATCGCGCGGAATTTGACGCTCAACTTTGGCCTCCGCTACGAATACTTCGCGCCGTATACCGAGCTGTACGGACACATAGCCAATCTGATCCTTCCGGAGAATTTCGTCGGCGATGCAACCGTGGTCACGCCGGCCACTGCCGCGAGCTATGGCCTGCCTTCCAGCCTGGTGCGTTCCAATCCGCGGGATTTTTCCCCGCGCTTCGGATTCGCGTGGCGTCCGTCGCCAAAACACAGCGTGCAGATTCGCGGCGGCTACAGCATCTTCTATAGCGGCTCGCCGTATCAGACTTTCGTCTCCAGCATGGCGTCGCAGCCGCCGTTTACCGAGAAGATCTCGCTGGCGACCAGCTCCGCCTATCAATTGACTATCCAGGACGGCTTTCTCGAGCCGCCTCCGGCGGTCAGCGGCCTCAGCAACACCTACGCCATCAACCCTGACCAAAAGATCCCCTACGCGCAAACCTGGGTGTTCGCGATTCAGAACACGTTCCCGCATGGATTCCTGGTGGAAACCGAGTATCTGGGAACCAAGGGCACGCATCTGAGCGTCTATGAAAATCCCAATCAGGCGCCGCCCGGAACCAGCGTGTTGAACGCGCAGGAATATCTGAGCATCCCCAACTCGACCGGATTCAATTATCAGACCTACGGCGCGAATTCCATCTTCAACGCGGGCCAGCTCCGCATCACGCGCCGTTTTCAGCGGGGCATGGGGTTTGTCCTTCTGTACACGTATTCCAAATCTATCGATAACGCCTCGGCTTTGTCGGGCTCTGGTGGAACGGCCGCGCAGTTCACCCACGATTGGCATCTGGAGCGCGGGCTTTCGAGCAGCGATCAACGCCACAAGCTGAGTTACACGTACACCCTGTCCTCGCCCGTGGGCGTGAACGGGATGCTGCGCAATGGCGGTTGGAAGACGGCGGTGCTGGCCGGTTGGACTCTTAACGGAACCTTGACCGCCGCTACCGGAACTCCCCTGACCGCGAGGCTCGGCGGCAATCTCGCGAATACTGCCGGTAGCAGCGTGGCCGGTTCGCCGCGCGCGCAAGCTACCGGCGTTTCCATCGACGGTGGCGACAATCCATTTTTCAATACGGCGGCGTTCACCACTCCCGAGGCGGGTCAGTACGGAAACGCCGGCGTGGATACCATTCCCGGCCCGTTCCAAGTGTCATTGAACGCAGCGCTCAATCGCGCTTGGCGCATCGGCGAGAGCCGCCGGCAATTCCAGTTGCGGATTAGCGCCACGAACCCGCTGAATTACGTCTATATTTCCGGCTTCGGCACCACCGTTAATACCAACACCTACGGCGTGCCCACCACGGGATCCGCCACCCGGACGGCTACCTTGTTCATGCGTTTCAATTTCTAAGGAATCATGCGGATTTCAATGAACGGCTTCTTCCGACTCTTCCGATTGCTCCCGGCTGTCGCCCTAGCGGGGACGCCGCTTTTCGCCCAGCAGCAGCAGCCCGCTCAAACCGCGCAAGGCGGCACGCCCACCTTCCGCACCGGAACCACTCTCATCCCCGTAGACGTCGTCGTAAAGGACAAATCGGGCAAGGTGATCGAAGGCTTGAAAATCAGCGATTTCGCGGTCTCTGAAGACGGCAAGCCGCAAAAGATTTCGATCTTCGACTTCAACAAGCTCGCCACCGATCCGGAGCCGCCGCCCACGCTTTCGCTCGCGGATCAGTTCAAGCTGCCCGAGGCGCCGAAAACTGTCATCACCGTCGCCGCGCCGGGTCAGGTGCAATATCACGACAAGCGGCTCCTCGTGTTCTTCTTCGATTTCTCCTCGATGCAAATCGCCGATCAGTTGCGCGCGCAAGAGGCCGCGATGAAATATTTGACCGACAAAATGACCAAGGACGACCTGGTGGCGATTCTGCTTTACACCAGTACGGTGCAGGTAGGGACGGATTTCACCAACGATCGCGAGGTCCTCACCACGATCGTCAAGCAATTGCCCATCGGCGAGATGAGCGAATACGCCACGCTGGCCGATACCGGCGCCTGCGATTCTCCCGACACCCAAGCCGCTTTCGTCGCCGATGAAACCGAGTTCAATATCTTCAACACCGATCAAAAGCTGGCGGCGATCGAGAAAATCGCGAAAATGCTGAAAGCGATGCCGGAAAAGAAGCTTTTGATTTATTTCAACGGCGGCATCAACAAGACCGGCATCGATAATCAAGCGCAGCTAGAGGCATCGATCAATGCGGCGGACAAAGCCAATTTGGTGATTGATCCCATCGACGCCCGTGGATTGACGGCGGATCCTCCGGGAGGCGATGCCAGCAAGGCTGGCTCGCGCGGCACGGGCCTGTTCACCGGCTCGGTCTACAACACGCAGCGCAACACCTTTAACGATTCGCAGGAAACCATAGCCACGCTCGCGGCCGACACCGGCGGCAAGGCTTTCCTGGATAGCAACGATTTGGCGTTGGGAATCGAGCAGGCGGCGAATGCGGAGAGCAGCTATTACATCCTCGGCTATTACACCAGCAATCCCGCATTGGACGGCAAATATCGCAAAATTACCGTAAAGCTAACGAACGGGCTTTCGGCGAAGATCGAAGCCCGCCAGGGCTATTGGGCCGACAAGGATTGGAAGCGGCTGAACGGCGAAGACAAGGAACAGCAGTTGAAGGAAGCCATGACGGCCGGCGAGCCGATTACCGATTTGCCGCTTTTTCCGGAAGTGGACTATTTCCGCGTGGGCCCGACCGCATATTTCGTTCCCGTTTCGCTAAAAATTCCGGGCTCCGTAATCGATTTGGCGGCGAAAAAAGGCGCGCAAACCACGGAGCTCGATTTCGCCGTGCAGATTCAGGACGAAACGCATGCCACCGCCGGCAACGTTCGCGACAACGTGCCCATCAAATTGAATGGCGAAGCTGCTCAATCCGGCCGTAAGGGCTTCCAATACGATGCCGGTTTCACGCTCGAGCCGGGCCGCTACATGATGAAAGCCGTGGTTCGCGAGAACATCACCGGCAAAATCGGGACCTTTGAATATCGCTTCACCCTTCCGGATTTGAGCGCGGATACGTCCGGCCTGAAGCTGAGCAGCATTATCTGGAGCAATCAGCGCGAGCCGCTTACAGCGGCCGTGGGCAATGCGGAAAAGCTGAATAAAAAAGCCGTCACGGCGAATCCGCTGATCGTGGGCGACGAAAAGGTGGTGCCGAATATCACGAAAGTGTTCCGGCAAAATCAGAATCTGTATGTCTCTTTCGACGTCTATGACGCGCTGCCCGATCCGGCCGATTCCAAGGCCCGGCGCGTGAAAGTCAGCATGAGCTGGTTCAACCAAAAAGGCGCGAAGACTTTCGAAGTTCCCGAGATCGCTTTCACGCAGTTGGCCGCGACGCGCCCCGGGGCCGTGCCGGTGAACATTCAAGTTCCCTTGAAAAACATCGCTCCTGGCCGCTATATCTGCCAGATCAACGTGATCGACGAAGCGGGACGCAAGTTCGCGTTTCCGAGGGCAGTGCTGGTGGTGATGCAATAACCTTTTGGAGGGCGGACTTAGTCCGCGCGGGACTTCGGTCCCGCTGGGGGGAAGCGAGGCTAAAGCCTCGCGCGGGCTGAAGCCCGCCCTCCACGCACGTTGCAGGACCTACTGAGCCGGGCGCTTCGCAAGCAGTTTGGCTAGCAGCCGTGGCGCTCGGCGAGCTCTACGGTGTTCGATAGCAGCATGGCGATAGTGAGCGGTCCCACGCCCCCTGGCACCGGACTGTAAGCGCCCGCAAGCTTCTCCACGTCCGGTGGACTCACATCGCCCACCCACGCCGCGCCCTTGCGCTCCAGTTCTTCCAAGCGGCCCAAGCGCGCGGCCTGCTGGCGATCGGTGACTCGCGAGGTTCCGACGTCCACGACAGTGGCGCCGGGCTGGATGAACTCGGCGGTGATCAGGCCGGGTTTGCCGATAGCCGCGACCATAACGTCGGCACGGCGGCATTCCTCGGCCAGATTCGGTGTGCGGGAGTGGCACACGGTGACGGTGGCGTTGGCCGCGAGCAGCATCAGGGCCATGGGCTTGCCGATGATATCGCTGCGCCCCACCACCACTGCTCTCCGCCCGTCGACGGGGATCTCATAATATTTGAGAAGCTCCATGATTCCCGCGGGAGTGCACGCCCGCGGCGCGGGACGGCCTGCCACCAGATGACCGACGTTCAGTGGGTGAAAGCCGTCGGCGTCTTTATCCGGCGCCACCGCTTCCAGTACTTTCCGGGAGTCCACTTGTTTCGGCAGAGGCATCTGGACCAGAATCGCGTCCACTTCGGGATCGTGGTTCAGCTTGTCTAATTCTTCGAGCAACTCCGTGGTGGAGACGCTATGGGGCGGCGCGACTTTTTTGCTACAAATTCCCAGTCCGGCGCAGGCCGTGATTTTGTTGCGCACGTACTGGTCCGAGGCGGGATCCTGGCCCACTAGCACCACGGCCAATCCCGGCGGACGGTGCAACTTCGATTTCACCGCTTCAATGCGAGGTTTCAGGCTCGCGAAGATCCGGTCGCGGACCGGCTTTCCTTCCAAAATCAGAGGCATGAGATCCCCAAGTGTAGCAAGCCTGCGGCAATTGCGCCTTCAGATTTTTGATCGCGATTGGCCGCGTCTGTCAATCTCCGCCCTCGCGCAGTTCCTCACGCAGTACTGCCTCGGCCCACGCTTTCAGGTCCGGGACACTACGCGTAGCCGAGTGCCAGACGAGCCCCCAGTCAAGTCCGAAATAGCCATGCACGATGCGGTTTCGTTGCGACACGATATCCGGCCACGGGATCGAAGGATGGGCGGCGCGAAGTTCGTCCGAAAGCCGGTTGGCCGCTTCGCCGATCACGGTTAACTGGTGAAGGAGAGCCGCTCGGATAGTGGGATCCGACTCAGCCTCGTCGGCGCTCCTGCCGCTGCACAGGCGCTGGATCTCATTGCAGGCTCGAAAAATATCATCTACAAACGCCGGGTCACGCCGCATAGACGACTTTGGCGTCGCGCAGAACGTAAGGGCGGACGCGAGGCTTTAAGCCCCGCTTGGAAACCAGATCCACTTTGCGGCCAAGCAGGACGCTCAGTTCGCCTTCTATGTGCCCGAATTCCCAGAGCCCGATAGGAGCGTCAGGCTCGAACTCGACCAAAATGTCGATGTCGCTCTCGGGCTTCATGTCCCCGCGAGCGGCGGAGCCAAAGACGGAAAGCTCGTGCACGTGATAGCGGCGGCAAAGTTCGGCGATCGCCTGGGTCGGAAGTTCGATGCCGGATTCCAGAAGCAATTATCGGAAGTCCTCTTGAAGTTCTTCCAGCGCCTTCGATCCGGGGCAGAGCGCTTCGAAGGGAATGTTCACCAGCGGGACCTCCGAGGTTTGGCTCAACTCGTGCATGTCGGCGGCGGATTCGTCGAGGTACAGTAGTCCGGTGAGAATTTCGCCCTGCTCCTGATGGCGATCGAGATAAGCCGCGACTTTGCGGTGATCGGTGGGATCGTAGCCGAGAGGCAAAGATTTGAAGCGGACGACGCTGCCGTCGTGGAGCGTAACACTGGTCGCGCCATTCGGGCCGATCTCCGCCAGAATTTCCTGGGCGGGAGGAACGAAATCGGTTTCCGTCGCCCGGATCATGTGCTTGCGGGTTTGGATGTAGCTTTTGGTTGAGCCGGAATGATCGTTGAAGGTGACGCAAGGCGAAATGACATCGATTAAAGCGAAACCGCGATGGGCGACGGCGGCTTTGAGAATCGGCACAAGCTGGTCTTTCGCGCCGGAGAAGCTGCGGGCGATGAAGGTCCCGCCGAGACTCAGCGCCAGGTGCACGGGATCGATCGGCGCCATGCGGTTCGGCTCGCCGCGTTTGCTCTTGGAGCCGATATCGGCGGAAGCGGAAAATTGGCCCTTGGTCAATCCGTAGACGCCGTTGTTTTCGATGATGTAGACCATTCGCACATTGCGGCGAATGGCGTGGCAGAGCTGGCCAAGTCCTATGGAGAGCGAGTCGCCGTCGCCGGAGACGCCGATGTAGACCAGGTCGCGATTGGCCGCGGCCGCGCCGGTGGCGATGGAGGGCATGCGGCCATGCGCGGAGTTGAACCCGTGCGCGCCGCCCACGAAATACGTGGGAGTTTTCGAGGAACAGCCGATGCCGCTCAGCTTGGCGATGAGATGCGGGGGCGTGGACAACTCCCAAAAAGCCCGGATGACGGCGGCGGTGATGGAATCGTGGCCGCAGCCCGCGCAGAGCGTGGACATGGAGCCTTCGTAGTCGCGGATGGTCAGGCCTAGCTCGTTGCGCTGGAGGCTGGGGTGGGTGGCGACGGGTTTGGCGATGGAGGGCATGGCTAGGATATCACCGCCTCTACCACTCCCTCGCGGTCGTGGCCTGGAAGCCGGGGGCGGTCGCGATTCTCGAAAATAGCGTCCACGACGTGCCGGGCGCTCAGCGGGAAGCCTCCATAAACCAGGATGGAGCGGAGCTTTTCTTTGGGCACGCCGGTCTCGATCGTCAACAGCGATTTCAATTGCGCATCGCGATTTTGCTCGACGACGAAGCAGAAATCGTGTCCGTTAATGAACGCTTCCACGGATTCATGGAAGGGGAAGCCGCGAATCCGCAGGTAGTCGGCGGGGATGCCATGGCGTTCGAGAATATCCGCAGCCTCGCGGATCGCGGGATCGCAGCCGCCGATGGCGATCAGGCCGAACCGCGCGCCCTCGCGGCGCAAGATCTCCGGAGACGGGACAAAGGCGGCGGCCGCTCTGTGTTTGCGCTCCAGCCGGTCCATGACCTCCCGGTATGCGGCGGGGACTTCGGTGTAGACGCCGAACTTGTCGTGGCCCGAGCCGCGAATGAAATATGAGCCTTTTTCGCTCACGCCGGGCAGCGTTCGCGCGGCCACGAAATTCTCGTCTTCCGGATAGTAACGGAAATAGCGGCCAATCTGCTCCAAATCTTCGGCGCTCAACACCCGGCCCCGATCCGGACGAAACGAATCGTCCCATTTCAGGCGCGGTGTAACCCAATCGTTCATGCCAATATCGAGATCGGAAAGCATCAACACGGGGGTCTGGAAACGTTCCGCGAGATCGAAGGATTTCACGGCCAAATCGAAGCATTCCGAAGGATTGGAAGGGAACAGCAGGATGTGGCGCGTGTCGCCATGGGAGGCGTAGGCGCATTCGAGCAGGTCGCCTTGCGCAGTGCGCGTCGGCATTCCGGTGGAGGGTCCCACGCGCTGCACATCGATGACCACGGCCGGAATTTCCGCGTAATACGCCAGGCCGAGCAGCTCGTTCATTAGAGAGATGCCGGGGCCGGCCGTGGAAGTGAACGCGCGCGCGCCGTTCCAATTCGCTCCCAGGACCATGCCTATCGCCGCCAGCTCGTCTTCGGCTTGCAGAATGAGGTAATTGCTCTTGCCGGTGTCCGGATCGCGGCGGTATTTTTCGCAGAAACCTTTGAATGCGTCCATCACGGAAGTAGCGGGCGTAATCGGATACCAGGCGGCCACCGTCGCTCCGGCGTAAAGGCAGCCCAGCGCGGTTGCGGTGTTGCCGTCGACCAGGATCTTGTCGTCGTTCGCCTTCATCGTTTGAAGATGAAACGGCAAGGGGCAGGAGAAATGATTCCGCGCGTACTCATAGCCCAGCTTCAACGCCTTATGATTCGAGTCCAGCAGCGCCTGTTTCTTTCCGTATTTCTCCACCAATAATTGGCCCACTATTTCCATATCGATCTCGAGGACGGCGCATAACGACCCGGCATAGGCGATATTCTTCATGAGAATCCGCTCGCGCGGGTCGGTGAAGCTCTCGTTGCACATTTTGGCGAGCGGCACGCCCAGGAAGACGATATCGTCGCGATGAAGATCGGGATCGAGAGGCCAAGTGGAGTCGTACAGCAGGTATCCGCCGCGCCGGACCTCGTTCACGTCGGCCTTATACGTTTGCGAATTCATCGCCACCATCAAGTCGTAATCCAGCGCGCGGGCGCCATAGCCGTTCTTATTCACGCGGATCTCGTACCAGGTGGGAAGCCCCTGGATATTGGATGGAAACAGATTTTTGCCGGTGACCGGAATGCCCATGCGGAAAATGGCCTGCATGATGAGACCGTTGGCGCTGGCGGAGCCGGTTCCGTTGACGTTGGCGAGTTTGACGGCGAAATCGTTGACGCCCGCGGGCGCGGGCGGGGGCGGCTCGCCTTTGCCATTCGCGGCGCCGCCTACTACTGGGCCATTACGTGAGATGTCGTGCATGGACTCCCTGCGTAGGAACGTCTCCTGAGACTCGCGGCCTCCATCCGCCGTGGAAAACTTCTTGGACGAGTTTTCGCTCTCGAGACAACCCCTCGACTGAGGCGCCGAAAGGCGCGGTCGATTTATTTTATCAAAGGGCGAGCCCTGGGCGCTGCGCAGAACGACTGTCGCCCCTGGATCAGCATCCATCATTGCCGGAATCAGCGATACCGTATCTCTGTCGTAGCCGGTGGAGTTCATCGCGCGCCAGGCGCTCCTCATCCGAATAGCGGCGCGCGCCGGGGAAATCATGGTTGGCAATAGCGTCCACCATCCGCTGGATCAACATTGGGATCCGGGCTTGCGCGTCCATGACCTCGTTTGGCACACGACCTTCACGGTCGCTCTGGCACGCTCCAGCGAACCACAGTTCCCGGGAAACGCCTTAGGGACGCATCATTCGCAAATCGGGCGGGCAGCGGCCCCTGACCGAGCGGTCGGTCGTCAATTTGGCAAGCCACTCGGCGCCTATGCCGGTTGCCGAAACCGCACCTGCTCCTGAAGCCACGGTGGAGACGGTAGCGGAGACCCCGGAGACCCCGGAGACGACGACGGAGACGATAGAGATCGCGGAATTGCCGCCGGCACTGCCTCTGGAGCCGGCTCCAACCGCTCCAGCGGAGGAACTGCCGCAGACCGGAAGGTTTATGCCCCTGATCCGTTTGCTGGGCGTGACTGCGCTTGTGATGGGTTTTAGCTTGTGAACTTGACCGCGGAAATACAATTTTTGGAATCGGATGGAGGCAGAATGAGGCAGAATGAAGCAGATGAAAGGTTACCGCGATCAATTGAGCGCGGCAATGTACTCTGTGTTACAAAGTAATTGTCACAGCACAGGATTTAGCGCGGGGCTCGCCGACGGGGACTTCTAGCTAGGGCATTACTGCACGACTACTGCATCGATTGCCGCGTATGTGGGGGCAAGATACCCTCCCTGAAGGCCGCCCGCCGAAAATGTTCCGGGGCTGAGGAGCGGCTCGGACGCGACCACCACCCAGGCGGGGATGCGCTGCACGCTCGAGGGAGTCGCTGGAAGGGATTGCAAAATCTCGGATGGTAGCGAGAATGTCCCGGCGGCGATCGGCGCAATGCACAAAGCCAGCGCCGCGGAATTGGCGGCGTCGTTGCTGGCTTCGATCTCGATCACCGCGACGTCCGTCGCCGGATTCCCTCCGGTCCATGTCACCGTCAGCCCGCTTGCACGCGTGAGCGTAGTAAGCGAAGATCGATTCGTCCACTGAAGCGGCGCGGGCGTCGTTCCATTCACTTGAGCGCTCTGGACATCCGCGCCTCCGGGAATGGTCAGCGTGAAAGAGCCCGGAAAATTGAAGAACAGCCCCAGGACTCCGCTGACCGGGGCCGGTTGCTCGCCGAGGAACGTTCCATAAAGCTGCGGTTCGCCGGACACGCGCCCCACCGGGGCTGGCGCGCCGCCCGAGGAAACCTGCAGCGCCGTGCCTCCCCGTCCAGCGCTTGGCTTTGCGGCGCAAACAGCAGCGTGGACGCGCCTCCATCGAAGGCCGCTCCTGAATACATCGTGCACGTCCCGACCGGGGGCAGCGAGTATTCCGGGCTGAAATAGGTGGGTCCGCCCGCGTCCTGACGCAGGTCGGCGAACAGGAAGTCCGCGGTCACCTCCCCTGGGGGATTCAGACCAATCTCCACCAGATAATCGTCGCGCTCGGCCTCGACGAATCCGTTACGGCCTCCGGCGCGCACCGCCGCGCCCCCTGGATTGAAGTTATCCCTGCAAGCAGCGCCGTTATTGGCAATAGCAATGGTGACGGCGTTGCTGACTATCGCCCCATTGGCGCGCACCTGCACTGGAACATAGCAGCCGGTAGGCGCATTCGTCGGAACGTTGAAGACGATCTGATCCAGCCCGGCGCAGCATGGCGAGCGGCCGGAGTATGCGACCGTAGCCGGCTGATTGCCGACGAACACCTCGATCTGCGTCGGCAGATCGCCTGCCGTGGGCGCGATATTATCGGCGTACGGTACCGGCCCCAGTCCGGTGCCCCAAAGAATCATCGTCTGCCCCGGCTGCGCCGTCGCCTGCGTGGTATTGACGGGCTGGCTCGTGGAGGAAACGTAGTTCTGCACAACGCCCGGACCGAACCCAGTGGAGAGAATGGAAAACAGCCCGGGGCTCGCGCCCACTATGTTCACCACCGCCGGATTGCTGGTCTGGTTGTTGTAGGTGACCCGTACGATCGCCTGCCCCAGAGCGGCATTCGAAGGCATGATCGCGCTCACCTGCGAAGCCAGCACGATAATCGGGATCGCCGCCAGAGTGTTGCTGCCTTGCGTGACGCTCACGGAGACACTCGCGAGCTGATTCGTCAGCGGGTACGAGCTGCTCTGCGCAAGCTGCGCCGGACCCAGATTGCTCCCGAAAATCGTGAAGATCGATCCCTGGGCAATCGACCCCGCCGGCAGCCCGTGGCCTTCGAAGCTCGCCGAGTTGACCACCCCGCGGTAATTGATGAACGGCTGCGCCGTGGCTCCTAAACCGGCGAGCGTCAACACAGCCAGCATGCGCGCGGGTTTCACTTCATTGCACCACTATCATGGATGTCGGCGCTAAGCCCGAAGGGAACGGCGGCGGGGCGGCGAGGTCCACTTCCGTGGAGGTCAGCATCACCGGGTCGATGACAAAGACCGCGCTGGAATTTTGATCGTTGGCGAAGACCGCCGTGCCATCCGAGCTGACCCTGATGTTGCCCAATTGCGCGTTTTGATTGGTCAGCACGCTGCCGATCTGCATGAGCGTTGCAGTGTCGTACGCATAGACGTGCGTCTGCCCCGCCAGATACAAGCGCGAGCCGGTGGGATCAATGGCCAGATCGCTGAGCGTCTCGAGGCCCGCCCCGTAGCCGACGTAGGCGGTCTGTTGGCCCGTTGTCGTATCGATCACGCAGAAGCCGGCGCCGCACAACGTGAAGAGCAGCTCGCCGTCCGGAGTTATTGCCGTAGTTCCCGCGCCCGGCGCCGCCACCTGTCCCGAGCGCGTTGTGATCGTCAGAGGGACGGTCGTGATCGTGGATGGATTCTGAGTATCCACCACCAGCATTTCCCCTTGCGGCGACGTGGTCGATTGGTTGTAAAAGGTCACCGGAACGTAAATGTAGCGATCGTCCGGGCTGAGCGCGGGTTTGAAGGGCGTGACGCCCTGCGGAAGATTGATCGTCTGGGCAATGCTGAGGGTCGATGTGCTGACTACTTCAACCAGGGGCGCGTGGGCGGGAATCCCGTTTTCTCCCGCGGGCACTCCCTGAATGGTCGCGTAAACCCAGTTTCCCGTGTTGCCGGCCGCAATTGCCTGCGGGATCGGGCCTGGCGTCAAGATTGTAGCCGCAGTGTCGCCAGTGCTCGGGTCGACGGCATAAATCGCATCATCGGTAGCCGGAGCAGTATCAGGTGCTGTATCGGAGAGGATCCAGAGATAGCCCTGCGAAGACGGCGCGGACTGTCGTGGCTCGATAGCGGCCGGCCGGGCCTTGCCCCCCGGAGACGACGCTATCTGTGCGGCTGCCTTGTTACAGTCGGTTGCCGTTCCGAAGGCGTACAGGTAGTCCGGCATGGGCAACCCGAGCAGAGCAGCAAGGACGATCTGCTGAGCGGAATATACCCTGACATAGCACTTCGTGTCGGAGTTGGTCCGCCAGAGTTCGTAGAGGACTCCCTTCTTCGTGACGCTGCCAAAGAACTTGGCGCCTTTGGGCAACTGGGCCCGTAGGGCCGGCGCGAACAGAGCTAGCGCCAACGCGACTCCGGCAACCATCGACCGCATCGATACAACAGTATAAACGACGCCCCGGGCGCTGACTCCCGGCTTCATTGCACCACCATGATCGATGTCGGCGTTTCGCCCGAGGGGAACGGCGGCGGGGCGGGAAGGTCCACTTCCGTGGAGGCCGGCGTCACCGACGTCCGGCGCGGCATCTCGCTGTTGCAGCATCTTCATAAACAGGCGCAAGCTGCCTGGAACGGAATTTCCATGGAACAACTAATGGAAGAGTTGCGCCAGATTCAGCAGTTTGTTCTGCTGTATCCACCGCAAGGAGAAAAAGGCCCCAACCGCGCCGCCAGTGTGCTCTCCAAACAGACCCTCGCGCAACAGGCCCTGGCCAAAACCCTCGGTTTAGATCAGTTGCAGATTACCCCACGTGGTAATACTGCACGCCCCGCGTAACATCCTCACACCACAATACTTTACGGTCCTGTTTCCGTCACGCTCAGTAAACTCCCGCTAGTCCCCGCGCCCGTGCTGCGTCAAGACCCACGTGATGGGGGATATCGCGCAGACGTCAGCCCGCGGTTAGCGGCAGCGATCGACTAAATCCTTTGATTTGAGAGAGAGGCGTGTGTGGATGGGCGAGTGCATCCTCCTTTTGCGTTAGGGAATCGCGAAGCGAAAGGAGAAGGAAATCGTTATGCATCAAGGTTCCATCACTCCGAAGACATTAGCGTGGATAGGGAGTCTCGCCCTCCCGCTAGCCGGATTCCTCGCTCTGCCCGCCCGGGCGGCCGACGTTCCGGATGACCAACAAGTCACCAAGCTGCTCTCGGAAACCAAGACCATGGCGTTCCAGTTAAAGGAAGACGCCGGCTTTATGGAGACCTTCACGCGCACGAACGTGAGCTGGGAGAGTCAGGCCGTTGCGATCAATCAAATCAAGGATCATGTGAACGCCCTTCGCAAGCAAGAGACGAAGCTGAAAGAAGCGAAAGGCGGCGCTTCTCCATGGCAAAAGGCCGCGATCGATAAGATCGGTCCGTTTCTGGATGAGCTGGAAGGGTACACCATGGCCATCATTGCATCATTGACCACCTAAACGGCTCGCCCAAGCATAATTTCGTGGAGTACAAGGAGGATTTCCACCATCGAGAGCCGATAATACAAATCCCCCATGACCCGCGGCCGTTCACCCATGAGGATGAAAATGGGGGTGTCGGGAAGAGATCGGCCGGTAATGATAGTGGTGATAGCTCGTATACAAAACTGGCTGGATTCGCGTGCGGGAATCCCCGAGTGGTG